>NZ_JBHLVO010000010.1:0-158656 GCF_042433335.1 Metabacillus herbersteinensis
TAAGATTTTGAGTTTAGAGTGGTTTCTATATTCAATCTTACTGAGGAGCTCTTTTTTTATCAAAGTCAATAATTAACTCTCTACAGGAATGCTAACGGCGCAGAATACTTGAATAAGAGGAATTTAAAGGAAGATGCTGAATTTAAAAAGAATGTTTTATTTTTGAGGGGGGGAATTATGATTTATAGTCAAACGGACAAAACAATAGAAACGAATAGATTACTTCTACGTTTATTTAAAGAAACTGATGCACCAGAGGTTACAAGGCTTTGTAACAATTACAATCTATATAAAAACACTTTATATTTACCGTATCCATATTCGCAAGTGGATGCATTATCTTGGATAAATAATCATCTTGATAACTTTAATGATAATAAGTATTTTGAATTTGCTATTACCGATAAGGTTATGGGAAAGATATACGGTGCAATAGCATTATCTAACCATCAAAAATTTAATAACGGTGAACTTGCTTATTGGGTTGGAGAAGATCATTGGGGAAATGGCTATGCTACGGAGGCGGCTAAAGCTATACTCGAATTTGCTTTTATTGAAAAGCAATACCATAAAGTATTTGCTCGTTATTTTCACTCAAATCCAGCTTCAGGAAGAGTTATAGAAAAAATAGGAATGAAAAAAGAAGGTGTTTTAAGAGGTCACGTTATGAAGGAAAACGAATATATAGACCTTGTTTATTATGGAATTCTAAAAGATGAAGCTAATTTATTCAACTAACGGGTGCGTTTCTTTAAGAAGGAATGTGATATTTATAATATATTATGGAGGAGATCAGTAAGATTACTTTCTAAATTGATTGTGAATTATTGCACTTAAACTAACGTGGCAGGTTAGTGGAAGAAGGAATGATATAATTTGGTATTAATATGTATAAATTGAGTATCAGTTCAAGGGGGCTACAAAATGATTCAAATAAATAAAAAGTCTGGTACTGTTATCATTGTTATACACGAAATTTATGGAATTAACCAACATATGAAGAGTTTTTGTGAATTACTATCAAAACAGAGTTTTGATGTCATTTGTCCAAATTTTTTAGAATCAGAGACACCTTTTGATTATTCTCAAGAGGAAGATGCTTACAATAATTTTATGGAGAACATAGGATTCACTCACGTTATACATAAAATAAAAGATATATTATTAGATGTTAAAGATGAATACCAAAAAATATTTATCATTGGGTTCAGTGTAGGGGCAACTGTTGCTTGGTTATGTAGTGAGGAAGAATGTGTCGATGGAATAGTTGGATACTATGGTTCACGTATTCGGGATTATGTAGAATTAATACCACAATGTCCTACAATGCTATTCTTTCCGAAAGAAGAACAATCATTTAATGTGGACGAGTTAATTTTAACTTTAGATAAAAAGAATATCGAATTACATAAATTTAACGGAACGCACGGATTCAGTGACCCCTACTCTCCAAAATATAATGTAAAATCTGCACAAAAAGCATTTAGCGAATTGGTGAATTTTATTGTGAAACATTAATTAAATTAACTAAGGTGTTATTAAGCTACCGGGTGCTTTACTTTAATAAAGAGTAAAACATTTTTTCTTATTCAAGTATTCAACTTTAAAGACGCAGTTTAGTTCAATAAGATATCCTTAAAACCATTCGCCCTGGGACACCTTTTGAAGATGCGGAGTTCTTTTATTTTATCTTTCAAATTCTTGAGAATCGGAGATTTCGTAATAATACTCGATAGCAGCTCGGGTCTCATCTTCATTTTTGTATGGGCCAACACTCCAAACTTCTGCCGGTAACCATCACTGTTATTTCTGTAGTGATATGCACCAGGAGAATATTTCGAAACTTGTGTGCTTGATTTTATACTGTTAAGTAGTTTGAATTTGTAGTCTTTATCCAAAGTATACACGAGATAAATTTTCCTCACAATTCATACCCCCTTACAAAATAGAAAAAAAAGACCCCGCAGACCAAGCACTCCAAACAAAAGGATGGTTCTTCTCGCTAATTAAACTAGCCCTATTATTTAACCATATATAGACAAAATAAACATCAGGATTTTCCAATGGTTGGTTCATATGCCAGCTTCTTATTGAACTAAAGAAGCAGAATACTTGAAAAAGGAAATTCTAGCTTCTTAATAGAAGAATGTTTATTGTAAGCCGTATAAATAGTGATATTGAATATATCCCCTCAAGATATTGAGATTACAATTTTTGAAACACCAAAACATACTGGGGAATAAGGGGATTACCTGGGGATGAGTCACTGAATTATAAAGGTAATGTATAAAAGTACGAGGTGGTCAATTAGTGACGGCCTTTAAGCTTCTTCAGAAGCAGAATTGATTTATCAACGTTATATGAAATCCTGCATAAACGATAAAAAACACAAAAAGCGATTCCCTTGATATAGAAGGGTTTCGCTTTTTTCATACTTCTTAAAATTATTATCTTATAAACTAAAATCAGTGGAGTGTACCAAATGAATTTTTCCATTATGAAGTATTTAGTCCAGTATCCTTTCTAGAGGAAGCAGAATAGAAATGTTATCAAAGTAAGCCTGTATCCAATTCGGATTTTTCAGAATTAAAAACGCTCTGAGAAAAATAAAGAATGTTTGAGAGTAAAAGAGACGACATTTTTATGAGGGGCATTTGGGGGAAGGTACAAGATTTTTAAATTATCTCGTTTTATTGATATTTTAGCATCGTGGTTATTTGATACCTTTAGTATCAGATGATGTATGGATGAAAATTATATACTTCAAACGAAACTTTAAACAATGAATCGATAATGATCCAAGTTTAGTAGAGCGTTGGCATAATTCCCGGATGTATTAACCATTCCCAAAACAGAAACTAATATCATTCTAAGACCACTGCTAATAAATTTGATACCGCTTTCATAAATCCACTAGAAACTGTGTTAAAGTAGAATAAATGGAAGTAATGTTTTCCAACATTCCAGGGTAGAGGAATTGGCGAGAAATCTAAAAATAGTGAGAAAATACGTGTTACTATATGATTTAGTTTATTAAATAATGATTTTCCTTGCTTCTAAGAAGAAAAATCTAGGAGTAGTTTCTATGTTGGATCTAATCTATCAAATGATTTGGCGAATGTGCATGATTGTTACGATTGCTTTCTTGATTACACGACTCAATGTTTTTCGCCAAATGATTAACCAGCGATTAAGCTGGAGTGGTAAATTGATTATGGTTTTTGTTTTCGGTATATTCGGAATAATCGGAAATTACACGGGTGTTGTTATCCATCCTGATGTTTCTAAAATACCATTAGGTTATTCTGAACATAGTATTGAATCATTTACAGCCATTGCTGATACCCGCAATATTGGTGTTATAATAGGCGGTATCCTTGGCGGCCCAGCAGTAGGTATTGGGGCTGGAATGATCGCAGGCGGACATCGTTTTCTTTTAGGCGGGTTTATTAGTACGGCAACTCTCATTCTAACAGTATTAGGGGGATTCATTGCTGGTTGGATCAATTGGAAAATTACTTATAAGGAAAGAATTCAGCCAACCCTTATTCTCATGATAGGTGTCCTCATCTTATTAATCCAAATTATTTTAGTTCCTGTATTTACTGAATCCCATAAAGTTGCTTTCCAATTAATCAAGTTTTCAGGATTACCAATCATCATTGTAAATGGAATTGGAATTTGGATCTGTGCGTTAATCTTTTATAGTGTTATACGTGAGGAAGAAAAAACAAAAGCGATACAGACTCAGAAGGCTTTATTTATTGCAAATAAAACATTGCCATTTTTTCGTCAAGGCTTAAATGAATACTCTTGCGAAAAGGTTGCGCGAATATTATGTACATACACAAATGCAGATTATGTAGCTATTACTGATATTACTGACGTTTTGGCTCATATAGGAAATAGGAAGATCTATGACCACCTCCTGCAGGTAAATGACCAAGATGCAACGAAACAAGTACTTCAAACAGGAGAAATACTTACTTTAAAGTCCATGAGTGAGTTGAGTATTAATAATTCCCAGTGTCCAATAAAAGCAATCATTATTGTCCCATTGCTTGTTCAGGAGAAGCCTGTGGGCACCTTGAAGTTGTATTATACAAGTCCTTATAAACTTAATGATGCAGAACAAGAGCTAGCGGAAGGGTTAAAGGTGTTATTTTCCACACAGTTAGCAATAGGGGAGATTGAAAGTCATAAGGCTTTACTGCAGAATGCAAAAATAAAAGCATTACAAGCGCAAATCCACCCTCATTTTCTTTTTAATTCTATTAATGTCATTGTCGCTCTTTGTAAAAGAGATCCTCTCTTTGCTAGGAAACTTCTCATTCAATTAAGTACCTTTCTTCGTAATAATACGAGTGCGACAACACAGACCTTAATACCTATTGAGAAAGAAATGGAAAGTGTAATGGCGTATTTCTCCTTAGAACAAGCCCGTTTTCCCGAGCGATATACCCTTAAAACGACTATACATCCTAGTATGGAAACGGCAATGATTCCCCCCTTTACCATACAACCTCTTGTTGAAAACGCAATCGTTCATGGATTTTCAGAACGATCTAAAAATGAAACAATTGAAATTACTATATTAAACGAAGGAGATTTCCTCAAAATTTCAATTGAAGATAATGGGATAGGAATTCCAAGAGAAAGGCTGCGGCTCTTAGGTAGCAAGGCAATTGGATCAAATAAAGGGACTGGGATCGCGATACAAAATATAAGGGAGAGGCTATCATTAGTGTTTGGCACTGAGGCTATTTTCTCTATAAAAAGTCAGGTGAATAAAGGAACAATCATATCAATTATGGCTCCGCTTCAATATGAAAGGATGGAGGAGTATCGTGATAAAAGCTTACTTGGTTGAAGATGAGTTATTTGCTAGAGAGTACCTTAAAGACTCACTTCTTGAAAGCAAAAAAGTAGAGATAGCAGGGGAAGCGGATGATATAGAAAAAGCTATTTGGGAAATTCAACAATTACAGCCCGAAGTTGTTTTTTTAGACATTCATTTGGCAAAAGGAAATGGGATTGAATTAGCTAAACAACTTCATTCATTAAAAAAACCGCCTTTCGTTGTTTTTGTAACCGCTTTTGATGAGTATGCTTTAACAGCTTTCGAACTCGATGCAGTAGATTATATTTTAAAACCATTTGATGAAAAAAGAATTGAACACACATTAGAAAAAATAATAAAGTGGAAGCAATTAAAGACAAATGATGACCGACCACAGCCTGTAAAAGAAATAAAGCCGGACAAAAGTGTTAATAAGCTAGCAGTAGTCAAAGATGAACGAATCATTTTTTTAGATATCCATAACATTATTTATATTGGAACAGAAAATCGGCAAGTATTTGTGAAAACAGTAAATGATAAGTACGTAATTGATACTCTTCTATATGAAATAGAACAAAAATTGGATAGTTATTCCTTTTTAAGAGTGCATCGTGGGTACATCATCAACCTTGAATATGTTAATGAAATAGAACAATGGTTTAATGGTACCTATAATTTAATTTTTTCTGATGGTTCTAAAGCACCGGTTAGCCGATCCTATATAAAAACAGTTCGCCAATGCTTAGGTTTTTAATCCATTATTTCGTTTTTTGCTGTGAAAATTGAAGAGGCTTATCTATAAAAAACTGACGTAAACTTACGTCAGTTTTTTTGCGTCTGTACACATTTTAGATTCTACCAATAAAACATGAAATACAAAGCAAGAAGAATTTCTGGATATAAGTGATGCTTTTCGTTCCTATATGAAAGCATTTTACTACTAAATAAATACAATTCGTTTTTAATTTAACAAAATGTACAAGGGATTATATATCATTTAACTTACGGAATAGTAGAAATAGTCTGAAAATGGTAAAGAAGGGGCTGATAGGGTCAGAATTATTTATTATCCCTAATATGAAAGCGCTTTATTTATAGGTGCAAATTATGTGAAAAACACGAGGAGGTATTTAAATGAATGATCAATTGCAAGAACAGCCAAAGAAAAAATGGAAGGTTCGTTATTCAGTTTTATTAGTATTATGGTTATGCTGGTTATTTTCATTCCTGGATCGAATGGTTATCACTATTGCCTTACCTTTTATCGGGGAAGATCTTAACTTAAATACAACAGCTCAAGGATTATTATTAAGTATGTTCTTTGCTGGTTACGCCTTGTTTCAGATTCCGGGCGGGATGTTATCAGATAAATTTGGTTTCCGTCGTGTAGTGAGTGTTGCTATTATTTGGTGGTCTATTTTTACATCTTTAACGGGGTTTATTTTCTCTTATCCTCTTTTGTTATTGCTTCGTTTTGTCTTCGGTTTAGGTGAAGCTTGCTTACCGGGTGGATCATACAAAGCAATTGCTACCTACTTCCCTAGTAAGCAACGGGGAACAGCTACTGGAATTCAGTCAACAGTTAATACGTTAGGACCGGCTCTTGCGGCTATTACTGCAGCAGCAATTATTGGAGTTTTTGGATGGCGTGTTGTCTTTATTGTAATGGGGATTCCAGGACTAGCAATCGGAATTTATATTTGGTTAAAGTTTAAAGATAATCCAAAGGATCACCCTAAAATGACCAAAGAGGAACTTGCAGAGTTAGATGAAGATGTAGAGGAAAAGGCTTCTAAAAAGAAGAAATCTGATGTATCTTTCAAAGAACTCTTAAAAAAACCAATTTTATGGCAAATGGCGCTTATTTGGTTCTTCTTTGATATTACGTTTTGGGGCTTCACGTCTTGGCTTCCTTCTTATCTGATCAACGAAAAAGGTCTTTCTCTTATGGACACAGGTATCTTTAGTGCATTACCATATTTAGTGGGTACAGTTGCAATCGTTCTTGGAGGGTATATATCAGATAAAGTAAAAGTAAATAGAAAATGGGTGTTTATACCTAACGCACTAGCTGGTGGTGTCGCATTATATTTCATGTTACAAGCTTCCTCATTAACAATGGTTATCGTTTGCCAATGTCTTGCAGCATTCTTTATGTTCATGGCCCAAGGAGGATTCTGGGCGCTTGTTGTTGATTCTCTTCCAGCAAAAATTATGGCATCCGGTTCAGCGACGGTTAACTGTTTTGGATCTATTGCAGGTTTCATTTCTCCTTTCTTAATGGGATACATGATCCAAACTAGTGGATCATACAATTCATCTTTTATCATGATGATTTTGGCACTTGTTGTAGCAGCTTTAATTGCATTGTCTATTAGTGGAAAGTCAAAAGAAGAAACAGTAACTTTATCGTCAGAACTTGGAGCTGAAGCTCAATAATGTAAGAACACAATACCTTATCAAAAATCTGATGCATTTTAAAACGGGTCTTATTATTAATAAGTATTAGATCCATTGCTTCTTTCTCAATGAACCATTAGAAAGTAGGAGGATAATATGATAAAGACATGTCAGCTTGACCTTGAAAAAGAACTTGTAAGACTGTTAGATTGGTTGGGGGGATTTGGCAAGGATTCTGAAGGAGGAACTACTCGATTTCTTTATTCGCCTGAATGGACAGAGGCACAACAAGGGCTTGAAAACTTAATGAAAGAAGAAGGTTTTCGGGTACAGTATGATGAAGTGGGAAATCTATTTGGACGATTAGAAGGAACTACATATCAGAATGAAACCGTATTGACAGGCTCTCATGTTGATACAGTTAAAAATGGTGGATCCTATGATGGTCAATTAGGGATTGTAGCCGGTTTTCTTGCTCTGAAATATTTGAAAGAGACTTACGGACAACCATTACGTAATCTAGAAGTAGTTTCAATGGCTGAAGAAGAAGGTAGCCGTTTTCCTTATACATTCTGGGGATCTAAAAATATTACAGGAACAGCTAAACGCTCAGAAGTTGAAAACATAACAGATATTAATGGTATTTCTTTTGTTGAAGCAATGAAAGAGGCAGGTTTTGGTTTCCGAGATGAGTCTAGAGAAATTCGTAAAGATGTGAGAGCCTTTATCGAGCTACATGCAGAGCAGGGAGGAGTATTAGAAATCGAACAAACTCCTATCGGCATTGTTCAGTATATCGTTGGGCAACGTCGTTTTACAATTGAAGTTAGTGGTGAAGCCAACCATGCAGGCACAACGCCGATGGGTTATCGTAAAGATGCAATGATTGCAGCGAGTCGAATGATTACTGCCATTAATGATATTGCAGTGAAATATGGTGATCCCCTAGTTGCTACAGTTGGTAAAGTAGAAGTAAAACCAAACATTGTTAATGTTGTTCCAGGAAAAGTGATTTTTACAATCGACTGTCGTCATACTCATAATAACGAATTGGTAAAGGCTACTGAGGAAATACAAGAGACTATAAAAAAAATTGCGGAACAAACTGGAGTGAATCTTGATATCGATCTTTGGATGGATGCTGTTCCTGTTCCAATGGATGAACGACTAGTTAAAATGTTTCAAGGACAATGTGAGAAAAACGACTTAAGCTATAAATTGATGCATAGTGGCGCAGGGCATGATGCGCAAATTATGGCTGAGCTTGCTCCAACCGCGATGTTATTTGTTCCGAGTCACAAGGGGATCAGTCACTCTCCTATAGAATTTACTGAACCAAAAGACTTAGCAGAAGGTGTGAAAGCTTTAATCGGCGTATTATTCGAATTAGGATATAAGGAAGAACTATAATATACCCTTTCAATTAAATACCAACTGAGGGCTTAAACGAAGAAAACTGCAGACGTACTTGTCTGCAGTTTTCCTATTTTAGCAATAAAATTTCAAGGCTTCTCCAGCATTGCCATAAAGTTTGAGATAGGTTGTTATTTGATTTTCCTTCCTAATTTTACTAATTCAAGGTGTCAGTCGTCAGAGCTCCGACGGTAATTTCAAAGGATAATATGTAGTTGGCTTCAGGGATACTGTATAGGACATTCTTAGGCAAGACGGTAACAGCAATGTTTAATAGAATCCGTAGCCCACTCAAGCATATTGCAGTCATCGATTACGATTGGAAGGATAACCTTCATGCAATTTGTAACTATTGCGACAAAGCAATACTAAAGATACCATTTATAACAGGATTGGGAAAATAACCTATTCCTTTACCAACAGAAGTTTTAACTGTTTTTCACCTAGATCCTTTCCTGTAACGGAAGAAATCTCAAACCAAGTTCCGGTTGTTGTAATTAAAATAATAAAATAAAAGAAAGCCATCGTAAAGAAAGAGCGTGTTTTGAAAATTGATCAAAATACGCTTTTAATATATTTAATTGAAGCATTCTTTTATAAAAAAGTTTGATTATTTTTGTGACCATTATTCCATTAAAGCCCGATTGTGGAACAACCCATCAATTTAAACGACTTTATTGTTACATCTATAAGGTGTTATTCAGCAATTGCACCAAAAATTAAACAACTTTATTGTCATTACACAGTAATTTGTCTAAAGGACTTTTTATGGTAAAAATAACATAGTGATATTCCGGAAAAAGGCCATTTTCTTGAATAAGAGAAGGGTTTCGTGTATTTGGCCAGATTGTGGCACAACACCTTTAATGAAAATTGGATATCTATGTTACAGTTTAGAAGAGATTGTGAAGGATTGTACTTAAACTAATGTGGTAGAAGAGTTGAATAAGGAAGTGGATATAATGGGACAATATTGGAAAAGTAAAGGACAAATTTCACTTAAAGTTTCTACAAATTATTCACTTAATAAAATATTTTAAATAATTTTTAGGAGGATAATATGGAACTATCTTTATTATTAGAGTATGGCTGGGTTTTAATTATGTTGATTCTTTTAGAGGGTTTATTATCTGCTGATAATGCTTTAGTTTTAGCTATAATAGCAAAGCATTTACCAGAAGAACAGCAAAAAAAAGCTATTAATATTGGTTTGCTATTAGCTTTTATATTTAGAATTGGTGCAATTTTTATTATTTCGTTCCTTTTCCACGTTTGGCAAGTTCAAGCTATTGGGGCTGCTTATTTAATTTTCATCGCTTTAAAACATTTACTAAAAAGGCACGACGAAGAAAAAGAGAAAATAGGGAAAAGCTATCGTATGACTGTTGCTCAAATTGCATTAGCAGATATCGCATTCGCTGTTGATTCTATTTTAGCAGCAGTAGCTCTTGTCATTGACTTGCCTGATACGCCTATGGGTGATATTGGTGGTATGGATGGGGCTAAATTTATTGTTATTATAATAGGTGCAATTGCAGGTTTAATTGTTATTCGATATGCAGCAGGATTCTTCGTTAAGTTATTGACAAAACGCCCTAGTCTTGAAAAAGCCGCAATGTTATTAGTTGGTTGGGTTGGGGTTAAGTTATTAATGCATACTCTTGCTCATCCTTCAGTGCACATTGTTTCTCATGATTTTGTCGAAGGAGTAATTTGGAAGTCAATCTTTTGGTCAGTTATGCTTCTTATTGCTTTAGGTGGTTGGTTTTTATCTAAAGAGAAACCAGAAGAAACTAATGAAGAAAAATAATTATAAAAAATCCCTACGATATTTTTAGTCCTAATAATTAATTGGAGATTTATTCAAAGGTTGACCTTATAATACGAAAGGGCGCTTATCCAGAACAAGGATAGCGTCTTTATTAATGTAATAGAGTATTGTGTTAATCGCTTGATTTTGAAACAATTTGAATTAAGCAATTGAGCAGGTTAGTTGAACAAACAGGATTTTTTTTACGGTTTATAGAAAGTCATTTTAGGGAGGGATATTTAGATGTCAAACCATAAAAACGAAGAAATGTTAACAGGAGGGAATGTCTCTAACGTTTATCGTTCGGGAGATACTGTGCGACGAGAATTAAAACCAGATAGTCCCAAAATTCATAAGCTATTAAAGCATTTGGAGAACAAAGGTTTCAGTTATGCACCAGAGTTTTTAGGTATTGATGAAAAAGGAAGAGAGATATTATCATTTATTGAAGGAGAATCTGGTATTTATCCTTTAAAAGAATACATGTGGTCTGATGATGTCTTAATAGAAATAGCGAAAATGCTCCGTCTTTATCATGATTCTGTGAGTGATTTTTTAGTTGATGATAGCTGGCAATCGATAGATAACACCCCTCAACAATTTGAGGTACTATGCCATAATGATTTTGCAATATACAACATTATTTTTAATCATGAAAGACCAATAGGAATTATTGATTTTGATGTTGCTGGACCTGGTCCAAGACTTTGGGACATAGCTTATACTCTTTATACTTGCGTCCCCTTAAGTAGATTTTATCTTTCGGAATCAGGTGAGAAAGTTTATTATAATTCATTACAGCATGCTAACCTTATAAAGCAAAGAGTTAGATTGTTTTTTGAATCTTACGGTGAGGGAATAGAAGAAGACTATTTGGGAATGGTATTGCTACGATTAGAAGGGTTATGTAAAACAATTACAAGAAAAGCCAGTGAAGGTGACATTGCTTTTCAAAAGATGATAGATGAAGGGCATCTTGAACATTATCAAAATGATATTAAATTCATTCGTGAACATGGAAAAGAGTGGATTTAAGGGTAGGTTCTTGTTGAACTAACGGAACCTTCATTACTAACAATAAGTATACGTAAATTAATGAAAGGTAATTACCTGATAATATTAATTAGGATGTGATATTTAATGTTGAGATGTGCCTGGTGTATGAAAAAATTTAATGATGATAAACCAGTATTTGGATTAAGTGTTAAGTTTGCTGAATGCGTAGGTTTCTCGAATATTGAAGGTACGATCACTCAAATAAAGCTACAGACTCGTAATACTAGTGTTCCTATGAATGTAACAGCTAGTGACTCAGAAGCAAAGAAGCAAGGAACTGATGGTATATTTGCTATATGTAGTGAGAGATGTGGAGAGAAAATGAAAGATACCGTTACAAAGGAATTAACAATGTTCAAAGAGTTTAAAGATATTTCTCTAAATTAAAAGAAACTAAAAATGAGAATAACTCAACAATGGAGCCAAGAAGATAGTGCTTTTTTGACTGTCCGAACTCCCTAAGGTTATAAATGTTTTTAATAACTTCTTCCCGTACCCTGGCCCCTTAAGAGATTCATCTACCCATAAGAAATCAATATTTAATTTATACCAAAAAATTGTTCCTGTTATGCCACCTAAAACCTTCTCACCTTCATCTCTAAGTATAAAACATATATTTTAAGTATAAGCAAGCGCGAACCACTGATTTATTTCATACAGACTGTCATGTGTGTTTAAGTAAGTGGAAACAGAAATCAGGATTAAAATGATGTGGTGTTTTAACAATGTGATTAAATGTTTCTCACCACACTTTTTCACTCCCTGTTTCTATATGATAAATATTCTAAAAATCTCTTGGACGCAAGGGGAAGTGATTTTTGCTCTCTCGTAGCAATACCAATATTTCTAAAAGCAGGAACTTCAAGCTCTTTCGCTATAATTTTGTGAGGAATACGCTGTAAAATCAATTCTGGTAATATACTGATTCCTAGCCCGTTTTCCACCATAGACATAATTGCATAGTCATCCCATGTTGTAAAATGAACTTGCGGTGAAATATGGTGCATCTCAAAAATTTCAGAGACTTCTGCTTTTGCT
Organism: Metabacillus herbersteinensis; assembly: GCF_042433335.1. NCBI lineage: Bacteria > Bacillati > Bacillota > Bacilli > Caryophanales > Bacillaceae > Metabacillus > Metabacillus herbersteinensis. Next base: position 12,558 of record NZ_JBHLVO010000010.1, read on the forward strand.
CCCTTTTCCAATAGCATAAACGGACTGTTCAATAAGTCGTTGATTGGAAACTTTTCGCAATTAGCAAGCGGATGATTTTGCGGAATCACTACCAGCAAACGGTCTTGCTCCATAAAGATAGTTTCAAATTCTGCTTTTGACGGTAGCCGCACAAATCCGAAGTCAACACGTCCATTTGAAATCCAGCTTTCAATTTCTGTATAATCACCAAGCAGAAGTTCAAAATCTATCTTTGGGTAATCCTTCTTAAAAATTCTAATAATGTTAGGGAGCCAATGGGTTGCTACGCTGGAAAATGTCCCAATACGAATCATCCCAGACTGCATATCGTGTAAGTCTTCGATATAAGTCATTAAAATTTCATGCTCATTACAGATTCGCTTTAATTGGGGCAGTAACTTTAAGCCATCCGAGGTTAAACTAATACCGGCACGTCCTCTTTCAAAAAGGGAAACCCCCCATTCTGTTTCTAAATCGTTAATCATACGGCTGATCCCAGACTGTGTATAGTCCAAGCTTTGAGCAGCTTTTGTAAAGCTACCCAATTCTACTACTTTGACAAACGCCATATATTTTTGGATATTCATACTCTTTTCCTTTCCCATCTGTTTTCGTCATACTTATCATGAGAAACATTCGTTTTTGTAATACATGTGAACATGATATGTTATTACTATCAAAAATTCAAGTTAGGAAAGGAAAAGGTATATAAAGATGTTTTTTGTGAGTGATATTATGGAAAAATCACCAGATAGCTATAAGTCTCCGCTACAAGAAATGGTCTACGAATCATTGACAAAGTTACAGATTTCATTTGAACGAGTAAATACAGATGAAGCAATTTCAATGGAGGACTGTATCGAGATCAATCAAAAATTGGATATGAAAATGGTAAAAACGCTGTTCCTCTGCAATAGTAAAAAGACAGAGTTTTATTTATTTATAACTACCGCAGATAAGCCATTCAAATCAAGGGATTTCAGCAATGCACTCGGCATTTCACGCGTATCCTTTGCTCCTGCGGAACTGATGGAAAGTATTCTGGGCGTAAAAATCGGTGCTGCTACTGTATTTGGCGTTTTAATGGACAAAGACAATCTTGTGCAAGTTGTTTTTGATAAGGACGTACTTTTGGAAGAATGGTATGGATGTAGCGATGGGACTACAACCGGATATATGAAGGTCAAAACAAAGGAGATCGTCAATAACTTCCTAACCTATACAAAGCACATTCCAACTGTGATTGAATTGTAAAATTCAGAAAAAGAATGGTGATTAAAGTGAAAAGTGCATATTTCAAATATATAGCCGCATTGCTCCTGTTTGGCTCCAACGGAATTGTTGCAAGTTATATTTTATTGAACAGCTATGAAATCGTTTTTTTGCGTACTTTGATAGGTATCATTTTTCTGATTTTAGTATTTGCACTATCTAAGCAGAAATTACAGTTTTGGAAAAACAAATCACACTTTTTGTATTTAGTAATTTCCGGCGTGGCAATGGGTACAAGCTGGATGTTTTTATTTGAAGCTTACTCACAAATAGGTGTAAGCATTGCCAGCCTTGCTTATTATTGCGGTCCTGTTATCGTCATGGTCCTTTCTCCCGTTATATTCAGGGAAAAGATGACAAGTGCCAAACTACTTGGATTTCTTGCTGTAATAATTGGAATGCTTTGCGTAAACGGGCAAGCTTTGTCACAGGATGGAAATTCTTGGGGATTGATATGTGGAATATTATCTGCAATCACATATGCCATTATGGTGGTTTTCAATAAAAAGGCAAAAAGCATAACAGGACTTGAAAATGCCATGTGCCAGTTATTTACTAGCTTTATAACGGTTACAATTTTTATCGGTTTAAAGCAAGGATTTTCAGTCAACATTATGCAAGGAAATCTGATACCCATACTGCTATTAGGCGTTGTATGTACTGGAATCGGTTGCTATCTTTATTTTTCTTCCATTGGTGGTTTGCCCGTTCAGACAGTGTCAATCCTCGGATATTTGGAGCCGCTGTCTGCATTGATTTTTTCAGCTGCCATTTTAGGAGAAAAGTTAAGTCTTGTGCAAATAGCCGGGGCTTTGTTGATTTTAGGAGGTGCAGCATTTGGAGAATTGTTTCGGTCTAAGAAAAACGAGCTAAGGGAAGAAAAAGGCAAAGTGGTATTGTGATGAGCAGCATGGGGAATGTTTCAAATGGTCATAGACGTTTGATGTCATTTGTCGGTTCCTGTCAATAAGCGGTAATAAGTAAGTAGTAATAGAAGCCCCTCTAAGTGAGGGGCTACTTCTTTATTTTAATACGATATGCTATATATCCATTCCCTTTGGCCGAAAAAACATTATTTAGATGTTGAAGAATTAGTTATTGAAACTGCAAATGCTATTATACGGCATAAATGATCATATCAAAGGCTATAAAAAAATTATTCAACCCTGATGGTATCACTATTTGCAAAGCGGTGGTGAATTCAATAACTTTAGGCATTATCCGCCAGATTGTTGAGGAACGTTTTCAGGAAATATGATATGCATAATTAAATAAAGAAAAAAATATTATGAGAGATCAAATATGTGATTATTAATCAAATAAAAGGTCAAGATATTTTAATATGGTATTTCCATACAAGTGAAATATGTGGTACCGTTACGAATGTATGTTCTGTGTATTGGATACATATGTTAAAAAATTGCAAAGAATAGGGTGTGTATTATGATATTAGGGGTTCAACCTTATTTAAGAATGAATGGTAATGGGAAAGAAGCTGTAAAGTTTTATGAAAATGCATTGGAGGCAGAAGTTCTGGGAGTTCAAACTTATGGAGAAATGCCTGAACACCCAGAATTCACTCTTCCTGTTGAAGCAAAAGACCGTGTAATGCATGCGAATTTAAGAGTTGGTAATACGTTTCTTATGCTATCTGATACATTCCCAGGTCAGCCATATCAACTTGGAACACAAGTTGATGTAGCTATCACCCTAAATGATGTGGAAAAATCAAACGAAGTATTTGAAAAACTACAGGAAGGTGGAGAAGCAGTCATGCCACTTCAAGAAACTTCCTGGAGTCCATCATATGGACAAGTAAAAGATAAATTCGGCATAACTTGGCAGATTTCAACCCTAGTAGAAGAAGACAATAGTTAATTACTTGAAAGCACCATTTTACTTAAGGCTAAATGGTGCTTTTTTATGATCAATTAGGGTCCTTTCCTCTTTAAATTGTTTTTTCTAAGACTTTGCAAGATTGCCAATATGCTTGAAAATGTGGAAAATATGATTCGCGATTCTCCAGAACGAACTAAATACGCTATGAATAATTTTATATACACAGTGGGGAATTCATATTTGCCGCTCCATGATAAGGGGGGCGAGACCCGCCCAGTAGAAGTCAAACGGGACAAGAAAAAAAGCAGCTTCCTACTCGCTACCGAAAGTATTCAAAAGGAAGTAGATAAAGGGCAGCTTGGTTTCAAACGCAAAAATGTAAGATGTTAAACCATTGCCTAGCATCGCGAACTATCTTCAATTATCGGGCGCTTTAATGGGGTAACGAAAAAAGCCCAAATTCTTAATATTAATACTAAGAAATTGGGCTTTTTAATATTGGAATTTCTTTTCCTTTGAATTTGCAACAATTATGGTCGTGTAAATACATTGATTAAAATGAGAAACTGTGGTAAATTTATATAGATACACACCGTTAATGGATATATGTATAAATTATCCCCATTTTAATTATACATCATAAAATCCTTTTCAGTCAACCCCTATTTTTATTTTTTTAAAGGAGTGTTTGATATGAACATGGAACTTCGCCAGGAGCAAGAACGAGTGGACAGCGTAATGGAAACAATTACAGAACAAAGGTTAATCAGATGAACAATTTTTGTCATATGATTCGTCTTGGTATTGAGCGATAAATGGGAGGGAAAGAAATGAAACCATATGTACTAGAGTTTCGGGAGATCGATAAAACGAGACAAATGGTGGTCGGTGGCAAAGGGATGAATTTGGGTGAATGTTCGAGGATTGAAGGAATACTTGTACCAGAGGGATTTTGTGTTACCACTGAGGCATATAAAAGAGTCATTGGGAAAAATGAGGAGCTTCATCAATTACTGGATCAACTAGCAGTTCAAAAAGTGGACGAACGAGAAAGAATTAGTGAAATTAGCAGGAAGATTCGTGAGCTGATTGAGGGGATCGAGATCGAGAAGGGGATCGAAGAAGATATCGATCGATGTCTCTTAAGTTTTGGTTTCGAGCATGCATATGCTGTTCGTTCAAGTGCTACAGCCGAGGATCTTCCATTTGCCTCCTTTGCTGGTCAACAGGATACCTATCTAAACATCAAAGGAAAAGATGCAATTTTACAACATATTAGTAAGTGCTGGGCTTCACTATTTACTGATCGTGCTGTGATTTATCGAATACAAAACGGATTTGACCATCGTAAGGTTTATCTGTCTGTTGTTATTCAAAGGATGATTTTTCCACAAGCTTCCGGAATACTATTTACAGCTGACCCAGTTACTTCAAACCGCAAGGTGTTGTCGATCGATGCTAGCTTTGGACTGGGTGAGGCACTTGTCTCTGGCATAGTGTCTGCGGACAATTATAAAGTGCAGGAAGGTAGGATTGTGGAGAAGACGATTTCTAGCAAAAAGTTGGCTATATATGCACGAAAAGAAGGCGGGACGGAGAAAAAGGAAATTGAGCTGCGTCAGCAGAATCTATCGACCTTGTCAGATAAGCAAGTGTTAGAGCTAGAACAGATCGGTAGAAAGCTTGAAGCGTATTTTGGATGTCCGCAAGATATTGAATGGTGTCTTGTTGACAATAAAATTTACATCGTTCAAAGCCGTCCCATCACTACTTTATACCCGATCCCTGAAGCGAATGATCAAGAAAATCACGTTTACGTATCTGTAGGTCATCAACAAATGATGACCGATCCCATGAAACCACTGGGATTGTCTTTTTTCCTGTTAACGACTCTTGCACCTATGCGTAAAGCTGGTGGAAGGTTGTTTGTTGATATCACACATAATCTGGCTTCACCTGTTAGCAGAGAAATTTTATTAGATACCCTGGGACAGTCCGATCCGCTCATAAAAGACGCACTTATGACCATAATAAAGCGAGGAGATTTTATAAAATCGTTACCAAATGATAAAAAAGAACTGAGTCCCAGTAAAAGCAATAAAGGTATGTCGTCTGTTGGTTTTCAAGCACAAATCGAAAACGATCCGACAATCGTTTCTGATTTGATTAAGAGTTGTCAAACATCGATAGAAGAGTTAAAACAAAACATCCAAACGAAATCAGGATCAGATTTATTTGATTTTATTCTAGAAGATATCCAGCAATTAAAGAAGATTTTATTTGACCCACAAAGTTTGGGTGTGATTATGGCTGCTATGGATGCTTCATCATGGATCAATGAAAAAATGAACAAGTGGTTAGGTGAAAAAAACGTAGCAGATACGCTTTCTCAATCTGTACCAAACAATATTACTTCGGAAATGGGTCTGGCGCTATTGGATGTCGCAGATGTGATTCGTCCTTATCCAGAAGTAATTGATTATTTACAACATGTAAAAGATAATAATTTTTTGGATGAACTGGTTAAGTTTGATGGTGGACAGGAAACCCAAGACGCTATCTATGATTATCTCAGCAAATACGGAATGCGATGTACCGGAGAAATCGATATTACTAAAACTCGTTGGAGCGAAAAACCAACTACACTTGTCCCTGTGATTCTTAGTAATATCAAAAACTTTGAGCCTAATGCTAGCAATCGGAAATTTGAGCAAGGGCGACAGGGAGCTTTGAAAAAAGAACAAGAGTTATTAGATCGAATGAAGCAATTACCGGATGGTGAACAAAAAGCCAAAGAAACAAAACGAATGATCGACCTAATCCGGAATTTCAGCGGGTTTAGGGAATATCCAAAATACGGCATGGTTAATCGCTACTTCGTTTATAAGCAGGCTTTACTGAAAGAAGCCGAACAACTCGTACAAGCCAACGTTATTCATGAAAAAGAAGATATATACTATCTCACTTTTGAAGAACTTCACGAAGTCGTACGCAAAAATAAACTAGATTACCAGATCATCAGCAAACGAAAAGACGAGTACAAATTATATGAAAAACTAACTCCACCACGTGTTATCACGTCTGATGGTGAAATCATTGTAGGTGAGTACAAACGAGAAAATCTCCCAGCCGAAGCTATTGTAGGTCTACCTGTTTCTTCCGGAGTTATAGAGGGACGAGCACGTGTCATCTTAAACATGGAAGATGCTGATCTAGAAGATGGAGATATATTAGTCACCTCCTTTACTGACCCTAGCTGGACACCATTGTTTGTATCCATAAAAGGCCTAGTCACCGAAGTTGGTGGACTGATGACCCATGGAGCAGTTATCGCACGTGAATATGGCTTACCAGCAGTTGTTGGGGTGGAAAATGCTACCAAACTGATAAGAGACGGGCAACGAATTCGCGTGCATGGAACAGAAGGGTATATCGAAATACTATAATTCAACACGATGAAAATTGAGTGAATGCCCCAATTTTCATCGTGTTTTTTGTTTTAAATAAAGTAGTTTCTAACGCTACTCAAAGCGATTGCAATTTCTTTGATACCGGCCTCAATTTTATGCTCTTCTACATTCGAAACATTTAACTTTAAAATTCTTTCACGATAAAATCCATCTAAATAATTTCGGTCAATTGTATCTAGTAAAATATGCTGCTGTGCTAAATGATGAATAAGTGAGTTCATATCGACCTGTTTTGGCAAAACGATATGGCTGTGCATGCTAATTGCTGAAGGTGTTTCATACATTGGCAAATGTGTTTTAAGGGATTGCTGCAGGATTTTTGCACGAGTAGTATAAGCCTCACTTACTTGCACTCGATAGCGTTCAAACATGCCACTTTTCAAATAAAGCTCTAAGGCAGCTTGTGAAATCATCGAGCTATCAATATCCGTGGTATTTTTATATTGTTGAAAATTGTTTTTTAACGCATTAGGCAATATTGCGAGTCCAATTCGTAAGCCAGGAAACATAATTTTAGAAAAACTTTTTAAATAAATAACACGTTCGTGTACATCATTTGCAAATAGCGGATCCAGTTTCGTATTTTGTTCAAAGTCCGCTAAATAATCATCTTCTACGATATACACAGCATATTCATTGGCTAGTTGGAGAATGGATTCCTTTTCTTTTTTACTATAAGAAGTACCTAAAGGGTTATGGAATCGTGGCATTGAATAAAAAAACTTAATATCACCTTGACGAAAAATTTGTTCTAATTCATCTAAATCAATGCCATCAGTTGTACGTTTAATGCCAACAGCTTGTAGTTGATACGTTTTTAAAAAGTCCATGTATAAGTGATAGCCTGGTTGTTCTACAAGAATGGTTTTGCGATTATTTGGAAACGGCATAATGCTCAATAAAGATAATGCTTGCTGGACACCTGGAGTAACGAAAATATTATCTGCATGCGTAAATACTTGATACGTTTCTAACAACTTTTGAGCCTCTGTAATTAATGATGGCAAACCGCTTGGCGTACCATATCGAAATAAGTCTTCTTGATATGTATCGATTGCTTTATTGATGCAATGTAGAAAGTCTTTGTAAGGAAAAGCGTGCCACGTTGGTGATGAAGTCGAAAAGTCTATGAAATCAGTAGGTGATGGTTTATGTGGCATTTGATGGTCCACGACATAATAGCCACTTTTAGGAATTGCATAAATCAGGTGTTGATCTTCAAGTCTTTTTAAAGCAGTTAGTATTGTACTTTTACTACACGAAAAGTGTTGTGATAAATTTCGAATAGAGGGCAGTTTTGCACCAGAGTGTAGGCCGCCTGTTTGAATTTGATTCATGAGTCCCTCGCATATAGATTCATATTTGAGCATGTTAAACCTCCTTTTAGATCTGTATCGGTACAGAAGCGTATTTTTTATATCGTGCAAAATGTTATCTTTTAATACAATAGCTTTACCGGCCGGATAGAAAATAGAAGGGGTAGATTATATGGCAGATAAGAGAAAGGCGTATATCGCGGCGATTATCTATGCATTCATTATTGGGCTTTCGTTTATGTTTGTCAAAATGACCTTAACTGTTGCGAGCCCACTGGATATACTCGCACATCGATTTACGATTGCGTTGATCGGCGCCACCATTTTAGTGCGAATTAATAAAGACAAATTAAAGTTCGATTGGAAAGATCTACTTCAGATCCTGCCATTAGCGATATTTTACCCTATGTTATTTTTTGCTTTACAAGTGTTTGGATTAGCTCATACATCCTCTTCGGAAGCAGGAATTATTCATGCAACTGTCCCTATTTTTACTTTAGTGTTTGCGAGGGAATTGTTGAAGGAGAGGGCGACAGGTGGACAGCTAGTATTCATTAGTTTATCTGTGATTGGTGTGATCTACATTCTTTTTATGAATGGTGTAGGAGCAGAAATGACTAATTTGATTGGTAATGGATTAATTTTACTATCAGCTGTAGCCGCTGCGCTTTATAACATTTTTGCAAGAAAGCTAACACAGCAATATTCATTATTGACATTAACTTATGTGATGACATTAATTGGCTTTATTGTGTTTAACGTAATTGCGATTGGAAATCATGTGATGAACGGTACAATCAAGCAATTTTCCCAACCTCTTATGCACACTGATTTTGTCATATCCATTTTATATTTAGGTATTTTATCATCACTCGTTACATCGTATCTTTCTAATTTTGTCTTATCAAAAATAGAGGCGTCTAAAATGAGTGTTTTCAGTAATTTTGCTACGCTTATTACGATTTTAGCGGGGGTAGTTTTTTTGCAGGAAGAATTTCATCTATACCATCTAGTTGGAGCAATTGTCATTATTATAGGAGTCGTTGGTACAAATTATTTTGGTGAAGGGGGCAGACACAAGAGCCGTGAAACATGATGAATAAAAGTCCCCTTTGCAAGAAAAGGCGTATATCATCGAAGACAAGGCAAATCGATAACCCTATCAGGGGTAGCCGGTGAAAAGGCTGGCAAATCCGCGCTTTTAGACGCAGCTAGTACCATGCCCTTATAGGGTAAAAGGTTACGTAACTTTTATGATTACAACTAATTTTTAGGAGGAATTGCAAATGAAAATAGGAATTATTGGAGCAAGTGGAAAAGCAGGAAACTACATTTTAAAAGAAGCTATTGAACGGGGGCATGATGTAATAGCTATTGTAAGAAATACCTCGATTTTAACGATTCAAAATGTAAAAGTTGTAGAGAAAGATATCTATGATCTTTCATCAGAGGACCTTAAGTCTTACGAAGTCGTCGTTAATGCTTTCGGTGCGCCTCTAGGTGAAGAAGAACCTCACGTTACAGCTGGACATTCGTTAATTGAAGCTTTAAAAGGGATTACTACAAGGGCCATTATCGTCGGAGGGGCAGGCAGCCTTTATGTTGATGAGGATAAATCCACTCAGCTTTTCGATACTCCTGATCTCTCGGATGTGGTTAAACGAACCGCAAAAGGACAAGGGCGAAATCTTAAAGAGTTACAAAAATCACAAGGTATAACTTGGACATATCTTAGTCCTTCGGCTACTTTCGATCCTGAAGGTCCAAGAACAGGTACCTATCAAATAGGGAAAGATAACTTGCTTGTGAATTCTAAAGGCAATAGTTATATTAGTTATGCAGATTGTGCGATAGCTGTGTTAGATGAAATTGAAAATCCGCAACATATAAACGAACGATTCACTGTTGTTTCTGAATCAAAATAATGATATAAGATTTGAGTCAATAATAAAAGACTCAACCATAATAAACGCTTGAATTGGGGTATGTGTAACAATGGTACCGAAGACCGGAAATGAAGTTTCCTTATATTAGCACTTAGTGTTCTTAATGTCTCTTTATATTTATCTGATGACCTTCCACGAAAGGGCCATCAAGGACAGTATGCGAAAGCGCGATAGGTATGATAGAGAGTTTATTTGCTGCTGAAAGAACTGCTAGACCAATTGTCCCCATAGAGGGGGATCAGGTCATGCCTATAAAACACTTATCAATGACTACATGTACTCAATGATAAAAGGTGTATTCTATCAATTTTTGGAAAGATTTTCCGGGCTTATACTGTATATAAGGGCCAGACTATGGAGTAACTCCTTGTGAAAAACATAAAGTTAGATTGATTTAACAGTTATTTAGTTATATACAAAATTCTGATTCTAGAAACACAATTTTTACTTTATCGAACACAATCATCCAAGATTTTCTTGATAGCATTTAATAAAATAATCTATCGCCTGATTGGAAAGAGTTGTTGGACTCTTATGAGTTAGTTTATATACTACATAATCTGGTGGTCTATCTACTAATTCAAAGATTTTATATTTAGAAGAAACACCTTCAGCAATAAACTTTGGAACAATGGCCCATTTCTCTTTATTTTCTAATAGTTTTAATAATATATTTGAATTATCCATATTTACTCTAGAAATAGATAGTGGATCCCACCAATAAGCATGCCAAGAAATATATTCTTCTCCCCAAGGCAAAAATACTTCATTTTGTGTATCTAAATCCTTTGGATGAATTATTGTAGAGATGCTGTCAATATTTTCAGAACTTTTTATGACAACCATTGGTGACTGAAAAAATTTATCTACTATAACATTTGAATGAGCTCTGTTTTTTAGTGAAAAACCAATATCTATATGTCTTTTCTCAACCTCAGAATATATTTCACCTGAGTGTAGAGTTTTAATTTGCAATTTGATATTTGAATTATTACTCAATTGAAAATAAGTATTTTGAAATAAAAAGCTGTTTAAGCTATCTACTGACCCAACAATTAAAGACAACAGTAATCCTTGAGTTCTAAGAAATTGGACTTCATTTTCTAAACGTAACCATTCCTCTGAAATTTTATAAAATTCTTCTCCTATAGGAGTAAGTATAACTTCTTTTCTACCTTTACCCCTCTCAAATAACTGAAGATCAACCTCTTCTTCAAGGGATTTTATCCGATGACTCACGGTTGTTTGAGCAAGATGTAATTCCAATGCAGCATCACTAAATGTTTTATTACGCGAGACAGAAAGAAATGTTTTAATTTTTTCAAAATCCAAAATCTTACTCCTCCCTTAAATAGCAAAATTGTTAATATTAATTATTATAAATCAACGTTTTACTTTCTCCTAATTAATATTTAAAGTAAAGGAGTTAAGATTAGTAAAAGACAATACAATTATTGCAAATGTATCGAGAGGAGGTATTGTTGATGAGGTAGCTTTAGCTGACGATTTAAATGTAAGCGTTCTCGTCACTGCTGTTGAACTTGGAAATCGGAACCCGTAGATTTAGATAACCCGTTATTAAAGTTAGACAGTGTTTTAGCTACTCCTCATATTGCAGGAGGGAATAGAGATGTACTAGAGAAGGTTCTTAACAAGGCTTTTATTAACATAAAAAAGTTGAAATAGTGAACCCGTCGATGGGCTTGTATCAATAATGAAAGTATAAAATATAAAAATGAGAGAAGAGGGTTATTAATGTCAAATATAGGAATGAGAATTTATTCGGAAATTAATCGTCCATCTGAAGAACTAATCCAAAGGTTTAAAAACTTTCCCTCCTCTGTTGTAGCAGATAATATGAACAGAATGTCTTGCCTCCATCCACGTATTAAACCTATCAATGGACAGGGAGTACTAGGTCCAGCATTTACAGTTAAAACACGCCCTGGTGATAACCTATTACTACATAAAGCGTTAGATATGGCTAATAAAGGTGATATCATTGTTGTAGACGGTCAGGGTGAGCTAACCAATGCTTTAATGGGGGAATTAATGGCTATGTGGGCAAAAAAACACGAAATAGGAGGATTTGTAATAGACGGAGCTATCAGGGACTTATCTTCATTGAAAAAGATAGAAATTCCTATATACGCTGCAGGAGTATCGCCACGAGGTCCTTATAAAGACGGACCAGGAGAAATAAACGTTCCAATATCTTGTGGAGGAGTAAGCATTAAACCAGGTGATATTATTTTAGGGGATGAAGACGGAGTAGTGGTTATAGATCCAAAGGATTCCGAAATATTAATAGAGAAAGCTCAGAAAAAATTAGATTCTGAGAGAAATGATATGATAGCAATTGAAAATTTGCAATGGAATCGTAGTTGGTTAAATCAAATTTTAAAAGAAAAAAATACGAATATTTATTGATTTATGAATAAATAAATAAATGCGTATATAATTTTTGTAATATTTAAAATAAATAAAAAGGGGGAATTTTAAATGAACAAGAAAACTTATTTTAAAAATATGAGTATAGGTATTCTTTTAATAATTGCACTTATTATTAGTGGTTGCTCTAATAATACTGCCTCTGGCGACAATAATGGCGAACAAAACTCAGGGTCATACCCAGATGGCCCCATTGAAGTAATTGTATCCTATTCTGCAGGCGGGAGTTCAGATATTGGGGCTCGAACGCTAATGCAATACGTTGAAAAAGAACTTGGTGTTCCTGTAGTTGTTGTAAATAAGCCAGGTGCTGGTGGATGGGTTGGATGGGAAGAGTTATTGAATTCTAAAACGGATGGGAATACTATCGCACTAATTAACACTCCTAATCTTATGACTGGATATATGGATCCAAGTGTTGATAGAAACGAAAGTTTAGATAGTTTCTCACTTATAGCAAATCATATTACAGATCCGGGCGTTATAGCTGTAAGAAAAGATGAAGAAAGATTTAACACTGTAGAAGAATTAATTGAATATGCAAAGGAGAATGTTCTAACCACAACCTCAACTGGAGTTGTTGGGGATGATCATATTGCTTCATTGAAACTAAATAAAAATTTTGGAACCAAGTTTAACGCAGTCCATAATGGTGGTGCAGGAGAGAGTGTTACAGCAGTATTAGGTGGCCACGTCGACGTATTACTAGCAAATGTAGGGGATGTTACTACACTCTATAATGATAAAGAGATTAAAGTATTAGGGATCATGGATGAAACAAGATCACCACTTCTACCTGATGTACCAACTTTAGAAGAAAAAGGTTTTGAAAATGCGGTTTCATGGTCATCTAGAGGATATGCAGCACCTAAAGGGGTAGATGAAGAAAAGTTAAAAGTATTAACAGATGCTTTTGAGAAAGCAATTAAAAATGAAGAACAAATAAAAACGATGGAAAAAGCCGGATTGCAGGTAAATTATTTAAATGAAAAAGAGTATGAAGAAGCTCTAATCAACGAGGAAAATGGAATTGAAAATATTAAAGAACTTTTGAACTGGTAATTAAAAATACTCAATCTAAAATAAAAGTTTAGATTGAGTATTTTGTATATTAATGAAAGTAGAATGTCGAGGTGTATGTAGTGAAAAATTTTGGTGCTCTTATTAGTATATTGTTTTTAATCTTTAGTGTAATTATTTTTATTCAAGCTAGCTCTTTAGAATATTCCAGTGAATACGGACCAGGACCAGGTTTTTTACCATCATGGACAAGTGGAATAATGATTATTTTATCAATTGTTTACTTTTTCATATCCTTAAAAAAAGAATTAATTTATCTAAAGGGCATTTTACCCAATAGAGAGGGATTATTTAATGTACTGATTAGTATTGGAGCATTAACCTTATATATAATCGTTACACCATATCTAGGTTTCACTATTAGTAGTGCTCTAATGTTATTTTCATTGTTTTCCCTAGGTTACAAATGGTATTGGAGTCTTGGAATGTCAGCTTGTTTATCTCTGCTAGTATTTTGGGTTTTTGGTAATTTATTGGGTATACCGTTACCACTTAACGAATATGGATGGTAGGTGATTTATTTGGAATCGTTCGAATTTTTAATGTTCGGTTTTAGTGAAGCATTAACAGTTACAAATTTAATCTTTTGTTTATTAGGGGTCACTTTTGGCATGTTTATAGGAGTTTTACCTGGTTTAGGACCTACTGCAGGTACAGCTTTACTATTACCATTAACCTTTGGGTTAGAGCCAGTAACAGCCATTATTATGCTTGCAGGTATTTATTATGGATCAATGTACGGGGGAACTATTACTTCCGTATTAATTAATACACCTGGAGAGGCAGCTTCTCTAATTACCTGTTTGGATGGACATCCCATGGCTAAACAAGGCAGGGCAGGAGCTGCTTTAGGCATAGCTGCTATCGGGTCATTTATAGGTGGTATTGTTTCAATTATTGGATTAGTTCTTATAGGACCAGCATTAGCAAAAGTCGCTTTAAAGTTTGGGCCACCAGAATTTTTTGCTTTAGTTGTCATGGGATTAATTTTATTGTTGGGGCTGATGGGAACTTCTTTGGTAAAAGGACTTCTAGCAGCTTTACTTGGCTTAACTCTAGCTTTTATAGGTCTGGACCCAAGCACAGGGGTTGTTCGTTTTACATTCGGACAAACTGATTTGGTTAGTGGTATTGATTTTATATGTGTTGCAATGGGATTGTTTGGTCTAGCAGAACTGTTTACGAATGCAGAACAGAGTTTTAAGGGGAAACCCGAGAAACCGATGAAGGTACAAGGTATGTTCCCTAAAAAACATGAATGGAAACCAGCTATGAATTCTATTGGCAGAGGAAGTATATTAGGCTTTTTTATGGGGCTTATACCTGGAACCAATTCAGTTATCCCGACTATTTTGAGTTACTCTATGGAAAAGAAGATAGCCAAAGATCCATCGCGTTTTGGAAATGGTGCAATTGAAGGTGTTGCAGGACCAGAAACAGCAAATAATTCCTATAGCGGTGGTGCTTTAATTCCTTTGTTCACATTAGGAATTCCAAGTTCGCCAACTGTAGCAGTGTTACTAGGAGCATTTATAATGCATGGCCTAACTCCTGGACCAATGTTATTTGAAAAAAATCCAGATTTAGTATGGACTATCATCGCAAGTATGTTTATAGGAAATGTTATTTTATTAATACTGAATCTACCGTTAGCTAATGTATGGGCTAAAATTACACTAGTACCATTTAAGTTACTTTTTCCAATTATAATGATGATTGTTATAGTCGGAACTTATAGTTTAAATAATAGTCTATTTGATGTTAGTTTAATGTTGATTTTCGGAATAATAGGATATCTATTGAAAAAAGTAAATTTTCCACTAGCGCCTGTTATTCTAGCATTTGTTCTGGGATCTTTGTTTGAAAAGACACTCATTCAATCATTAACAATTTTTGAAGGAGACTTTCTAGGATTTTTTGGACGTCCTATTTCTGGAACAATTCTTACAATAGCTTTAATTGCTTTAGTGATAAGTATCATATCTACAATTCGTAACAAACGTATCGTTACTGGAGATGTAGAGATGTGAAATATAAAGAATAAAAGTTTTAGGAAGAGAGATGAGTTGCATTGGATAAAAATTTGAATATTGGAATTATTGGATATGGAGAAGTAGGAAGGATTTTCATTGAAGGTCTATTAAATACAAACAATACTTTGTTTGTATATGATATTTTATTGGCTAATCAAGAAAATAAAAATCCAAAGATGAGTGAAGATCCCAATATACATTTTAAACCTACGATAGATAGTTTAGCATCAACGTGTGATCTTATATTTTCTCTTGTGAATAGTGGATCTGCTTTTAATGTTGCTGAAGCCATATCCAAATGCATAAAAAAGAATGCTATATTAATTGACCTAACCACTAGTACTCCACAGGTAAAGAAGAAGAGTGAAGAATTAATTACTATTCAAGGGGCAAGATATATAGATGCTGCAATTATGGGAACTGTAGTAACCGAAAAATTTAATGTTCCAATCATAATTGGTGGAGATGATTCTGGAGAAATTACTATCTACCTTAAAGAGCTAGGCTTTAACTGTGTAAATTTAGATTTGCCGAATGGATCTGCAGCCAGTATAAAATTACTACGTAGTGTTTTTATGAAAGGTTTAGAAGCTCTAATACTAGAAACAATGATAGTTTCAAAACATCATGATGTATTAGAAGAAGTAATGAATAGTATTTCAACAACAATGGAAAACAATAAATTTAGTACTTTTAGTAAAGCATTATTTGATACACATCATATTCATAAAGTTCGACGTTTTAAAGAAGTGACGGATAGCTGTAAGGTTATCGAAGAAGCTAAGATAACACCTTACGTAACAGAAGGTGTGAAAAAGTTTTTCTCTAACTCCATACAACTTGAATTAGAAGGAGATTTAATTAAAAGAGGATCTATTGACGAAATACTTTCTGTTTATGAAAAAAATAGTCTATTAGAAGTCTAATAGATAGATATATAAATACTATTCGTCTTTTTAAATTTCTTTAATCCAATTATTATAACTTTATTTCTAAACTTTTATGAGGTGATTCCTATCAAAACTTTTATTTTTGACCCTATAGATTCAAAAGCTCTGAAATATGCTCGAGAGAAATTAGACGTAGTGGATTGGACAAATAAAGAAATTAAAAACTACGCTAATGCAGAAGCTGTAATTATACGAACTTTTCAAATGACAAAAGAAACGATAGATAAAATGCCACATCTAAAAATAATTGCAAAGCATGGCATAGGTCTGGATAATATTGACTTGAAGTATGCAAAAAGTAAAGGCATTAAAGTGACAAACACACCTCAGGCGAATATCAATTCAGTTGCTGAATTAGTTATTTCTCTAACATTAAACTGTGCAAGGAAAGTCAATTTTTCTCACAATATTGTTAAAGCAGGAGTTGGAAAAAACTCTCCATTTGAATTAACGGGTTTTGAATTACAAAATAAAACTGTTGGATTAATTGGACTTGGACAAATAGGTACCCTAGTTGGAAAGAAACTAAAAGCAGCTTTTAATATGACAGTACTTGTATATGATCCCTACACAACCGAAACAATCTGTAAAACAGAGGGATTTATAAAGTGTGAACATTTAGATGATGTACTAAAAGAAAGTCACGTAGTTAGTGTGTCTGTGCCTTTGACAAAAGATACGGAAAACTTGATTTCCGCACGTGAGCTTTCTATTATGAATAAAAATGCGATCTTAATTAATACATCTAGAGGAAAAGTAATCAATGAAAAGGATCTTTATAATGCGTTACAGCAGAATAAGTTATTCGGTGCAGCATTAGATGTATTTGCTGAAGAGCCAATTTCAAAAGATCACTCATTATTGTCTTGTAATAATTTTATTGGAACCCCTCATAATGGAGCAAATACAAAAGAAGCGCTTATTCGTATGGGAACGGAATCTGTAGACGAAATAGTAACATTAATGAACAATAAATAAGTTTTTTTGAGGTTACACTACCATAAGAAAGGGAAATTAATAGATTGAGTTCGTCCGCGGATTATGAAATAATTGGTATTAAGCAAAAGGGTAGGATTGATTAATGAGTAAGAAGATCATAATCAAATGTAGCTAAAAAAGATACCTCTTAAAAAGAAGGCTACATTATAAAAATTGGACAAACTGAAACGTGAAAGAATCTGTTGACAGAGAAAAAGAAGCTAATCACCTACTATATATAGGTGGTTAGCTTCTTTTATTATCTATATGCCGATGAAATTTTTCACTATTTTAAAAAGCGTTATTTTTTCAGCAGCCTCCTAAAATCAGAACGGATGGTGAGATACGTTTTGCTGATCATGTATATTTTCATTCTTAGCCGAGAGCAGCTTAGATTAGTAATCAATCTCCTCATAATCCTTAGGCTGTGGTGTAGGTTGTTGCATTCCGACATGATTTTTAACAGTATCCGTCTTTCCTTTAATCGTTTTTTTCTGATTCGTAGTTTCTTTCTTATTATTCATTCTTAATCTGCTCCTTCGAAAGTGTTTTTTAGTTCTTGCCTTTGTTTAATTAATGATAGAGTTAATCTAAATCAACCATCTTCAAGGGCTTCAGTGCAGGGCCCTCAATTACATCTCCTTTAACAGAGAATCTTGAGCCATGACAAGGGCAATCCCATGTGCGATCACCACAATTCCATTCAACTTCACATCCTAAATGCGTACACGTTGTATCGACAACATGAAGTGTACCCACATCATCTCGATACGCTCCGGCACGCTTTCCATTTACAACAACAACTGCACCTTCATCCTTACTGATATCATCGATTTGTTTATCTGCTATATCTACTTTTCCTTCAATTAAATGTCCGGCTACGTCTGCGTTGGTCATAATAAACTTCTTAATACTAGGATCCGCATAGAATCTTGAAGGACTATAAAGCTCTTTGTAGGGATTATCTTTATTTAAAATTGTGTCTCTTAAGATTAGTGCAGAGGCTGTTCCGTTTGTCATTCCCCATTTTCTGAAGCCTGTTGCAACAAGGATATTTGGCTTACTATCCGTGATAGCACCAACATACGGAACTTTATCAAGGGTTATTAAATCCTGTGCAGACCAGCGATAAGGGATCGACTCAACCCCTAAGACTTCTTCGCTAAATTGTTCGAGTGCTTTGTAATGTTTACTAGTTGAGGAGCCTTGTCCAGTTTTGTGACCATCACCGCTTACTAAAATCAATTTTTCTCCATTAAAAGGTGTAAATCGTAAAGAACGAGTTGGAGTATCCGCACTATAATACATGCCACCAGGAAACGGGTTCTTTGGTTTAACAGCTAAAATATACGATCTTTTCGCATACATTCTTGTAAAATAAAAGCCATTTCCATCGTAAAAAGGAAAATGAGAGCAGGCGACAACAGTATTACATGTTACCCGTTGGCCATCCTTGGTTACTACTCTGGGCTTTGGTCCTTTGTCGATATCGACAGCAGTTGTACTTTCGAAGATTTGCCCGCCACCATTTGTAATTTCTTGAGCGAGCTTTGTTAAATATTTTAAAGGGTGATATTGCGCTTGATTCTTCATAACGGCGGCACCTTTAATTTTTATATCAAAAGGTATGGAATCAACAAATTCACTCGTAATCCCTAACTTTTGGTAGGCTTCATATTCCTTCTCGACTTTTTTAGCATATTCATCAGATACTGCATATATATAGGCATCCTCTTCACTCATATCACAATCGATGCCCAGCTTTTGACTGTGATTCTTAATAAACTCCTTCGCTTCACTGTTCGCCTCATAGTAAAGCTTTGCCTTGTCTTTTCCCATATGATTAATCAGCTCGTCGTAGATAAGGCCGTGTTGAGCGGTAATTTTTGCCGTGGTATGGCCTGTTGTTCCATTTAGAATGCGGTCAGCTTCAAGGAGAGCAACCTTAACTCCTTCTTTTACAAGTAAGTAAGCAGTTGTAAGCCCTGTGATCCCTCCGCCAACAATACAAACATCAACCTCAGTGTCGTGTGATAGCTTCGAGTAAGTTGGAAGCTCAATCTGATCTCTCCAATAAGGCTCAGGGGCATGTGGCATCTTACGCTGTTCGGTCAAAAAAATCCCTCCAGTTTCACATGTATATGTATACTTCATATATTTTTCCAAAACCACCGAAATCATGTATGGAATTTTTCGCCTAAGCCTGTTTTTTCGGTGCTATTCTGCACGGGTCTTACTGCATCTACGTCTCAAGTCTTAGTTCAAAATAAAGCTAGAGCTCGTTATGAGCTTTTTAAAATGTAGGTAAGATAGAAACATAGAAAGACGAAAGGAGGAAACAAACGATGAAAAAGTTTGGGTTATTAGTATTAGGTGGGGTGGCGCTAATTGTTCTCTTTGCAAACTTGGCACCGATGATTGCACTTGGAATTAGCCTCGTAATTATGTACTACTCGTACAAAGGCTTTGTTAAAACAGATTCAACATTTCAAAAGGTTGTCTTGGCGGTCATCGGAGTAATTGCTCTGTTTGCATCAGCATCTAACATTCCAGCAGTCTTCGGCTTTGTCGCTGCATACATCTTGTATGTTATTTATAAAAAATGGAACAACAGCAAAAAGGAAGTCATCAAAGAAGATAACGATCCATTTACAAATTTCGAAAAAGAATGGTCTGAATTAAAACGAAATTACTAAAAAAAGCGGAAGCGCCTTGAACAGCCCCGACAAGCATAAGGCGATTATAAATAGAAGGCGTTCTTTGCCTTCAATTTATAATTGACTTATGACCTCGAGGGGCTAGGCGCTGGAGCTGGATTCAGAAACGGATACTGAGTTTAAATTTATAAAAATTATGATGTTAAAATAAAGGAGAGAATAACATGGCAAACTTATTTACAAGAATTAAAAACACAGTTGCAGCTGATTTCCACGAGGTAATAGATCAAAAGGAACAAAAAAATCCAATTGCAGTTTTGAATCAATACTTAAGACAATGTGAACAAGAAACGGAAAAGGTACGTAAACTGGTTGAAAGACAATATCTGTTAAAAGAAGAGTTCAATCGTGAATATAATCAAGCAAAAACTCTTGCAGATAAGCGCAAATATCAAGCAGAAGTAGCATCAAAAGCAGGTGAATCAGAGCTCTATGAATTTGCAATGCAAGAGCAGGTCCACTATGAAGAGCGCGTCGTGAAATTATCCGAATCTCGTGAGCAAGCCATTCGTCAGTTAGAAGAATTAGAACGCAAATACGAGGAAATGAAGCATAAGTTAAAAGATATGCATATCAAGCGAATGGAATTAATGGGCCGTGAAAACATTGCCCGTGCAAACCACCGTATGAATCAGGTATTAGACAACAACACGTACTCAACAAAATCTTTCTCAAGATTTGAAGAAATGGAAACGTATCTTGATCGTCTAGAGCATCAAGTAAACTCACATTATCACCGCAACACGATCGATGCGCGCATTGCACAATTAGAAAAAGAAGCGAAAAAAGAAGATACTATTTCTTCCTAAAAACGTGGTATTCTAGAAGTGAGAACTAGGGTACGAGACTAAAAGCAATCGGCGACTAAGCCGATTGCTATTCAATAACTTCAAAAATTAATCTAAATTAACTTATAAATGAGGTTTATCCGACCACCCATATCTTTACACCCCAGAAAGGAGGCAGCCCATATGTTTAAAAAAATGAAAGCAGACTATACAAGTTGGATTCTTTTAATCGGAATTCTATTATTGCTCCTAGAAATTTCATTTTTTAACGGAGGGTTGATTTTTTCATTACTACTTTCCATAGGGTGTATCTACTTTGGTCGAAAATGGATGCCTCGCCTCCGCGGAAAAATTTTATTTTGGTTTGGTTGGATTAGTCTTCTAATTACCATCTTAAATATGATGACATTTCGCTATTTTATTCTAGCGATTCTTCTATATTTACTTCTGCAATTTTTCCAATCTAAGAAAAACCCTGAGCTAATCAAGCCAGTTATATACGAATCAGAAATCCATGTAAGTCCGGAATCAGAGCCACTCTTAAAACGTCAAAGATTATTTGGAAATCAGTGGTTTGGTACTCAGAAGACACCTGAACATGTGTATGAATGGAATGACGTGAACATCCAAGGTGGAATTGGAGATACCATCATTGATTTAAGCTATACCGTTTTGCCAAAAGGGGAATCTGTTATTTCCATTCGCCAGTTTATTGGTAACTTGCAAATTCTTGTTCCATATGAAGTCGAAGTAAGTGTAAGCCATTCAGTTATTGCTGGAGCTGCTACAATTTTTGAACAACAAGAACCAAGGGTGATTAATGAGGCTTTGTCCCTTCAAACAGCTGGATATGAAACGGCTGAACAAAAAGTGAAAATCATCACCTCGCTTATTACCGGGAATTTAGAGGTGAAGCGAGTATGAGTATTATTCAACGACAAATCCTATCTGGGGCACTTTTTGCACTTTTTCTCCTTTTATCATTTGGGGCTTTGTTTTTTATTTCCTTTCCGTTAGAAAATTGGTCTTCTTTATGGCGGGAAAATGTCATGGAGTTACCTTTTATCTATTTTGTACCTAGTTTGTGCATCTTTGTTGGTGCCCTTTTTGGGTTATTTTCTGGATTTTATTGGAGAAAGCAACTAGTCGCATTGGAGGGAACCTTACAGCAATTAGAGCAAGGCCGATCCTTTACACCACAGCAAACAACTCTCCCAGAACTTCAAGCGATATGGACACGAATTGAAAAGATACATAAACAAATAACAGAGCAAACAAAGCTATCTCAAAAACTCGCGAAAGAAAAAGCTGAGGATCAAGAAAAACGCATGCAAGAAATCGTTTCACAAGAGCGAAACCGGTTTGCGCGAGAGCTACACGACTCGGTTAGTCAACAGCTGTTTGCAGCCTCAATGATGATGTCAGCCATTACCGAAACACGACCTCTTTCAGATGACCGTGAAACGAAGCAATTAAAAATGGTAGAGGAAACCATTCATCAATCACAGCTTGAAATGAGAGCACTACTCCTTCATTTGCGACCTGTTGCACTCAAAGGGAAAACGCTACAAGAAGGAATGCAGGAGCTACTCGTCGAATTATCACAAAAAGTACCCATGGACATAAAGTGGAAAATTGAACCGATCCCGCTAGATAAAGGTGTTGAGGATCATTTATTTCGAATTCTTCAAGAATCAGTATCAAATACTTTACGTCACGCCAAAGCGATATCATTGGATGTACTATTAATTAAGCGTGATGACCTCGTCATTTTACGTGTTGTTGATGACGGAGTCGGCTTTGACGTTGAACAATCAAAAGCAGGTTCATACGGACTTCAAAATATGCACGAACGAGCAGTCGAAATTGGTGGTACGTTAAAAATGATTAGTCTTAAAAATAAAGGGACACGCCTAGAGGTAAAGGTTCCTGTGATTGGTATAGAGGGTGAAGAGGATGATTAAAGTAGTATTTATTGATGATCATGAAATGGTACGGATTGGAGTTTCATCATACTTATCAGCTCAGCCAGATATTGAAGTAATTGGTGAGGCTGATGATGGAGGGAAGGGAGTGGAGCTCGCACTCGGGCTTCGTCCTGACATTATTCTAATGGACTTAGTCATGAAGGAAATGGATGGAATTGAAGCGACAAAGCTAATTATGGAAAGCTGGCCAGAAGCAAAAATCATTATCGTGACAAGCTTTCTTGACGATGAGAAGGTATATCCTGCTCTCGAGGCCGGCGCCACAAGCTATCTGCTTAAGACATCTAAAGCGAGTGAAATCGCCAATGCAGTTCGATCAACCTTCCATGGCCAATCGATACTAGAGCCGGAAGTTACTGGGAAAATGATGATGAAAATGCGTCAAAAAGAGGTCCGTCATCCTCACGAACAGCTCACCCCAAGAGAAATGGAAATTCTCCTTCTTATGACTGAAGGAAAAACGAACCAAGAAATTGCTGATCACCTTTTTATCGCACTTAAAACTGCTAAAACACATGTGAGTAATATATTAAGTAAGCTAGAGGTACAGGATAGGACTCAAGCGGTGATATATGCGTTTAAGCATTCGTTGGTGGAGTGAAATACAAAAGGCAGTGGACTTATTATAAGCTCTACTGCTTTTTTTTATTTGCGTTAGAATTTCTATGTTGTCCTTTCTTTTGTGTAATATCATTGGGGCAGAATTGATGATAAGTTATCTGAAGCTAAAGCGGAAGTAATTGTTGCTAATAATATAAAGATTTACATAATCTAATTAGTTACTTAATAATTGGTTGATATAGTAAACGTAATCTTTCTTAATTATTGGAGGTCGAAATTATGGAGAAGAAGACTATTGTAAAAAGTAATCCGATTATTGCTGCTGTACGTGATGTCTCTTTAATTGAGAAGGCTGCACTTTCTCCTGTTGAGACGATCTTTTTGATGACTGGTGATATTTTTACGATTGAGCATTGTGTAGAAATGAGTAGAAAACATAGCAAGTCTATTTTCTTACATATTGATTTAATAAAAGGGATAGCTAATGATCGAGAAGGAATAAAATACTTGTCGAAAAAGGTAAAGCCAGATGGAATTGTTTCCACAAGAAATCAATTAATTCAAGCTGCTAAAAAAGAGGGGTTATTAGCAGTTCAGCATCTATTTATGATTGATACACATGCGTATGAAAATGGAGTTAAAAATATTTCAGATATAAAACCCGATGCAATTGAAATAATGCCAGGATTAATGCCAAGGGTCATTCGTGAGTTTTACGATAAAATTGATTGCCCTATTATCACAGCAGGATTAATTAAACATGCACATGAAGTTAGAGAGGTTGTGGAGGCTGGAGCCCATGGGGTAGCCATCGGTGAACCTGAGTTATGGAATCTAAAACTATAAGTACTATTATGAATATGACAAATAGTAGGTAGAATATACTAATTAATGAAATAATAATTAATAAATCATTAACTAATTAACAATACTTTTTTAATATAAGAGTCTTAGAATTAAGTTATAAGTTTCGGATGCAAGAAGTTAAAAATTGTATATTGCTAACTGCCAAGGGTGGAGTTAATGGAGAAAACCCAGGTATAGCTACTAGTTCTACAAAAATACATCATTGCTATTTAGGCATATGTTTTTGGGGACTGGCTATACTTGGGTTTTTTGTTGTTCTTTTCTAATCAACAAATTTAGGGGGTGGGGATAATTACCAAAAACCAACCAGAGGAAATGAAAGGGAGTTTAGTAACAAAGCTATTTTTATTGAAACTAATGTGTTCTGTTTACTTATCTCTCATCTTACTAAGCTTACTTTCTTATCCTACCTCGGCTTATATGAGTGACATTGAAACAAAAAGTGTTTTACTTACAATCGGTAAATGGGAGAAGGGATCTAATACCGCTATCCAAGGAACAGAGATTTTTGAACATGATGTATCAAAATCAAACAAGGAGCATTCCGAGATTGTTGAGGAGAAAAGGAGTGAGAGTGAGCAACATGCTTACTCTGATCGAGAACTTAATGCATTTAGGGAGGTGAAAAAATTATTAAACAATGAAATCCCTTTCTCAGATGCAATAAACGATGTTGCATTGATGTTTTCAAAAAGTGAATTGCAAGAATTAATTCGAGTAGAAGTCAAATGTGCAATTGAAGAGGAAAGAGAAGCTTTTTTCAATCTGATAGAAGCTAGGTTTGCTAGATAGCAATTTCATGCTTAGGCAGAGATTGGAAGTATGACATCTGGTCATGAGCGTTTAATATCCAACTCATCATATTTACTTTCCAAACACTATTTTAATGCAGGGGTTGGAAATAGCGATTCTTATCATGAGAACTTAATATATGATAATTTTCTGAAATTTCTAACGAGGCCCTTCTCCACTACAAATTTTAGATGAAAGGTTTGAGCAACTGTGAATAAGATGATTTCATACTTTGCACTGTTTCTATGCTGTTTTATGATGATGCTTACCCCTTTTAAGGCTAGTGCCCACACAGATAATAGTGAAGGGTATTCAAAGATTACAATAGATCTAGAAAATAAAGAGCTGCATGTAGAACTTTCTATTGATTATTTTGAAATGGGGAGGTTGATTGATTATGGAGTGGATCCAGGTGCTCCTGCTGCGCAGCTTAGTAAGGCATTAGAAGAGAAACGTGGTGCTTTATCAGATTATCTTCTTTCACATTTCGAAATTTTGTTGGATGGAGAAAGGGTAGACGGAGAGCTCATCTCTACAGAAGTAGAAAAGAGACTGGATCGAGATTACGCAAAGATTTTGTTAGCTTTTCCGATAGCTGATTTAGATTCGGCGATTCAAATTCATTACAATATCTTCTTTGAGGATAATGACCCGATGCATCGAAACATTATGACATATGAGCTTGGAGAGAAAAAAGGGCAGTTTGCTTTCCAAGCAGTTGAGAGGGATCTTCAGATTGGGGAGGAGACTCTTGTTAGTCAAATCACCCGGTTCATCGAAGTTGGTTTTCACCATATTATGATAGGTACCGATCATATTTTGTTTGTCATTGCACTTGTTTTGGGAACTCGTAAATTTTCAGATGTATTAAAAGTTATTACAGTCTTTACCATTGCACATAGTATCACAATTGGACTTACAGCTATGAGATTTCTCAATCTGCCACCAGAGATCATTGAGCCGCTCATTGCATTAAGTATTGCGTTTGTAGCGGTTGAAAGTATCCTTGGATTTTCATCAAAATTCAGGTTTGCCGTTGTGTTTATTTTCGGGCTTATCCATGGAGTTGGATTTGCTGGTGCTTTGCAGCTAAATAATGAAATAACATGGCAATCTTTATTGTCTATCCTCTCATTTAATGTAGGAGTTGAAGTGGGACAAGCTCTAATTATTGTGTTTTTGTTTCCTCTGCTTCTTTATATTCGAAAATACAAATGGTCTTTTTACATTCATGGTGCGACAACGACGTGGATATTTGGAATGGGATTATTTTGGTACTTTGAGCGCTTTTTAGGCTAACCCCTGAGCATAAAAAGAAGGTGATGCTGCCATCTAGGTAGGTCTTTAATAGTACCGTGAACTCAACAATTGGAGGAGAGACGATGAAATTTTTAGAAGGTAATGGGAAAATAACTAAGGAAAAACTTAAGGTAATTACCGCAGTTATCATGTGTGGACTAGCTGTAGCTGCTGTAACCAAGCCGGTTATTGCTGACAACACGAATGTAACCGTCGAGGGTGTCGTGTTTGTTGATAAAAATGAAAATGGAACCCGTGATAGTAACGAACAAGGGATTCCAAATGTTTCCGTATCAGATGGCAAGACTGTTACAATTTCAGACGAAGAAGGAAATTATACATTAACTACAAGTACGGATAGACGACAAACGGATATTGTTTTCGTAACGGTTCCTAGCGGATATAGCGTACCAACAGATGAGAACAAAACACCTCAGTTTTATAAACTGTTAGGCAACCTCAAAGCGGGTGAAACAAGCGAACAAAATTTCGGTTTGATACATACTCCGGAAAATAAAAATCCGAACTTTAGCTTTGTCAATGTAGCTGATGTTCACGTACAAGCTGGGACGACTAATAACCGTGAACGGTTTACAGATCAGCTTTCGCAAATCAACGACTCAACAGGAGATCCAGCTTTTATCGCTGTAAGTGGTGATTTGACAAACAGAGCGACGGATGCAGAATACCTGGATTATACTGCGAGTACAGCTACATCTACTCTTCCAGTCTATCCAGCGATGGGTAACCATGATTTTGCACCTGGCTCCGACTACAAAACAAGAGTTGATCGTTATCGAAACTATTTAGGTCCAGAGTGGTATTCATTTGATTATGGAAATCGACATTTTGTAACATTGGAGAACACGTTGGGCTTTTCAGAAACAGAACAATTAGAGTGGTTGAAGCAGGATCTTGCCCAAAATGCAAAAGACAAGGAAGTGGTCGTATTTGTTCATAAGCCCTTGAATACACCACAAACACCATCAGCAGACAGTACAAAGCAGTTTATAGATCTTCTTGGTCAATATAATACACGCCTTGTGATGGTAGGACACACGCATGTAAATGATGTAGCACAAGACACCATTCCTGGTGCAGATCATGTAACATCTGTTTCAAGTGCTTACACAATTGATCAATCACCAAATGGATTTAGAATGGTTACGTTCCAAGGTGATGAACAAGATCCAAAATTTAAAATGTACGATGTGAAAAAGAGTGCTTCTATTGTCCATCCGGCAAACAATAGTGAAGTAGCTCAAGATGAAATGAATATTTTGGTAAATGCTTATAACACTTCAAGTAATGTTAAAAAGGTAGAATACCGTGTGGATGGTGGTCCATGGAAAAAGCTTAAACAAAGCAGTGGTATGAGTTGGTATGGCACATGGGATGCCCGTAAAGCTAAGTTAAGAAAGCATCATATGGAAGTTAGGGTGACGGATGATGCTGAAAATGTTTGGGCAAGAATTTCACAATTTTCAATAGTAGATAATGATAAAAAAATTACACCGAAGAGCGGAACGGACTGGACGATGTTCCACGGCGATGCTCAGCATACAGGTTATGCAAAGGATACACTTGAAGCAGGTCTGAATCTTGGCTGGACTTACCGTACACCAGGAACAATTCTTACTTCTTCACCAGCGATTGTAGATGGCATTGTTTATATTGGAACACGTGATGAAGACAGCAATGAACACCATGCCATTCATGCGGTGAACCAAAAAACTGGCAAAAAGCTGTGGCAGGTAAAGGCAGATGCTCAAGTGCAATCCTCTCCTGCAGTTGCCGATGGAATCGTATATGCATCGTCAATCCGAGGTACTTTATATGCAATGGATGCAAAAACAGGGAAAATAATTTGGGAGAAGTCAGTCGGTAAAGATGAAGTGCAGCGTGCATGGATGTACTACTCCCCAACAATTGACAACGGAGTCGTGTATCAGGCATATAGCACTGGCAGTGGTGGTGCGATGATGGCACTTGATGCTAATACGGGAGAAGAATTATGGAATGCACCTTTAGCAGGTGGTTGGATTGTTGAATCAACACCAGTTGTTCAAGATGGCAAAGTATATGTTGGTGCAGACGGAGGTTGGTTAATCGCCATTGATGCCTCAACTGGTAAGGAAATATGGAGACAAAAACCTGCGGGAGGCTGGATGCATTCGATGCCGTCCATCTCAGAAGGTCGTGTATATATGGGATATCAAGGTGGATTGTTAGTTGCCCTTGATGCAGCAACAGGTAAAGAACTATGGCGCTACAAGAGCTCAGACTCATCTTATATTCACGGAGGCGCAACTGGGTCGTCTGCTGCAGTCGCTGATGGATTTGTCTATATGGGATTCCCAGATGGAAATGTGGTAGCCCTAGATGCAGCAACAGGTTCATTAAAGTGGAAGTTCCGTACACAAGGCGGAATCATTTCTTCAGCAGCAGTTAGTGGTGAAGTAGTATTTATTGGATCGAATGATGGAAATCTCTATGCATTTGATCGTTTGACAGGACAGCCTTTATGGCAGCATGAAATTGGTGCTTGGGTGGCATCATCTCCAGCCATTTCTGGAAATACCTTAGTGGTTGGTGCACTTGATGGCAACCTGTATGCTTTCACTCCTGGAGGGAAAACGGTTCAAAAGTGGCCTCGAGCTACTGGAAAAGTAAGTGATGCTACTACAGGAAAACCTGTTAGTGGAGCTACGATCGTTGCAACAAACGGTGCTGGTGAAACTCAAACGACAGTGGCCGATGCTGAAGGCGAGTATGTTCTTGGTCTACAGCCGGGAAAATATACTCTTACAGCTAAACGTAGAGGGTTCTTGAATGGAACTTCAGCTTCTGCTGAAATGGTAACTGGTCAAGTTGAGACGATTGATTTGCAATTAAATGAGATTACCGAGCCAGTTGCTGGTAAGTCCCAGGAAGCACCTGATTTTAATTCAGGGAGCCCGCGTTTGGACATTCCGAATGGTGAAGAATATCACTATATTATGAATGATCTAATTCAAGCTACTATTTCTTCGAAGATTGGTGCTAACAACGGTGCGGGAACGTTCCAGCCTGGATGGGTATCAGATATCGCTTTACTAGATAACAATGCCACAGAGACGCTAGATTGGAGTGAGTGGGTCCTTTCCGAAACAATGAATGACCCGAAACTGCCTTGGAATCGTGAGGGACAATGGTTAGCGTTACCAAAAATTAACGTTGATGGTGATACAATAAATGCATCGGGACAAGCTCAAATTGATCCTGATATAAAAACCAAGGTTACTTACAAAGCTTTGCCTAATGCACCAATAGCAAAGATTACTTTAGAGCTTGACAATACAGGAACTGAAGATTTTAAGGGGTATTTTCAGTATTTACTTGATCCTGACAGTGCTGATGACACTGCTTTTGTTCCAGGAATAGCAGCTGCAAACCCTGGATTCATGACATCAGGATGGGCAGGCAATTACATCTATGATGGACCTAAAA
Organism: Metabacillus herbersteinensis; assembly: GCF_042433335.1. Lineage (NCBI taxonomy): Bacteria > Bacillati > Bacillota > Bacilli > Caryophanales > Bacillaceae > Metabacillus > Metabacillus herbersteinensis. Next base: position 42,394 of record NZ_JBHLVO010000010.1, read on the forward strand.
CAGCGACATCTAGCCCGGCCCATGGAATTGCTTGGATAAACGACCAGCCGACAGGATTAAGTGCTTTTGGTTATATTTTCGGGGTATCTTTTGATGCAAGTGTAGCAGCAGGTGAGAAGAAATCAATTAGCTGGTACCACATCACTGATTATCCTGCTAATGGAAGTAACCCAGCAGCAACAATTGCCAATTGGGCAGCAAATCTTGGTACTTTAGATCCTGAAGCAGCAGAGCAATCTCGTATTCAGGGAAGTGTCACTGATTCTAGTACAAATAAGCCAGTTGAAGAAGTTTTAGTAGAGGCTCTAAATGCAGAAAATAAAGTAGTAGCATCTTCAACTACTAATAATGAAGGAAAGTATCTGTTTGCCTTGCAGGAGCCTGGAAGTTATTCCGTTCGTGCAAGTCGCCTTTCTTATGAAAATGCGACAGTCACTACTGAAGTTAGTGAAGGAGAATCAAAGTCTGTAGATGTTTCTCTAATGCCAGTAACAGTTAACGCTGGTACTGGAAAGGTTTTATCAGGCCCTGTCTCTGAAGGAACTGTGCAGGACATTATAATGGAGAACAGCAAATTAGCTATGACGATTGCTGCAGTTACCCAGGACGCACAGCTTCCTGGAGTGACGAAAGGAAAGCCAATTGATATTTCAGCTAAAGGATTTCAAGATCAAGTTGACTGGTTTAATCTTCCTTATATTTCTACAGCTCAACCATTGGGACCAGATGCACGGAGGCAATTAACTGTAAAAAGTGAAGAATTAAAAGTAATGGAATCATCTTCGGAACGTGCTGTGGTAAGTGCAATCGGTACATCCACAGAAGATCCAGAAATCAAAGTTGATACTACTTATACGATTTTACCGAATCAAGAGTGGATAACAGCTGAAACGGTGTTTTCCAATACTGGTCAGGATTCCAAATCTGTTTGGATAGGTGACGCTTTGGATTATGATGGTGCAGGACAAAAAAGCGGTGTTTCCGGACACGATACGATTACGCTAGCCTATTCTGATCCGCAGGAGTTCACGCCCACTGAACCATGGATCGGAATGTCTGGTACAGACAGACAAACAATTGGTCTCGTTTATTCAGGAAATACTTCCGGGTTAACAGCTTATGGTAATGGAAACTGGATTATGAGCCGACAGAATGTAGAACTAGCTGCAGGTGGAAGTCATACGATGGAGCGGAAAATCGTAGCCACACCGTCTGGTTCAGAGGATCCATTTTCGGTGCTTAGTTCCATTTCTAAGTAATATCTTATATCTAGTTAATATAAATATCCAGGTTGAGTAGCAAACGCTCAGCCTGGATTTCTAATAATTATTTCAATTACAAATACATAGTAGATAGTTTACAAGATCACCAAGAATTTTTTTGTATAACGAGCTATGGTGAAGCCACTTTTAAGAGACTGTTCTTCACAATATATCCATCATAATATTTTCATATTACCGAAGCATTAGGGACTTTGTGTAAATTACACTTAATAAAATAGTAACCTTCAAAAAATGCAACTAATAACAAACATTTACAAACCCTTTACTTTGGGCAAATACTATATTAACAAACTATTGATATTATTATTTCAACAAGCAATCTTAATAATTTAATTACATACAATTAATTACTCTGGGTGGAGTTATTGGAGAAAACCCAAGTATAGTTTTTAGACCTATTTCGGGACAACGCTTTTTGAAGTGTGTTTGTCATGTAGGTCAAGCTATACTTGGGTTTTTTCTATTTTTAAAGGAGGATACTTATTGGACGAAGACTAGCTTAGCGAAGTATCTATTACTTAACAAAATAAGTTTATAAAAAGAGAGGCTTTATTTATTAATAGAATGAAATCTACTAATCGCATCAAGACTTGGTTAAGTAAAGGCAGTGAATGATAAAAATGACAATGAATATGGCGAACTGCACCACATTTATTTTCGATTTGGATGGATCTGTATATTCAGGTAGTCGGATGTACCCGGGAGTGCAGGAATTACTACGATTATTGGATCTTAAGCAAAAACAAATTTATTTTTTAAGCAATAACTCAACTGATACTGCTGAAACCATTCGAGAGAAGCTTAGAGGAATGGGCCTAGCTGTTCAGCGTTCTTCTATACTAGTAGCCACTGAATTGGTAGGAGACTATTTGCTAGAAAAGTACGGTATCGTTCGAGTGAAAACATTTGGTACCCCTGCACTACAACATTCTATTAAATCTGCAGGTCACATTATTTTATCGGTGGGTAGTAAAAACCCTTGTGATGTAGTCGTGGTGGGACGAGATCCATCCTTCACATATGAAAAGCTACATGATTGTGCAAGAAGCCTAACAGAAGGTGTCAAACTAGTTGCAGTTAATCCAGATCTTTATCATCCGGGAGAAGATGGAAGTAGGGTACCAGAAACTGGGGCACTTATCTCAGCGATCCAGGCAGTATCAGGTGCTACCGAGTTAGAATCTGTGGGGAAGCCCTATTATTATTCGTTTAAAAAGATTATGGAACAATCATCGGTTAAACCTCAGTCTTGCATCATGATTGGGGATAACCCTTATACAGATATTCAGGGAGGATACTTAGCTGGAATGCATACCGTTTGGATTTCACATGGACAACCATTTCCTCTAGATCTTGGGTTCAAGCCTGATATTACAATACCGTCCATTGGTGAATTAGTTCATTATTTATTAATAGAGGAGGTAATGCATCTGGAAGGCAATTTTTAAGTTACATCATTAACTGTATAAGGAAAATTATAAAGATAAACCATATATGCACTAATGCCTTGTTGAATTTTAGTTCTAGGAGGAGTGCAGAAAGTGGACAAGGTAAAGCAAACGAAATCCGGTAAGAATCAACATTGGAAGATCAAATGAGAATCCATGATGATTATAAATAATTTATATATTAAAAGGAGGAAAAACAAGTGAAAAAGTCACTTTTAGTTTTAATGGTTTTAATCGTTGCAATGATTTCGGCAGCATGTTCAGCAGGCAGTGAATCAACAGCAAGTGGGTCAGAAGCTGGTGGTAAAGCAGGCAGTAAAGAAACTTTAACGATTGCCTGGTATCCAAATGAATCTGGGGCAGACTTAAAAGATGCTCGTGATCATATTGGGAAAATAATTGAAGATGCAACTGGAAAAAAGGTTGAACATAAAACTACGACTGATTATATTATCGCCATTGAGACATTAGCAAGTGGTAATGCTGATATAGCGTTTATGGGCGCTCAAGGTTATATCGAAGCTAACGCGAAAAACGAAAAAGTGCAGCCATTAGTCGTGTCAAGTGGAGTATCTGGTACATTAGACGATGCCGTTTATCATAGCTGGTTATCTGTTAAAAATGGCAATGAAGAACCTTACAAAGATGGTGAAGGCTTCTCAATTGACAATATAGCTGGCAAAGATTTTTCATTTGTTTCAAATAGTTCTACTTCAGGATTTAAAGTTCCTTCTGAAGGAATCGTATCTCATTTTAGTCAGAAAGATGAGTATAAAGATTTAACAGCTGACGATTTACTAGAAGGCGGAAAATTTTTCAATGAAGTACTATACGGAGGCTCTCACCAAGGTTCTGCTGTTAATTTACTTACGGGCAAGGCTGATGTAGCTGCATTTTGTGATTTTTGTGTAGCCAACTATGTTGAATTAGCTGATGGCGAAGAAAATACACCTGGAGCTACTTACAAAGTGAAAGATGATGCTGCTGAGCCGTTTAATACAATTCCTGGAGAAGAGTTTAAGATAATCTCTGTAACACCAGTTCTAAACGCTCCATTTGCTGTAAATACAGAAAATGTTAGCGAAGAAGATCACAAAGCATTGGTCGAAGCTTTTACGTCTGATGAAGTAGCAAATAACGAAAAAATATTCGTTCCAGAAGACTCAGAGTTATCAGGATTATTTTCAAAAACAGATAAAGAGCGTTTTCTTGAAGTAGAAGATAAATGGTTTGATCCGATTAGAGAGTTATCTAAGTAATAATTAAGTAAAAAAAGGAGAGTTCGTTTCCGTAATTGGTCCATCAGGAGCAGGGGAGCCAACTCTCCTTCACTGCATTAATCGGATGATTCATGCAAGCAACGGTGAAATCATCTTAGGTAACGAAATGTATTAGATTTGAAAAATTGAGATCTACGGAAATTGAGAAAAACTTTGATACAATATAAAAAAGCTGAAAGAAACGAAACTCTTTCAGCTAAAATTAATGTTCTATTCTTTTAAACTAAACCTTCTCCGCCCATTCCTCAATATCCCAAACCTTCGTCACCCAATCTTCATAAAAATCAGGCTCATGGCATACGAGGACAATTGTTCCTTTATAGGCCTTAATTGCACGTTTCAGCTCTTCTTTTGCTGTGATATCAAGATGATTCGTTGGCTCATCGAATAATAGCCAGTTGCTTTCATTCATTAGAAGTTTGCATAAGCGAACCTTTGCTTGTTCTCCACCACTTAGCTGACTTAAAGGTCTTGAAATGTGTTCATTCTTTAAGCCACAACGTGCGAGCAAGGCACGTACTTGGTGCTGATCAAGGCTAGGAAAGGCATTCCATACGTCATCAATCGGCGTAATGTCTGCAGCTTTTACTTCCTGTTCAAAATAACAAGGGAAAAGGAAGTCTCCACGGTTAACATCTCCAGCTAATGGATCAATTTTGCCTAAGATCGTTTTTAACAACGTTGATTTTCCGACACCATTACACCCAACAATCGCAATTTTATCTCCACGTTCGATGGTCATTGTTAGCTTCGGTAAAAGGGGCTCGTTATAGCCAATTTCTAAGTCTTTGGCTTCAAAAACAAAGCGGCTACTTCCACGAGATTCCTTAAATTCAAACGTTGGTTTCATGGCCGTTTCAGGACGATCAATTCGCTCAATACGATCCAGCTGCTTTTGACGACTTTTTGCACGACCAGTTGTAGAGTAGCGGGCTTTATTTTTTGAGATGAAATCTTCTTGTTTTTTAATAAAGTCACGCTGCTTTTCATAGGCTTGTAGATGCTGATTTTTATTCAACTCAGCCAATTCTAGAAACTTCTCATACGTTGCAGTGTAGCGTGATAGCTTAGAAAATTCCAAGTGAAAAATAACATTCGAAACACTATTCATAAACTCAGTATCATGAGAGATTAAAATAAACGCATAGGGATATTCTTTAAGGTAATTGCTTAACCAGCGAATATGCTCCACATCTAAGTAGTTCGTTGGCTCATCCAGTAAAAGAACCTCAGGCTGCTCGAGTAAAAGCTTTGCGAGCAATACCTTCGTTCGCTGTCCACCACTTAATGCCGAAACATCACGATCAAGCCCGATCGCATCAAGTCCAAGACCACGTGCAGTTTCATCAATTTTCATATCTAAAAGGTAAAAGCCACCTGCATCAAGACGATCTTGAATTTCAGCCATTTGTTCGAGTAGTTCTTCTAGCTCTTCAGGTGTGGCAGTTCCCATCTTTTCTGTAACTACATTAAGCTCTTTCTCTTGTTCGAAAAGAGGTAAAAATGCATCACTTAAAATATCGCGAATACTTTTTCCTTTTGATAGAATCGTATGTTGATCAAGATAGCCGTAACGGACTCCTGGTGTCCATTCAACCCGACCTTCGTCATGAATCAATTCACCAGTAATAATATTCATTATCGTTGATTTTCCGACACCATTTGCCCCGACTAAACCAACATGCTCCCCATCCAACAAACGCAAGGAAACATCCTTAAATAGGGTGCGATCCCCAAATGTATGACTTAATTTATCAATTGTAAGTAAACTCATTTCTATAAAACCCTCCGCTTAAACTCAAAGTATCTTTGCCAATCATACTATGATCTGAGGGTTTTCGCTACAGCTAGATTACTGGTAATGATATGTTTTGAATAGGTAGGAGTCATGAGCATTGTATGAAATTTTTAGAAGTCTAAAGAACCAAGTTAATTAAATAAGGTGTAATTACGAAGTTGGTTATTATTTGAAATTTTGATACGCATTTTTAAATAAACAATGTGTAAGGAGGCTCAATTTTTATAAACTCGTGTTCAACCTTCGTTGGAGCTAAATCGTTCTTCAAATCTGAGGGCATCTTCAAAGATATCGGTAAGATTAATTGAAATGCATGCAAAAAGAGGAGAAGTTAAAATCTCGCCAAAACTATATATTTTATAGAATTCGTATAGGTTTTCTTTAAGGATGAATTGTTCAAATGTGTGATGATGTGAATCAACAATCCAATATTCTTTTACACCAAAACGCTCATAAATTAGTTTTTTTCGCTGTCGGTCATTTTTTGAAGTACTTGGAGATAGAATTTCAACCACAAGGTCAGGTGCTCCCTCAATGCGTTTTTGCTTAATAATATTCAGGTTTTCGTTTGATATAAAAATGAGATCTGGTATCAAACAGTTATCTTTGTCAAAATATACGTCTACAGGTGCAGGGAGAATAACGCCATTTGGTTTACAAGAATTTCTAATTGCATCATGAATATTTACTAAAACAATTTGATGAATAATGACTGGCGAAGGCTGCATTTCATAACGAACACCTTCAATCATCTCATTATATCCTTCATCAATAGGAACGGATCGATATGACTGATTGCTCTCTTTAGCAAGCTGTTTCTTCTTTTCACTCATGCAAAGCCACTCCTTTTTTCGAACCACTTACAATCTATTTTAACCCGATTTTATATACCTATCAAATATCTAAAAACCTTTTTTCACGTTAATAACTTAGATTTAAAAAAATTTATCTTTATAATAGAAGGAAGTACTTAAAAGTTAGACCCCGAAAGGATGTTATCATGAGTAAAATTGTCGTTTTAGCTGAAAAACCTTCTGTTGGAAGAGATTTAGCTAGAGTCTTAAATTGTCATAAAAAAGGAAACGGTTATATAGAAGGAGATCGCTACATTGTGACATGGGCACTCGGCCACTTAGTCACCCTTGCTGACCCAGAAAGCTATGGAGAAAAATATAAATCATGGCGGATGGAAGATTTGCCTATGCTTCCTGAACCGTTGAAGCTCGTCGTAATTAAAAAAACAAGCAAACAATTCTATGCGGTGAAGGAACAATTAACGAGAAAAGATGTTTCGGAAATTGTGATTGCAACAGATGCGGGGCGTGAGGGCGAGCTTGTAGCGAGATGGATTATTGAAAAAGCACAAGTGAGAAAACCAATTAAACGCTTATGGATTTCGTCTGTAACAGATAAAGCAATTAACGAGGGATTCCGAAAACTAAAAAATGGAAGAGACTATGAAAACCTTTACGCTTCAGCAGTCGCAAGATCAGAAGCAGATTGGATTGTCGGACTTAATGCAACGAGAGCACTTACAACAAAATACAACGCACAGCTTTCAACAGGACGCGTTCAAACTCCGACTCTAGCAATTATTGCAAAGCGAGAAGAGGAGATCAGGAGTTTTCAGCCGAGGGAGTACTTTGGAATTAAAGCAGTTACGGATAAAGGGTTAAATCTAATCTGGCAGGATCAAAAGAGTAATGAGACGAAAAGCTTCGACAAAAATAACATCGAGTCAATAGTTAAAAAGTTGAAAAACCAACAGGCTACAGTAGTCGATGTAAATAAAACAGCAAAAAAATCCTACTCACCTGCTCTTTATGACTTAACAGAGCTACAAAGAGATGCCAACAAGCGCTTTGGTTTCTCAGCAAAAGAAACACTAACAATCATGCAAAAACTCTATGAACAACATAAAGTACTAACCTATCCAAGAACAGATTCTAGATATATTACTTCAGATATCGTAGAAACACTGAAGGACCGGGTTCAAGCATGTAGAACAAAGGATAACGCTTCAGTAGTCGGAAAAATACTGCGAAACCCAATTAAGGGAAATAAATCGTATGTCGATGATCAAAAGGTATCCGATCACCATGCGATCATCCCTACTGAAGAAAGTGTTCCATTAAGTGCAATGACTGATAAGGAAAGAAAAATATATGCCTTAGTTGTCGATCGTTTTCTAGCAGTTCTTATGCCTCCATTTGAATACGAGCAAACAACCGTTAAAGCAAAAATTAAAGATGAAACCTTCATTGCAAAAGGAAAAGTTATCAAGGCTCAAGGCTGGAAAGAAGTATATGATGGAGCAAGTGACGAGGATGAGACCGGCGACATATTAGATCAACGCCTTCCGCAGTTAAACAAGGGAGATTCCTTTAAAGTTGTTTCACTTCTTCAAACAAAAGGTGAAACAAAGCCACCAGCTCCGTTCAATGAGGCGAGCCTCCTCTCCGCAATGGAAAATCCGTCAAAATATATGGCGGGTGAAGATCAATCGCTCATTAAAACAATTGGTGAAACAGGCGGATTAGGAACGGTAGCAACAAGAGCAGACATTATAGAAAAGCTGTTTAGTAGCTTTATTATTGAAAAAAAGGGTAAGGACATCACCGTTACGTCCAAAGGTAAGCAGCTACTTACCCTTGTTCCGAAAGATTTAAAGTCTCCAGTCTTAACGGCTGAATGGGAGCAAAAGCTTACTCAAATAGCAAAGGGCTCACTACCAAAACAAGTCTTTTTGGAAGACATGAAACAGTACGCCAAAACTGTTGTTTCAGAAATTAAAAACAGTGATAAAAAGTTCAAACATGACAATGTGACAGGGAAAAAGTGTCCTGAGTGCAGCAAGCTTTTGCTCGAAGTAAACGGTAAAAAAGGAAAAATGCTCGTTTGTCAGGACAGAGAATGTGGGTACCGAAAAGGCGTCTCAAAAGTGACGAACGCAAGATGCCCGAACTGCCACAAAAAGCTCGAACTACGCGGTGAAGGAGAAGGTCAAATCTTTGTCTGCAAATGTGGCCATCGAGAAAAGCTATCTACCTTTACTGAAAAAAGAAAGAAATCTCAAAACGGTAAAGTCTCTAAAAAAGAAGTGTCGAGTTATCTAAAAAAGCAAGAAGACGACTTCGTAAACCCAGCACTAGCAGAGGCATTAGCTAAGCTGAAATTAAAAGAATAAGAGCGGTACCCGCCTGTTTCCTAGCACGAAAGAGTGCCTGGAAACAGGTACCATAGGAGATAAAGTATGAAAAGAAACATCACGCTACAGGAGTGTGGAAGAGAAAATGAGAAAGCCTACAAATCAAACTGTCATGCACAGTTATCCTCCGAATGGTTGCATTAGTCACTATTTCATATGAGGCACAATGGTCTTCCAAACTTCGATAAACTGAACATTCCGTTATACCTTGGACGATCGCAATATATCAATCTTAACGAAAAGAGTAAGATCCATTCTTTATTAATAGATTAACTAAGAACCTGCTACTTAGCGGGTTTTTTTGTCATTTTATTATAAAAACTATCATAAAGGAACTAGTGCAAAATAATCATTTTTCGGTACTCGAAATTGTTTTTAGTGGTTAATAACTTATTATCCTACAAAAATTTACATGATAATAGACCTAATAAAGACGAAAAGTCTCCCTGTTTTTATTCGTTTCTACATATTTCCCTATTTGTAAACGCTATATATTACAGTGTTTTTAGAATATTCAACATGTTATGATAACTTCAGTTGAGTAAAATACTGAGGGGGAAATGATTTGAAGAAAAAGCTACTTTCCGTACTGTCTTCTGGGGTAATTGCTTTATCGTTATTAGCTCCAGTTAGCACAGGAACAACTACTGCAAAGGCTGCAACAAATAATCCAAATTGGGACGTAGAACGTTACGGAGATCAGGTGGACATCGATAGCTATTTGGACAAGCTATCTGAAGATGAAGCCTACTTAAAAAATGCTGAGAAGAAGTTAATTGAACAATCAAAGGATATAAATTTTAATGAAAGCGCTTCATCTTTAGATGCATCTAACGAATCCAAGTTTACATTTGACGGTGGAACAAAATCATTTCTCGATCGAGACTTAACATTTAAAGAATTCACACTTCGAAGTGTGGGAGACAATGTTGAGATATGGGTAGCGAATGATCTTTCTTTTGAAGAGGGTGACCCAAGACCTGCACAAGTAGTAACACAGAATCAGGTTGATAAATTACGTGATGAATTTGACTCGAATATCTACCCAGTGGCTACTGATTTCTTTGGCACACCAGACTCACTAAACGGAGAGAATGCAGTTCTTGAGGATATAGGTGCAGTGCCTGAAGGGTATTATACTGACAATGATAAAGTGATTATGCTAGTAGACAACGTGAAAGATGATAACTATTATGACCCTGAATATCCTTTTTTTGTAGCTGGTTTCTTCTGGTCTACGTTAGAAATGTATACAGATCGTAACATTATCACAATTGATACTAACAATTGGGAAGAACGTCTTGAATCTACCTTCTTTGCTACGACGATTCATGAGCTTCAGCATTTAATTCATTCTGATAATGATGGTGACGAAGAAACGTGGATTAACGAAGGAATGTCAACTTTCTCTGAATTTCTTGGCGGATATGGTCACTCAGAAGGTTCCATTAACTTCTACCTAGACCATCCTGAAAACTCTCTTGTGAACTGGGATGAACACAATAGTGCACAAACAGGACCAGAAACAATAGCTGATTATGGACAAGTCTACTTATTTACTCTGTATATGAACGATAAATTTGGCCAAGATTTTATTCGTGACTTAGCACTTAATGAAATAAACGGAATTGATGGAATTAATGAGACATTAAAAGCACACGGTGAAGAACTCAATTTTACCGAGTTATATCAACAATTTATTACAGCTCTATCCATTGATAGCGATAGTCCAGGAAAAGGTATTTACAAGTTTGATAGCATTGATTTAAGAGAATTACCAGTTGACGCGGATGGGACGAAGCGTGGAGTAACAGTAAACTATGAGAAAGCAAAAGACTTTGAAAAAGAAGGCGTTCCAGCATGGGGCGGAGATTATAAAGTCATTGATACAGATAAAAAAATTGAAGGAATTAAATTTGACGGAGTACAATTCTTAGCAAACCCTTGGCAATCAGTCTCAGACCCACTTGGCTCTGATAACCAAGTACTATGGGGGAATGCTGGTGATGAAGCAGATAACGCTTTAATTTTCGAAGCAGATTTAAGCAATGTAGAATCAGCCACTTTAAATTTTGATAACTTTATTGACATCGAAGAACAATGGGATTATGGTGTTGTCCAAGTTTCAACGGATGCAGGAAAGACATGGACGAGTCTAGCAAATGAAAATACTCGCTCTGATGTTGTTGAAGAAGGATACCCAACAATCAAAGAGAATGTTCCAGGGTTCACAGGTCATTATGAGGACTGGCAAAAAGAAAGCTTTGATTTAACTGCATACAAAGGTCAAAAAGTTCATATATCTTTCCGTTATTTAACTGATTGGGGATACAACGATAAGGGATGGTTTATTGATAACATTGAAATTCCTGAAATCGGCTACTCAAATGACGGAAATTCTACAGAAAGCTTCCTATCAATTGATCAATTAATCGGACGCTATGTTGAATATGCGGTGACCTTTATTAATAAAAAAACAGTTGGAAAAGGTAAAGGTGCAAAAACTAAATATGATGTCGTAAGTGTAGAGCCTTTCAACCTTGATGAACAAGACTCTCTTAAACTACGACAATTATTTAAAGATGGTAAAAATCACATGATTACATGGTACGCAGCACCATCTAGCAACAAAAGCCCAGTTGATTTCTCCTATGAAATTCAAACGAAAAAAGATAAGCCGAAACCTGGCAAAGGACCAAAGCAATAAGGTAAATCAGCCGCTAACGTATAATGCGTTAGCGGTTTTTATTGTTTATAATGAATTCAAAGATACTAAGTAAAGGGAACTTCCAGGCAATGTCTATCGATCTTAGAGTAAATTCCATTATAAATAGGAGTTGACTTCACAACAAAAGATAGAGTATATCTTAAATAATGATTTAATGTAAATGAGACCTTTGATTAGAAAGGTAAGCAAGGGTGGTTAACATGGAAAACAGTAAAGAACTTTCGCGAAAAAAATTACTAGGGATTGCAGGATTAGGCTGGATGTTCGACGCAATGGACGTTGGGATTTTAGCATTCGTTATCGCAGCACTTCAGGTCGAGTGGAATCTAACATCTTCACAAATGGGCTGGATTGGAAGCGTTAACTCAATTGGAATGGCTGTTGGTGCATTAGTTTTTGGTCTACTTGCTGATAAAATTGGTCGAAAAAATGTCTTTATTATTACATTATTACTTTTTTCAATAGGCAGTGGTATTTCTGCTTTTGCCACAACGCTGTCTTTTTTCTTACTTCTGCGGTTTTTTATCGGAATGGGACTTGGTGGAGAGTTACCTGTTGCATCAACACTTGTTGCTGAAAGTGTGCCTGCAAAAGAACGAGGAAAGATCGTTGTTTTATTAGAAAGCTTTTGGGCGGGAGGCTGGCTACTAGCCGCATTAATCTCCTATTTTGTTATCCCTAACTTTGGCTGGCAAGCTGCATTATTGCTAAGTACATTACCTGCATTTTACGCCCTTTATTTACGCTTGAAATTACCAGATTCACCGCGTTTTCAAGCAGTTAAGGGTAAAGATAATCAGTCATTTCTACAAAAAATGACACGCGTTTGGGCTCGTCCATATACAAAACAAACGACGATGCTTTGGATTCTATGGTTCTGTGTCGTTTTCTCCTACTATGGAATATTTTTGTGGCTACCAAGTGTGATGGTCATGAAGGGCTTTAGTTTGATTAAAAGCTTTGAGTATGTGTTGATTATGACACTCGCTCAACTACCTGGCTACTTTAGTGCGGCATATTTAATCGAACGAATGGGAAGAAAATTTGTTTTGATTACCTACTTAATTGGAACGGCCTTAAGCGCTTATTTCTTCGGAAATGCTGAAAGCCTATCGCTTCTCCTTACATCCGGAATTTTCTTGTCATTTTTCAACCTTGGAGCGTGGGGCGCGTTATATGCTTACACACCAGAGCATTATCCTACAGAAATCAGAGGGACTGGATCAGGAATGGCTGCATCATTTGGTCGAATTGGCGGAATTCTAGGTCCATTAACAGTTGGATATCTCGTTGCGCAAAATGTAGATATCGGTACAATCTTCTTTATTTTCTGCGTGGCAATTTTAATCGGTGCATTAGCGGTATTTACACTAGGGGAAGAAACGAAGCAAAGAGAATTAGTATAGAAAGGAAGAACTCCATATTGGGGTTCTGGCGTTATTGAATTCTTAAAAGATGCGAATGGAGAAATTTATACGTACGATATCAATACAAACACAAATTACAATCGTGATGCTAAAAGCGGCTGCAAACAAGTTTGGGATGTTAGAAATCAAGCTATTAAAAGAAGACTTAATAGTGCTCGAGCAAAACCAAGCTACAACTGTATAAACAAATAACGCATGGATTCCTAATGGATCCATGCGTTTATTGTTCCTGTAGAATCTTGTGGATCTTTGTCGAAGCGTCGATAGACCGTCCATTTTCGCTGATAGAATTAAAAAATTCGCTTATAGAACTAATAAAAGAGGAAAGTTTTCAATGAATTTACAAATCAACTTTGATAAATTCATAAAACAAGCTCATTCCAATGAAAAAAGGACCCAAATTGGTCCTTTTTGCTCAACTCAGCATTTATCAAAAAAGTAGATGTGCAATCCCAACAATAACCGGAAGAGTAATCAACGTTCTTTGTAAGAAAATCAATACTAAATCTAAGAATGATACCGGTATCTTAGATCCGAGTAATAATCCCCCAACCTCTGACAAATAAATCAACTGTGTTACCGAAACAGATGCGACGATAAAGCGGGTCATTTCACTTTCGATTCCACTTCCAATAATTGAAGGCAGAAACATATCTGCAAAACCTACAATGAGCGTTTGTGATGCTTTATCTGCTTCTGGAACTTGCATAAGCTCTAATAATGGAATGAATGGCATTCCTAAATATTTAAAAACAGGAGTAAATTCAGCGACAATGAGGGCTAGTGTTCCAATGGCCATTACGATCGGTGCAACACCCATCCACATGTCGAGAATGTTTTTACCACCATCCTTGAAGAATTCTGCAACCCCTGTGTTTGTTTTTGCTTTTTCGATTGCTTGTTTAAATCCCCATGTAAAAGGTGTGTATCCTTCTGGAATGAGTTCTCGTTTGTCTTTACCATTATCGATATAGTATGTGTCAGGTTTCCTTGATAGTGGTGGGATCCGTGGGCAAATAATTGCCGCAACCAATCCAGATAAAGTGACTGTTAAGTAAAATGGGACAAACATGTGTCCTAGGTTAACTTGTGAAATGACCACAAGACTAAATGTAATCGAAACAACGGAAAAAGTCGTACCGATTACAGCGGCTTCACGCTTTGTGTAATAGCCTTCTTCATATTGCTTGCTTGTTAATAAAATCCCTATCGTTCCGTCACCTAACCAAGAAGCTAAGCAGTCAATTGAGGATCGTCCTGGCAATTTAAAAATAGGGCGCATGATCTTAGTTAACAATGCCCCGAATAATTCTAATAAACCAAAGTTTAATAACAAAGGTAAAAACAGTCCTGCAAATAAAAACACAGAAAATAAAATTGGGAGAAGGTCATTTAATAGTAACCCGCCCGTGAATTCTGAGTGAACCATCTCAGGTCCAATTTGAAATAAGGTCATAACAGCAAAAATCATTCCTAAGAATCGTGCAATTACCCATACAGGTGAAACGTCAAATAACGTTTTTAAGAAGGGATTTCTCATAATAAATGCCGGTCTCGCAAACTTTGCAACAAGTGTTCCAAGTAAAGTGATTGAAATAATGGCAGTCATAATTGAGGGAAGACTTATTAATAGTAATTTTTGAACCATTCCAGATAGAATAGCAATTGGTATCGTGATTTCATCGTTGAATGAAATGGGAAGCATAAATAAGATAATTCCTAATAATGATGGCAAGACAAACGTTAAAATATTGCCAGTTGAAGCTCGTTCTTCAGTCCTTGCTAATTTACTCAAAAAATAATACCCCTTTCGACATGTACATAATTATGTAACAATAGTAATTTTAATGCATTTAAGAAAGAAATCCAACTCCTAAAGTTTTATTTACCCTATTTTTAAATTTTTAATAGTCTTGTATAAAAAATTTAATTATTTTAAAAATTATGAGAAAATATAGATACCTCAGTGAAATAATTAAACTAGTTCGTTTATCAATAGGTCCCCATGTTTCATAACTAATTGAGGTTCCACTTATGAGATAATATAATAATGGCAAATGTTACTAAAAAAGTAAAAAGGCGGGAAAGAAAATGAACACAACAATAAAAACTCTGCTAAATCACAAATCAATTAGAAAATTTGAAGATCGTTCTCTCACGAATGACCAGATCAAACAAATCGTACAGTGCGCACAAGCCGCATCAACTTCAAGCTTTATTCAGGCTTATTCAATTATTGGAGTGAAAAATAAACAAACAAAGGAAAAGCTTGCATCACTAGCAGGTAATCAAGCTTATGTTGCCAATAACGGACACTTCTTAATCTTTTGTGCCGATTTGTATCGGCATCAATTAATTGGAGAGCAACACGAAGTTGATATTGCAACATCTTTAGATAGTACTGAAAAGTTTATGGTGAGTCTAATCGATGCCTCACTAGCAGCCCAAAATGCAGTGATTGCTGCCGAGTCAATGGGTCTGGGTGCAGTCTATATTGGAGGACTGAGAAATCAGCTTCAAGAGGTTTCGGCTCTTCTTAAAACACCAAAACGCGTGATTCCGTTATTTGGGGTAGCAATTGGATATCCGGCACAGAATCCAGATAAAAAACCAAGATTACCTATCGAACATGTTTATCATGAGGAAGAGTATGAACAAGATCTTGATACATATAAACAACAATTAACAGACTATGATGAACAAATTTCTAGCTATTATTCAGAGCGGACAAAGGGTGCTCGAAATGATACATGGACAGAGCAAATGGCTACAATGCTAACAAAACCAACGAGAATGTATATGAAAGAGTTTGTTCACCAAAAAGGATTTAATAACAAATAAATTTTTCCGGGAAATAGTCAGACAATAGACGTTAATACGGGGGTTCGGAGTGAAGAAACTTGGGGGAATTGTTTTACAATTTATTTTTGCTTGTACTGGTATTATCTTAATTGGTGCTCTTCCATCCATTTTTTTAATAGAAAAGGGGCAGTGGATTAATTTTTTAATATTCTTTGAGACAATTGGCACCATTCTACATGCCCTTGTTAATTTTAAAGAAAAGACATTTATGATTAGGGGAGAAGTTTATTAGGTATATCCAGACATTCTTGAGGCTGTTGTCTATTCTTTTATTTTGCTGTTCGCAGCTTTAGTCATTGCTTATCTTGTTTCAGTTGTACTTACTTTAATGACTATGCTATTGCCTCAAAAATTCCGTGAAAGAATTAAGTTTGCGATTTTTTTACTAGAGTCTTTACCAGATATTTTAGTGATTATTTTATTGCAGCTACTCATCATTATGATCTATAAAAAAACGGATATTCTTTTGATGAAGGTTGTTGCAGTTGGAGATGAGAGGGCTTACTTATTGCCAATTATCTGCCTCGCTCTCCTACCAACCATACAGTTATATCGCCTTTGCCTACATCTGTTTGAAGAGGAGTTCACGAAAGACTATGTTCTTCTCACTAGAGCTAAAGGCTTAAAGCACTCGTTTATTTTAGTTGTACATATCCTTAGAAATACTGTGATCAGTATGTTCCTTGATTCAAAGAAAACAATATGGTATATGCTATCAGCCTTGGTCGTGGTTGGAACGCTCAAGGCTAATGCTAATTACGATAGCGATTGTCCTCTTCTTACTACTAGTTGGCTTCCCGCTAATTCTGAATGATCAATACCTGATAGTCAGTTTATTATTTATGATTTGTACGTTTTTACCGTTTCTGATTCGTTTTGAACGGAGAAAGGTTGCAGGGCGAGAATTAGTGATGTTGGCTATCCTTGCTTCAATTGCAGCTGTTAGCCGAGTTCCGTTTGCCTCACTTCCTAGTGTTCAACCTACGACTTTTGTGATTATCGTAACAGGTATTGCCTTTGGTGCGGAAAGTGGTTTTGTTGTAGGGGCATTAGCTGCACTTGTTTCAAACCTTTTTCTAGGACAGGGCCCTTGGACACCTTGGCAAATGTATGCATGGGGAATGATTGGACTATGTGCAGGTTTTTTACGTAATACATGGATGATGAAAATGACGATTGGTAGGTGTGTTTTTGGGTTTATCACTGGTATTTTGTTCGGATGGGTGATGAACTTATGGTATATTGTTGGAGTTTTTCAGGAAATAACTCTTGTTGAAATTCTTGCCTATTATGGAGCAAGCGTATACTTTGATTTAGCCCATGCGATATCGAACGTGTTTTTCCTCATTCTCTTTGGAAGTAGTTGGGTCAAAATATTGCAAAGGTTTAGAAGAAAATATGGATTGTTGGAAGTGTAAAGCTTTGGCAGAGTGTTTTTTTATATGATGTTAATAAGTACAAAAGCCTATATTAAAACCTGTGCACAACCTGTGAATAGTAAAATCTTAATTAATATATATGGTGGCGAACATACATACCCACACAAAATGTGGATAGATTTTGTGGATATGTTGATAACTTTTGTGGATAACTTGTTTTTAAGTGAATATTCGGATGTATTTATCAAAAATCCCGATCGCTTTGTTGATAACTTTTTTAAAAACGTAAATTTTGAGTAATTCCTGAATTTGTTTGTTAGTTAGAGGATTCCTACGTAAGACCTAATGATTATTGAGGCGAAAGAAAAACTTATGTTTAAAGATATGTCTATAAAGACGTATAATAAAAACAAAATAAAAAGGAAATGAAAAAGTGAGGAACGCAGATGAAACATGGAATTATTAGTTTAGGTGAAGCTTTAATCGATTTTATCCCACTAGACGAGACGAATTTAACTTACCAGAAAAGTCCTGGAGGTGCTCCAGCCAATGTTGCAGTTGGAACTGCACGTCTTGGTGCAAAATCAACCTTTTTAGGGAAAGTCGGAAATGACGTTTTGGGAAAATTTTTGAAGGAAACGTTAGAAAGCTACAATGTGAACACAGAACACATGCCTTTATCAGATGAAGCCAGAACAGGAGCGGTGTTTGTAACACTTGCAGAAAATGGAGAACGCAGCTTTGATTTCTACATAAACCCTAGTGCAGATCGATTTTTACAGGAAGACGATATAGAAGAAGCTCTTTTTACAGAAAATAAAATTCTTCACTTTGGATCAATCTCACTTATTAGTGAACCAGCTCGCAGTGCCACAAAAAAGGCTGTGCAGCTTGCGAAGGAAAATGGAATGCTTGTTTCTTATGACCCCAACTTAAGATTAGGATTATGGGAATCGAGGGAACAAGCAAAAGAAGTGATCCTCTTGATGCTTAATCAAGCCGATATTGTAAAAATTTCAGAAGAAGAACTGGAGTTTTTAACAGGGAAACACGATCTCGACGAAGGCTTGGAGGCACTGCGTTCTTATCAAGTGCCTGTGTTATTTGTTACTTTGGGGAGCGAAGGTAGCTGGGCAATAACGCAAAATGAAAAGATAAATGTGCCAGCAATGAAAGTTTCAGCTATTGATACGACTGGGGCAGGAGATGCATTTGTGTCAGGAATTCTTTATTCTTTTGAGCAATATGAAGGAGATTTTAGTCAGGTTACAATTCAAGAGCTAGGTGAAATGGCAACCTTCGCAAGTATTTCTGGAGGCCTTGCTGCTTCCACAAAAGGAGCAATGACAGCATTGCCGACAAAGAGTGAAGTAGCAGCAATATTGAATCAGACTACTAGTTATTAAAAAATAGAAAAGGGGAGCGAACATGTTCAATCGTGTTGCTCCTTTTTTATCGTATTTCTTTATAAAACTAACATATCCTAAGGGTATTATTTCAAGTGAGGACGTGTTAGTGATGGGGAAAGTTTACGAGTGTATTGTCATTGGTGCTGGAATTGCGGGTCTACAAGCAGCTATTCAACTTGGTCGATATCAACACGAGGTTTTGATCATTGACTCAGAAGCAGGACGATCCACCTTATGTCGAAACTATCATAATCTGTTGGGGTGGCCAGATGGAGTCAGCGGACAAACTCTAAGAGATCTTGGGAAAAAACAAGCTGAAAGCTATGGCGTTCCGTTCGTTACCGATAAAGTTGAAAATGCAATAACAGATAAAAACATCTTTCTTCTTAAAACGACTAATGGACAAACCTATCAGGCAAAGCGGGTACTGCTAGCGACGGGAATCAGCGATCGAATACCTGAAATACCTAACCTCAAACCATGTCTGGGCTTAACTATATTTGTGTGCCCCGATTGTGATGGCTATGAGGTCAAAAACAAGAAAGTACTTGTGTTGGGAGCGGGCTCGGCAGGTGCAAGCCTGGCCTTAACACTCACCTATTGGACGAAGGACATTACATATATAAACCATGAAGCCGAAGATATTGAAGATAAGTTGCAAAAAAAGTTAAGTAAAAAGGGAATTAAATATGTAAGGGAAAAAATAAACGAGGTACTAACAGAGAAAGAATCATCCTTTAAAGGAGTATTGTTAGAGAGTGGTCAAACGATTAAGGCTGATCGGGCATTTATTGCATTTGGTGGAAACAAAGTTCATTCAGAACTGGCAAAACAGCTAGGAGTGGAACGATTAGAAAATAAGCACCTTCTCGTTGATCCGAGAACAAAGGAAACAAATGTCCCAAACGTTTGGGCAGCAGGTGATATTGTTGCACACTCAGAACAGGTCTCAATTGCAATGGGGGATGGCTGTCAAGCAGCAATTTGGATTCACAAAAGCATTATGAGCGGTAATGAATAAGAAAAATAGTGTGTTAGCACATACGCTAACACACTATTTTCTTATTTTTCACTTAGTCTCATTCCTGCATGATTTGTCGGTCCAACGTATTCATTTAATCGGAACGAATGACGAATGGCAGCAGTGATGAATTTTTTAGCAGCATATACAGCATCTTTCACTGTAGATCCTTTTGCCAGTTCAGCAGTAATTGCTGCGGAATAGGTGCATCCTGCGCCATGGGTGAAGGATGTTTCAATACGTTCCCCTTCGAGAATCTCTATTGTCTCTCCATCATAGAGTACATCTACAGCTTTTTCATGTTGAAGTTTGCCTCCGCCTGTAATGAGAACATAACTTGGTCCTAATGTATGAATCTCAATAGCAGCCTGCTTCATTTGTTCTATGGTCGTAATGGAGCCAAGTCCACTTAGCTGTCCTGCCTCAAATAAGTTTGGTGTAATAATTGTTGCAACAGGAGCAAGTACTTCTCGAAGTGCAACCGCATGGTCAGGATACAAAACCTCATCAGCGCCTTTACAAACCATAACCGGATCAATCACTACATTTGTTAACTCATGTTCTCGAATTGCATCAGCAGCAAGGTGAATGATATCAACAGTAGGGAGCATACCTGTCTTCATTGCATCTACGCCGATGCCTCCGATAATCGTTGCAAGCTGTGCTTGAATCGTTTCCACATCTATGGGGAAAACTTGATGGTTCCAATGATTGCTAGGGTCCATGGCAACAATTGTAGTTAGAGCAGTCATTCCATAGACTCCGTGCTCTTGAAATGTTTTTAAATCTGCCTGAATCCCAGCGCCACCGCTACTATCAGATCCGGCAATAGTTAATGCCTTTTTCATCTGCATCTCCTGCAAAACCTCCATCCTGCTATTTACCTTAGTGTTCATTATAACAATCTAAAAAAAATCTACAAATAAGTGGCGAGTCAACTTAAAGTTAAAATTGACTCGCCACTTTTAAGTTAAATATGGGTGGATTATTGTCCGAGAACTTGTTATAAGACCAAACTCGATAATATAATGGCCCAGTTCAATAATAAATTTCAAAAAGGAGTTAAATATTCTACTCAGCAAAAAAGTAGTGATAAATGAGCAAAAAAGTATTAAGAATAGATGGAAGCCCATTTATCCATCAAGCTCACACACGTTTTTAGGAGTTTTCCAGTGGTCGTAAAAAAGAATTCTAGATTCAATCCTAACTCTTATGCAATTCAACTTTTTTTCATAAACAGTGAGTTCTTTTTCCTCAATAACGGGCTTTTCTTTTTGAATAGGAGTTTCCTCTTTTACAGGTGGTTTCTGTGTTTCTTGCTGTTTAGGCTCTTCATTTTTTTCTGGTTGGGTTGTTGTGGGAACGGTTTGAGTGGAGTATCCATTTGCGGCTGCGATTGCTTCGAAGGAGTGGTGTGAATGAAGGATGATTACCGATGTATTCACTTGAATACGATTGAAAAGCCAGTGTATTTCTTCATCATACATGCGAATACAGCCTGCACTTGCATACGTACCAATTGAATTTGGATTATTGTTGCCATGAATCGCATATGTTGTTCCATACGTACCACGGGCATTTAAACCGATCCAACGGTCACCAAGTGGATTGCGTTCGTCGCCACCAGGAATGTTCTCTTTGTAGTAAGGTCTGTTCTTAATTTTGTTAACGATTGGAAAGGTGCCTTCTGGTGTATAAGAATTGTCTCGGCCTGTCGCAACCTGAAACACTTTTATTAACTTTCCCCCTTCAAAAAGAGCAAGCTCGTTTGTGCTTTTATTAATAATAATCAGCTGACCTTCAGTATTTGCCTGAGTAGGTGAGGCAAAACTCAAAGACATAAGAATAGCAACGAACCAAAAAAACAACCATTTTCTCATTAGATGACTTCCCCTTTTAATATCCTTGTTAAATATATTTGTAAATGAGACGATGGCGTCGTAGAAAAAGTTGCAAATAATATATAGGTAAAAGCACAATTTAACTTTTAAAATTTAAAAAATAAAGACCTCTAAAATGGTTTTTTCGTTTTATATTTAAAGCATTTTGTGCGAAAATAAAAGAAATTCTAGAAATGACATGGGTGAGCTAAATGAAGGTCGAACAGCTTTATGATGAAATTTATGAAAAGATTGCTCGGGATCATGCGGAGGTAACAAAACACTTGGCTTCCAGTAAAGCAAGTACTTCTCTTACTGAGCAGGAGAAAGAAAAGCTTGAACGAATGGAATTTGCCCTTCAAAGTGCACGTGATATTTTAGAAAATATGATGACCCCTGGCTCTAGCATTACGATTATGCACTCAAAAGGATCTCTTACAATTGAGATCAATGAATAAAAGAGCTGACATAGCGTCAGCTCTTTACTTAGGAAAGTATATCCTTATTGCTAATCTCTTTGCCTCTCTTTCTTACTTGACCAGGCGACATTCCTGTAAGCTTCCGAAAAACTTTGTTTAAGTAATTAGCATTCTTGTAGCCAACTAATTCAGCTATTTCATCTACAGAATATTTAGTGTGAAGAAGCAGTTCACTTGCCTTGATCACACGAATTTTTGTTAAGTACTGAATGGGTGTTAAAGTGGTTGTTTTTTTGAATAATCGTGTAAAGTGATACCTCGATAAACCGGAAGCCTCTGCCATTTGTTCTGGCCCGACCTCTGTCTGATAATAGTTGGTTGCAACTAAAACAGCGCTAATCACACTTTCTGGCCATTCCTCCATTAATTTATCCATTGAAGAAATAGAATGATACAATTCCATCGTAAATTGATAGGCAAGACTAGAACCCTGATAGGCATTGGTAATGTTTTTATTTTGTGCTTTATCATACATTTTTTTAATTAACTGAATTGGAGTCGAGTCTGGATGAAAGCGAATGACCTGGTTCGTGGTTTGCTTCACATACTCCCAGCACTGCTCAACCTCGTTTCCATAGAGTGTTAAAAAAATAAACTCCCATTTTTCACTGCCTTTAGGTAAATAATAGCGATAATTACTATGACTCTTAACGATAAATGCTTGTCCCGGTTGAACTCTGTGACGAATGCCGTCCAATTCAATTTCTCCTTGTCCTGACAAGGTATATTGAAAAATACATTTCCCAACGTCCTTCCGCTGCGTACCGCTCCAACTGTAGATCGGATTAGTTTGTTCGTCCCAACCGACAGACCAAATTTGCGCAACTTCATTCACATGCTGTTCAGTAAACCGAAAAGCAAAAGCCCCATGTTGTTGACTTGAGCGCATATAATCACCCTTCCAAAACACTTTAATAATAAGCAAAAAAGGTTAGTATTTTTCATGAGATTGCTGATAATGTAAACTCATTAATAGTCTGAATTTGTATATATTTTCTGATGAGTCGTCAAGAAGTGGAGAAATTGACAGAGCAAAAAAGTACTCATTATTACATATTATTTTACCATTGAATAAATCGAGATGGGCTACTAAAATAAAAGTATAAATGTACCCGCTTACAAAATGAAGAGCAATTTTGATCTACTATGCTTTAGCAATCAATGAAAGAAATCAACATAAATTAACGATATAATAGAGGGTGGAGAGAAATGAAAGATCAATTACTTACTCAATTTAATGAAGTATTTAAAACAAACAACAAAGCTAGAACGTTTTTTGCTCCAGGCCGTGTAAATTTAATCGGTGAGCACACAGATTATAATGGTGGGCATGTGTTTCCGTGTGCTTTAACTGTTGGAACTTACGCAGTTGCAAGTGTCAGAGAAGACCGAAGCATCAGAATGTATTCAATGAACTTCCCTACTATTGGCGTAATTGAGTTTTCAATCGATGATGCACTTGTTCTTGAAAAGTCCCATGATTGGGCAAATTACCCAAAGGGTGTTATGCATGAGTTTTCAGAGCGTGGCTTGAAATGGGAGCATGGATTTGACGTTTTATATTATGGGAATATCCCAAACGGTGCAGGCCTCTCATCCTCAGCGTCAATTGAGCTCGTGACAGCAGTGATGATTCAAGGACTTTTTGATACTAGTCTCTCGATGATTGAGCTTGTTAAAATGAGTCAGCATGCTGAAAATAATTTTATTGGTGTCAGCTGTGGAATTATGGATCAGTTTGCAATTGGAATGGGAAAAGAAGAGCAAGCAGTTTTACTGAATTGCCAAACTCTTGACTATCAATATAGTCCAATTAAACTAAACGACGCTTCACTTGTAATCTCGAATACAAACAAAAGAAGAACCTTAGCTGATTCAAAATACAATGAACGACGCTCAGAATGTGAACGTGCACTAGCAAATCTACAAACTGAATTGGAAATTGAATCTCTAGGTGACCTAACACCTGAAGCTTTTGAAGAACACAAACATTTAATTAAAAATGAAACTGATCAAAAACGTGCCAAGCATGCTGTATACGAAAATGACCGAACATTAAGAGCTGTTGACCGCTTACATGCAGGAGACCTTGAAAGCTTTGGAACCCTCATGGCTGAATCACATATTTCGTTGAGAGATGATTATCAGGTCTCAGGAAAAGAGTTAGATACACTTGTTGAAGCAGCATGGGGACAAGAAGGTGTAATTGGTTCAAGAATGACAGGTGCTGGCTTCGGAGGTTGTACAGTAAGCATTGTTGCGAATGATAAAATAGAAGAGTTTATTGACAGAGTCGGGAAATCCTATCAAAACGAAACAAAGTTAACAGCTGATTTTTATGTAGTAAATGTTGGCGATGGAGCTAGAGAATTATTGAACAACCAATAACAGGAGGCAAAAACGATGGCAATTTTAGTTTGTGGTGGAGCAGGATATATTGGTAGTCACACAGTGTCAGAGCTTTTAGACCGTGGAGAGCAAGTGATTGTTGTTGACAATCTTCAAAAAGGGCATCTACCTGCTGTTTTAGAAGGAGCCAAATTATATAAAGGTGATCTTCGGGACGAGTCATTTTTAAAAGGAGTTTTTCAAGAAAATAACATTGATGCAGTGGTTCACTTTGCGGCTGATTCTTTAGTAGGTGAAAGCGTTGGAAGCCCTCTTCAGTATTATGACAATAATGTTTATGGAGCGATGTGCTTACTTAAAGTGATGCAGGAATTCGAAGTGAAAAAGATCGTTTTCTCTTCAACAGCAGCTACCTATGGAGAGGCTAAAAATATTCCGATCTTAGAGTCCGATCCAACTGAGCCAACAAACCCTTACGGAGAAACTAAGCTTGCTGTTGAAAAAATGTTGAAATGGTCTGAAGAAGCTTATGGAATTAAGCATGTAGTCCTCAGATACTTCAATGTAGCAGGTGCACATATGGAAGGGAAACTCGGTGAAGATCATCAGCCTGAGACGCATCTCATTCCAATTATTCTTCAAGTTGCACTTGGACAGCGCGAGAAAATTATGATTTTTGGTGATGATTACGATACAGAGGACGGAACATGCATCCGTGATTATATCCATGTGACCGATTTAGCGGATGCTCATATTTTGGCAATTGAAAAGCTTCGCAACGACAATCAAAGTGGAACATATAACTTAGGAAACGGCAAAGGGTTCTCAGTGAAAGAGGTCATTGACTCTGCTCGCAAAGTAACGGGACACCCTATTCCAGCAGAGGTTGCACCTCGTCGTGCCGGAGATCCTGCTAGATTAATTGCATCCTCTGAGAAAGCAATCCAACAACTCGGCTGGAAACCACGCTATGCAGAGCTTGAAATGATGATTGAAAGTGCATGGAATTGGTTCCAAGCACATCCAAACGGCTACCGAAATTAAGAGAACCTGAGAGGATGAAGAAGATGTCCATCCAAATCTACGAGCAAATAGAGCGTCTTATAAACTACGGGTTACAGAAAAAATTAATCACAGCTTGGGATACTGATCTAACGCGCAACAAACTCTTAGAAGTGTTGGAGCTTGATGAATTTGAAGCAGCAGTGATTCAAGAAGAGCATCTCAATTCACCTGTTGAAATTCTCGAAACCATTTTAGATTGGTCAGCTGAAAACGGGCGACTAACTGATACGACCGTCACATATCGTGATCTACTTGATACAAAGATCATGGCATGCTTTGTTCCTTCACAAACTGAAATCATTCGTCAATTCGAACACACATCTAAGATGGAAGGGTCTGTTCAAGCAACGAAGGACTTTTATCAGTACTCACAGGATGTCCATTATATTCGAACAGATCGAATTGCAAAAAATAAACACTGGCTCTCTCCTACACCATATGGAGACTTTGAAATAACAATTAACTTATCAAAGCCAGAGATTGATCCAAAGGCGATTGAAGCAGCAAAATACTTGAAGCAAAGCTCTTATCCTAAATGCTTATTGTGTAAAGAAAATGTTGGGTTCAGAGGAAGAGTGAATCATCCTGCTCGACAAAGTCATCGCATCATCCCGGTTACTTTGTCTGAAGAACAATGGTTTCTCCAATTTTCGCCTTATGTTTATTACAATGAACACGCAATTGTTTTTTCAGGTGAGCACAAACCAATGAAAATCTCAAAACAAACATTTGAAAAGCTACTGCAATTTGTTGAGCAGTATCCACATTACTTTTTAGGTTCAAACGCAGATCTGCCAATTGTAGGGGGTTCGATCTTAAGTCATGATCATTTCCAAGGTGGGCATCACGATTTTCCAATGGCACTAGCTGAACTGGACAAGGAATTCGTTATAGCTTCATACCCAGAGGTGAGCGTCGGAATTGTAAAGTGGCCAATGTCGGTTCTCCGCTTGCAAGGCACGAATCAAGAAGACCTTGCGAACCTAGCGAATGATATTTTGCTAGCTTGGAAAAATTACAGTGATGAGAGTGTTGATGTACTTGCCTTTACTGAAGACACGCCTCATAACACGATTACACCGATTGCACGCAGAAAAGGCGAGCTTTATGAGCTTGACCTCGTTCTTCGGAACAACCGAACGAGTGACGAACATCCATTAGGTATTTTCCACCCGCACCAAGAGGTCCATCATATTAAAAAAGAAAATATCGGACTCATTGAAGTGATGGGGCTAGCTGTACTTCCCGGTAGACTGATTGAAGAATTAACAGAGTTATCTAAAGTTCTAATGAAGGATAACAGTGAGACGTTAATAAAAAATAACACACTGATCGAAAAGCATCTAGAGTGGGCACTTTCTGTGAAAAACCAACATCCTCACCTAAATGAAACAAATAGCTATGAAATTCTTCAAGAAGAAGTTGGAAAGGTTTTTGCAATCATTTTAGAGCATGCTGGAGTATTTAAAAGAGACGAACAAGGACAAGAAGCATTTTCACGCTTTATAGCTCATATTTAGAAATAAATTATGAAGAAGAAGAAGTAGTTTGGGAGACTTCTACTTCTAACTGTTTTTGTCGAACGATGCCGATTGGTCGATAGAGTGGCGCTTTTCGCTGATAGAACTATAGAATTCGTTGATAGAACGGCAAAAGACGTTGATAGGATTGCAAAAATTGTAGATAAAAGCATAAAAAGGGTTGCCGCATTACGGGCAACCCTTTATCTATCTTCATTTAGGGGGGAAGATAGAATTAATTAATAATCTTTAGCAACAATGACCACTTTACCATAATCAAGCTCTTCTTCTAACCTTGCAGCTTCACCTTGCGTAACACCAAGTGATTCCATTTTTGAACGAAGCTCATCTCCACGTGAACGTAAGCTATTTGCCATTTTATCAAAAATGCCTTCTTCCTTTAATCCAACATTTTTCGTATGTGTTCCTTCAGTTAAGTGGTCCGATCGGTTAGAGTCATGTGCAAACAAGTAAATATCGTCTCGTTTAACACCTTGGTTTTCAAGATTCTCAATTGTTTCAGTAGCTTGTACACCATTTTCTACAACGAATGTTTTCATGTTTCTTCATCTCCTCTTTACCGTGATGTTTTTTATATACCCGTGAGTTCTAAGATGAAACATTTTAATAAAATTACAGCTTTTTAAAGAACCATGGATATGGTTTAATTTTAGTAGTTGATTTACGAAAGGAGGAAATAAAAGATGAAAATATCAATAGTAATTGTTACATATAATCGACTACATGCCTTAGCAGAACTACTAGAATCAATATCAAGGCAAACCTTAAAGCCTTTTGAAATCGTGATCGTTAATGATGCAGGAGAATCTGTTCAAGAATTAATTGAGCTTTATCATGAGCTACCGATTCAACTTATTGAATTAAAGGAAAATGTCAAACATGTTCGTGCCCGTAATATTGCTGTTAGCAAGACAAGCGGAGATGCGATCATGCTTGCGGATGATGATGATTACTTCACTACAGGTCACATAGAACGAATGGCTGCTGCACTAAGGGAGTACGATTTCGTTTATTCAGACGTGGAGATTGTTAGTTTCAATACAACAGATCACACCAGAATTCCGACATCCCGTCGCCTTTTTGCATACAACGATGATCTAGAGGAAATGAGACGATTTTCAACCTATGTTCCTTCGGGCAGTTTATATAAAAAAGAAATTCACGAACAAATCGGCATGTTTGATCCTGACATACATAACTACTGGGATTGGGATTTCTTCTTACGAGTAGCGAAGAGTTTTAAAATAAAGCGAGTTCCCGTTGCGAGTGTGATCTATGCATTCTCAAATACTGGCAACCATCAATCCTCACAACTAAATGAAAAAAGACAACACTACTTAAATAAACTGTCTGCAAAACATCAACTAGGAGAGCTCTCAACAAAAAACTTCTTTGTTTTGCTAGAAGAGCCTGAAATGAAAAATCGCGAGGCAGAAAGTGAAGTTGTATGGGATGGAAAACCGATGCATTCAAGGCTAGTAAAGCGCACTTTCTCATAATGAGGGAGTGTTTTCTTATTTGACAAAGAAGGAGGAACTAAATTATTATATGTTTAAACACTTAAACGTATAAACAAAAGGGGAAATGATATGACTCAACAAAAAACGGTTTTAATTACAGGTGCTTCAGGTGGAATTGGCCGTGAACTTGCTTTTCAATTTGCAAAAGATGGCTATCAGCTTGTTTTAGTAGCTCGAAGTGAAAAAAGATTGCAACAGCTTGCTGAAGAATTAACACCGGCACCTGTCGCGATAAAGGTAAAAGACATAAGTAGCCCTGAAGGCGTATATGAACTAGTGAATGACTTAAAGGCAGAAAACATTAAAGTTGATGTCCTCGTCAATAACGCTGGATTTGGATTGTACGGTGAATTTACAGAAACTTCAATTGATGAAGAACTAAATATGATTGACTTAAACATAAAAACACTAACGCTTCTTACCAAGCTACTCATCCCATCTATGATGAAAAATAAAACCGGTCATATTCTTAACGTTGCCTCGATTGCCGCATTCCAGCCTGGTCCATTAATGGCAGTTTATTATGCAACAAAGGCCTATGTGTTATCATTTAGTGAGGCGTTAGAAAACGAACTGCAAGGTACTGGAGTAGGTGTTTCTGTTTTATGTCCAGGACCAACTGAAACAGGCTTTAGTGATCGAGCAAACCTTGAACAGTCAAAGCTCTTTAAAGACAATGTGATGGATGCGGCGAGTGTGGCAAAAATTGCATATGAAGGCATGAAGCAGAAGAAGTCATTAATCATTCCAGGTATGAAAAATAGATTATTAACAATAGTAGTTAGACTCTTACCTCGTAAAACCGTTACTAAAGTTGTTCGAAACGCACAAGAACGCAGCTAAAGAAAGGAGTGTGGGGAGATGGGACAAGAAGCCATTGCAACATTTCGCGCATGTATCCCGTTATTCCATGCACTTGGTGACCCGGCTAGACAGGACATCGTGTTGCTCCTAGCTGAGGTTGAAAAGTTAACCGTTAATGAAATAACCGATAAATCAACGCTCTCAAGGCCTGCTATCTCGCATCACCTGAAAATTCTAAAAGATCAAGGACTCGTTTCGATCGAGCAACGAGGAACAAAACGTTACTATTCTTTGTCATTTGAACATTCCATTTCAATTTTAAAAAAACTGATCGAACTGGTAGAAGAGACCTGTCTTGATTAATGGAGGTGTGCGCTATCGATGATCTTATAAAAAATGACTGGTATGAGGTCCTTGGAGAAGAATTTCAAAAGCCTTACTTTTTAAAGCTACAGGAATTTTTACAGAAAGAATTTGAAACAGCTACCATTTTCCCAAGTCAAAATACAATTTTTCAGGCTTTGAACACAACAGCTTACAATGATGTGAAAGTCGTCATTTTAGGACAAGATCCATACCATGGCGAGGGGCAAGCGCACGGTTTAAGTTTTTCAGTGCAACCTGGTGTGAAGCATCCACCTTCACTTCGCAATCTTTTCCTAGAACTAGATGAAGATCAAGGCTGTGCAATTCCCAAGGATGGCACATTGTCGAAATGGGCAGAGCAAGGGGTCTTGCTTTTGAATACCGTTTTAACCGTGAGAAAAGGTGAAGCGAATTCCCATAAAGGGAGAGGCTGGGAATTGTTCACGGATAAAATGATAAGTTCATTGAATGACAGAAAGGATCCGCTAGTGTTTGTTCTATGGGGAAAGCATGCGCAACAAAAGAAATCGCTAATCGATAAGGATCGGCATTTAGTGATTGAATCCGCTCATCCTAGCCCTTTTTCAGCACGACGCGGTTTTTTCGGAAGTAAGCCATTTTCAAAGGCGAATCAATTCTTGAAAGAACAACAGCATGATGAAATTGATTGGTGCTTGTAGAAAGCGTCCTTTTTGGGGGCTTTTTTTAATTAAATAAATGAGGGTTCGAGCATTGTCACCCAACGTAATCCTAAGAAATTCTACCAACCAACTTACAGCTTAAAAATTGTTATAATAGAGAGATAATCGGAGAAGGTAGTGGCTAACATGGTTAAGGAAAAACCAATAAACTGCGTAAAATGTAAGCATTTCTATATTACATGGGATCCAAAGTTTCCTAATGGCTGTAAAGCTTACAACTTCAAGTCAGCAGCAAGGCCATCAGTCAGCGTGAAAAGCGCGTCCGGGATGACTTGTTTACACTATATTCAGAAGTAGACAAAGTTAGTATTTACATTTATTCGATGTGTATACTGGCTATACATAGATCCACTTGACAGGAGGTTTATATATGAACATTCACGTTTCAAAACTACTCGCAAAAATGGAACAAGAATTGCAAAAAGCAAAAATGAGTCCTCAAGATAAAGACGTTCGCGAGCATGTAATCGTTATTCAATCGCTATGTGAAATTATTTTAGATGAAAAAACATCCTCTAAACTCTCATCTCAATCCACTGAAGACTTTAGTCACCAAGAGCTACAAAAGATGATGGGGATGTCTTCTAATAAAGTTTCAAATCCTACATCATCTTCTCGAGTGGAAGATGAAGATGCAAATAGTGATTCTTTATTTGACTTTTAGTAAATGTAGTATCGCCAACCATTGTTCACCATCATATTATGTACCATACACGGACACAATGTAGGTAAACATTAGTTGGAGGTAAAAATTATGTTCAATAATAGCAGCTCTTTCTTGTTTGGAAAATATGCCCTAGATGGCTTAGATATGTCACTCGACACAAAGCAGTCAACAGATCGCTATGACGTTTATGTGAATCAAGATTATGTCGGACAAAAATTGATATTAACATCACAAGAAGAAGTTCACGACATTGATGACTTTTTGGAGAACGAAGGGTTTAAAAACTTTGAATCGACTTTAGATGGCGACCATTACTATGTAAAAGCAACCCAAAACGAGCGAGCAGTAGCGGATACGTTAAAAGTATATTTACAAAATCGATAAGGCCTTTTGGTCTTATTTTTTTGATCATTTTTTGAGCAATAAAAATCACTATTAAAGTACAGATGAACAGATCATGACAATTCATCTCTACAGCTTGAAAAAAGAATGGAGTAGGGTAAGATGAAGTGAGGAATACATATCTTAAACTTGATTGGAGACGTGTGTGGGATGAAGTTTTTTATCATATTGGCTGCCATTAACGCCTTTTTAGCTGTTGCCCTAGGTGCATTTGGTGCTCACGGACTTGAAGGAAAGGTTTCTGAAAAATACTTAAAAACCTGGCAAACAGGGGTTACCTATCAGATGTTTCATGCAGGTGGATTATTTGTAGTTGCTTTATTATTTGACAAGATTTCACAAACAGGTATGCTAACAGCGGCTGGATGGTTAATGTTTATTGGAATTTTACTATTTTCGGGTAGTCTTTATGTTTTAAGTGTGACAGGTATAAGCGTCCTAGGAGCAATAACACCGATTGGTGGTCTTGCGTTTTTAGCGAGCTGGGTGTTAGTTGGATTAGTAGCAATTATATATCTATAAAAAAAGCCTACAAAATGTAGGCTTTTTTTAAATTATCTAGGCGAATAAGACGCTGGATTGTATGGATATGAGTATTCAATTTCTTCGTCAAACGTAATGTAATCTAAGTATACCATGAGCAAGACGTAGCGTTTTTGAGTTTGGGGTTCGCTTAAGATAATATGATCACGACCAGCTGCTTCAATTACACCTTTGAAAGTTTTATTATTATTCCCTTCAAATGTCATATAAACCGTTGCTGTTTTGCCTCGATTTAAACGAATAATGTTCTCAATATAAGATTCTTCGAGAGGTAACATTCCTGTTCCATTTTGAGATGGAGCCTGCTGTGTTGGCATTTGTTGTCCTTGTTGATACTGACCTTGAAAAGGATAAGTAGAATATTGCGGAAATGGTTGCCCTTGCATTTGTCCTTGCCCTTGCATTCCAGGACCAGATTGGGCGCCTTGAACTCCTTGCATTCCTTGCATATCATAGCCATATGGTTGCTGCGCTTGATATTGTGGTTTTTTAGGTGCCATTGTAAGCCTCCTCTAAGATGGTAGTATGGTGAAAATTAATAAACCTTTGGACAATCTTCCTGTGAAGGAGAATAGTAACAATGTGTATTTTCCTGAATTCAATTGGTTAAACCATTGATTGGATATACATCAATCTTCGCTCATTCAAATGTATGAGTTTTTTATTATGGTTATGACTAGTTAAGGTTAGAAAAGAGAATAAAATCGCTTTAACTCTTCAAAAAAATGGATGTTCATTTCACTTGAATAGATACTAAAAGTACTGTATATTTAAATCCGAGTAATTTTATATGATAAGAGGTGGACAGATTGGCACAAATACAAACAGAATGGAATCAAAAGTCGACAACACTTGTTACACCGCTCAGTCCGATACAAAAACCATTGGTTCTGATTGGAATTCTTGCATCCGTTCTTTTATTAATAGCAATTGTTAGTGTTACAAACTGGACTCAAGGGATATTGTTTATTATTGGACTATCTCTTGGAGTTACATTGCTGCATGCCCGGTTTGGATTTACCTCGGCATTTCGTCGGTTAATGTCAGTCGGAAATGTTCAAGGTTTGCAAGCTCATATGGTCATGCTTGCAATTGCTTCGACATTGTTTGCAATCATATTAAGTTCAGGATTTAGTTTTACAGGAGTCACACCAGCAGGCTATGTTTCACCCGTTGGTGTCAGCGTGTTATTTGGATCGTTTATCTTTGGAATAGGAATGCAGCTTGGAAGTGGCTGTGCTTCAGGGACATTGTATTCGGTAGGTGGGGGGTCTTCTTCTATGATTTTGACACTCCTTGCCTTTATTGCAGGCTCAGTAATTGGAGCTTATCATTTTACATTTTGGATGGAAGATACACCGACATTTCCACCAATTTCTCTTGCTGAATCAACAGATCTGGGTTATTTTGGTGCTTGGCTCGTCCAAATGGTGGCTTTTGCACTGATTTATTTTGTTACAGTTCAGATTGCTAAGAAGAAAAATCCTCCAATGATGAAGCCACTTCCAACAACTAAGGGCTGGAAAAAGATCATTCGAGGTTCATGGCCATTGTTTGCAGCTGCAATCATTTTGGCACTTCTAAATGCATTAACCTTAACAGTCCGTGGCACACCATGGGGAATCACATCTGCCTTTGCACTTCGGGGTGGAAAAGCACTAATGTCTATTGGTGTCGATGTTTCTAGTTGGGGATATTTTTCAGGTGCAAACGGAGCTGCACTGAAGCAAACTGTTTTAGCAGACTCTACAACTGTCATGAACTTTGGAATTATATTAGGTGCTTTTGTATCAGCAGCTTCTCAAGGTACATTTAAACCGAAAAAAATAAAGCCAGGAATTGCAGGTGCTTCAATTATTGGTGGCCTATTAATGGGTTATGGAGCTCGTCTTGCATTTGGATGTAACATTGGGGCTTATTTTGGAGGAATCGCATCATTTAGTTTACACGGCTGGGTTTGGATGGTAATGGCGATGTTAGGGACCTTTTTAGCATTGTTTATCCGCCCAATCTTTGGATTGAAAAATCCAAAACCTACAGATTCAATTTGTTAAGCATAACCAATAAAAAAGCCGTGCAAATTTGCACGGCTTTTACTTATTTCACACATGTAAAAAAGAATAAACCTTATCAGGATTTAAAAGGTTACCAACGAAGAAAGAACCGAACTCACCAAAGCGAGCACTTACTTCATCAAAACGCATTTCATAGACAAGCTTTTTAAATTGAAGCACGTCGTCTGCAAAAAGCGTAACGCCCCATTCATAATCATCAAAACCGACAGAACCGGTAATGATTT
Organism: Metabacillus herbersteinensis; assembly: GCF_042433335.1. Lineage (NCBI taxonomy): Bacteria > Bacillati > Bacillota > Bacilli > Caryophanales > Bacillaceae > Metabacillus > Metabacillus herbersteinensis. The sequence goes on from NZ_JBHLVO010000010.1 coordinate 76,853, forward strand.
GTTTTACTTTTCCTGCATATTGACGGCCAATCATCCCATGGCTGCGCATCATGGTTTTGCGATCTTCCATTGGAAGCATATACCAGTTATCCGCGCCTTGGCGGCGCTTGTCCATTGGATAGAAGCAAACATGTTTTGCTTTTGGTAATGAAGGGTAAAGTCTTGCTAATACTTGTGGGTTTTGGTATGGATCTTCTCCACCTGGCAAGTAGTTGCTTAGCTCAACAACTGAAACATATGAAAATGCAGGAATCGTGTATTCAGCTAGCTTTGTTTTGTTAAATTCGAGCTCAATTTCGCTCAGCTCTTCCATCGTAGGGCGTAAAATCATCATCATAAAATCAGCTTTTTGACCGACAACTGTATATAAAGCATGGCTTCCTTGTTTTTCTCGATCCTTAACATCCCATTTTTCGAGAAGTCCTTGGAATTCATGGATGGCTGCTTGGCGTTCATCACTCGTAAGCATTTTCCAAACCGTCCAATCAATTGTGCGGAAATCATGTAAGCAATACCAACCATCGAGCGTTTGTGCAGCTTCACTCATTCGTCATCACTCCTAATTAAGTCTTCGTTATGTACACATTTACTATATCATAGTTTGTCCAGAGAGTTCGTGACTAAAACTTGAACAAAAAATAGTGGTTAGTGCGGAAATAATAAAGTGAGAATTTCATTTATTTTGAAAAAAAAGACTTTTTAGTGAAAGCGTTATATTCAAGACACCAGGTTTGAAATCAGGTTTGACTGGAGTATGCTAGGTATGGAATGAGTTTTTCTTTCAATAGAAGGAGGTTTTTTTAATGTCAGATTTATTTTCAACTTTAAAAGAAAAAGTGACCGGACAAAACATACGAATTGTGTTTCCTGAAGGATTGGATGAGCGTATTTTATCGGCAGTTAATCGCTTAGCTGGTGAAGGTGTCCTACAACCCATTTTAATCGGAAACGAACAAGAAGTGAGAAACAAAGCACAGGAATTAAACCTAACACTTGAGGGTGTTGAGATTCAAGACCCACATAATTTTCCAGGGATTGACGAACTCGTTGCTTCATTTGTTGAGCGTCGTAAAGGGAAAGCAACAGAAGAGCAAGCGCGTAAAATCCTGTTGGATGAAAATTACTTTGGAACAATGCTTGTGTATCTTGGGAAAGCACATGGTTTAGTAAGTGGTGCAGCACATTCAACTGCTGACACAGTACGCCCAGCGTTGCAAATCATCAAAACAAAAGAAGGCGTAAGAAAGACTTCTGGTGTTTTCATCATGGTCCGTGAAGATGAGAAGTATGTGTTTGCAGACTGTGCCATTAATATTTCACCGGATAGCCAAGATCTAGCTGAAATTGCAATTGAAAGTGCTAAAACAGCTAAGATGTTTGGAATTGAACCACGTGTTGCGATGCTAAGTTTTTCAACAAAGGGTTCTGCAAAATCTCCTGAAACGGAGAAAGTTAGTCAAGCAGTAGAAATTGCAAAGAGCATGGACTCAAATCTTGTCCTTGACGGAGAGTTCCAATTTGATGCAGCATTCGTGCCATCTGTTGCAGTAAATAAGGCTCCGGATTCAGTGATTAAAGGAGATGCAAATATTTTCATTTTCCCAAGTTTGGAAGCTGGTAATATTGGCTACAAAATCGCCCAACGCCTAGGAAACTTTGAAGCAGTTGGACCGATCTTACAAGGCTTAAACATGCCTGTAAATGATTTATCACGTGGCTGTAATGCAGAGGATGTTTATAAGCTTGCATTGATTACGGCAGGACAAGCGAAATAGAATAGTGGATAGACCTGCAGAAAGTGGCAGGTCTGTTTTTTTAAAAAGTGCGGAGACTGATAAATTGTTGCTAGACTGATAAATTAGCACTTTTGACTGATAAAACTCGTATTAGAACGATAAATTGTTCACCTACACTGATAAGTAATTCGCTTAGACTGATAAGCTGTAGTTGGCAGTAAAATAACTAAAAATAATTAGTAAAAACTGCAGGAACAGGTGAGTTAATTGTCGAAATTAAAATAAAAATCTGTAGAGGAGTGTAATGATGATCGTAAAGAAAAGAGAAGTACCACTTTATAATGAAGTTCTAGAAGCATTAATGAGGAGACTGCTACACGAGCACCCGAGCAGAAAAATAATCTCAGAGAGTCTTGCAAGAAGATTGGCAGGTTTTAAAGGAGAGCAAGCAATTGATTATCCTCTTAGTTTTCTTCCTCAAATGGATTACCTCATTATTCATGATCTTAGACTTTTTGTTCAAGGGCATTACTTTCAAATTGATACGCTTATACTAAATCAACGTTTTTTTGTCATACTTGAAGTGAAGAACTTTACCGGTACTTTATTTTTTGATTCTGAATTTAATCAACTTATACGTATATTAAACGGGAAAGAGGAAGCCTTTCCAGATCCAATTTTGCAATTAAAGCGCCAACACTACCAATTGACATCATGGTTCAAACACCAGAGTTTCAAGACTCCACCTATCCACTCCTTTGTCGTAATTAGCGCTCCGCGTACTCTTCTGAAAACAAGTCCCTAGAACAAAATTATTACCGAAAAAGTCATTCATAGTGCAAACCTTCCTTATAAAATAAAGGAATTGGAAGATAAATACGAAAAGAATATTCTCACAAAAAACCGATTAGATAAACTATCAAAGCAATTAATTAACTCCAACACACCCTCTTCAATTAACCTACTTCAAAAGTATAAAGTCTCGAAATCTCACATTTTAAAAGGTGTTCACTGTTCAAATTGTTCTCATATTCCAATGCAAAGAAAAAGAGGAAAATGGAATTGTCCGATATGTGAGCAACAATCTACGGATGCTCATATAGCTACATTAAAAGATTATGCTCTTCTAATTGAACCAATCATTACAAACCAAAAGGCGAGAGTTTTCTTGCAAATTGAGTCGCCTACCGTTTCAAATCGAATCCTTACTTCTGAAGGTTTTCCAGCTAGCGGAGGAAATAAAGACCGGAAATATCACCTTATTTTTAATAAATGAGTACTGTAAAGTCTCAGGTTCTTTCATGCTATAATAGAAGCACTGAAAATTGCCTGAGGAGAAGAAATTATGGACTCATCAAATACTTTAATCAACCAAGAAAAATGGCGAATCATTGATCAATCAAGTCTAGGAGTGGGTTTTGATGCCCGCCATTCATTCGCAACTGACGATACCCTTTGCACAACGGTTGGAAGTGGAGAAGAGGATGCTACGATGAGGTCTTGGGTTCATCATGATACCATTGTGCTCGGAATTCAGGATACAAAGCTTCCTTTTTTAAAAGAGGGTGTCGAATTTCTACAACGTCAAGGCTATCGTGTAATTGTTCGGAATTCGGGTGGACTTGCTGTTGTCCTTGATCAAGATGTGTTAAATATTTCATTAATTTTCCCTGATACTGAAAAGGGGATTGATATAGATCGTGGATATGATGCCATGCTTGATTTGGTTACAACGATGCTTGCAGATTTTAAGGTTAAAATTGAAGCAGGTGAAGTTGTTGGTTCATATTGTCCAGGAAGCTATGATTTAAGCGTGGATGGAAAGAAGTTTGCTGGAATTTCCCAAAGAAGATTGCGAGGGGGAATTGCCGTTCAGATTTACCTTTGCGTTTCTGGAAATGGGGCAAAGAGAGCTGAACTAATTCGGAATTTTTACGAGCTAGCGTTGAAAAATGAATCCACTAAATTTATCTTTCCAAAAATCATTCCAAACACGATGGCCTCGCTTAGTGAACTTTTAAATATAGAGGTCACTTTGCAAGACATCATGATGAAACTGTTAACAACGTTAAAAAACAACAGTCATAAAATCTACTCATCGACGTTTTCAATTGAAGAGCAGGAGCTTTTTGAAAAGAATTTGATTAGAATGTATGAGCGAAATGAAAAGGTTTTTGGGTTATAAAACCGTAATTAAAAAAGGTGTGAAATTACTAGTCAATACTAGAACTTCGCACCTTTTTATATTCCGGTCCATACGTTGATAAACGGGCGCTTGTGCTTTTTTACCCTTGGGAATGGTTTTCATTCATGTCTAGTAATCTCTCCATAATTCTCCGTTTTCGATAGAGCATAATTCCGGCCTCTGCTAAGTCCTGAATCATGGAGCGGTTTGTTAGTGCGCCAAAAATCATTCCTGCGATCGGGATCATTTGAAGTAGCTTTTTCCAGCCAAACTGATCGCGGTATGTGTATACAACTTCACGCCAGCCTTGGAGCTGTGACATCATTTCTTTTGAATTTCGGTTTTCTTTATCATAAAAGGAAGAAAGTTCGTTTAAGATCGCCTGTTTACCTACCACATCTGCAGAAGAATACTGTAGACACTTTACGATGAAAATCCGTTCTTCCTTTTCTTTTGGATTGTAGCCGTAGGTAATTGAAATTTCTTGTAACGTTTTAAGTGACAAACCTAGTAATACAGGAATATCAATCGCTAAAGTGAATATTCCCCCAATGCCTGTTGTCGCGCCCTGTAATGTCGCGAATTGTCTTCTACCTTTTTTTAGGTCATCGCCAACTTGATCCATTACTTTTATAGGAAGTGACGCTATCTCTTCTGTGGAACTAATGGAATGATGTTTTTGAATTTTATTTAATACAAGCTTTTCTTGTGTTAAATAGTGACCACCTGTTTGAATGAATTGACCTAATTCATCTAAAAGAAGGCCGATTTTCTTCTGAATAAACTCCGGTGTAAATCGATCAAGGATTTTAAAAGGAAGACGGCCTAGTTTCTCCCAAAACCAAAGCTCCTTTTGATCATTTTCCCATTTTTCAATGGAAGTTAATTCGGATTCTAACCACTGTTTTGTTTCCATTTATTTCTCCATTCTTCTTTAGCTTTGCAAGTAAGTTACGGACGAGTGGGATGAAAAGTTTCATTAATTTTACCTCTAAATCTATTATTTATCAGAGATTTTACAATTTAAAGTTCTTTTTCCTAAATTTATATAGAGATTATGCACAGTTTTTCCTTTTTGACTGTGTTTCAATAGTGATTCTAGCATTTTTCATCATAAAAAAACGTGCATCAACTTCGCACGTTTTCACAAAAATTATTCAGCCAACTTTTCTAAATTTCCATTACGATCCATTTTAAAAGATGTTGCTGGGCGTTCCTCTTCATCAAATAATACTAGTTTTCTTGCACGATTCATGATTTTCATTAATGTTTCATAGTCTTCTTGAACTGTCACAGTGTCTTGTTCTAAACGTGATACTTTCTTTTGTAATTCAGAATTCATTGCATGTAATTCTTGGTTTTCACGTTTTAGGCGACTGTTTTCACTCATTAAAATAGTGGAATGCTCGTTATTCGTTTTATAAGAGTGCAAGAATGAAATAACTTGATCCATTGAAAGTCTTGGTTGCATAAATGGTCTTTCCTGATGTGTAGGTGCTTGTGCTGGCGCTTGTGTGAACACAGGTGCTTGAACAGGCGCAGTGTGAACAGTAGTGGTGCCGCTCTCATCAACTTCTTCTTCGTTGTATTCCTCTGGTTTATAATTCTCTAAAGCTTTCATCATAGCAAGTTCTTCTTCTTCATCAGTCATCATATGCATTGGTGATTCTGGTGCATACAGTAGTTGTTTTTTAACTGGCTGCCCGTTTCCTAAAGCTCTCATTCTCTGTTTTCGTTGCTTTTTTGCTAGTTGAAGGGCTTTTTCGTAATTATGTCGGACAACAGCATTCCAGCGGAAACCACATGCGGCAGACGTACGATTCAATTTATCTCCAACTTCTTCAAATGCATTTAACTGTGTACTTCCTTCGCGAACATGTCTTAATACTGTTTCAGCTAATAATAAATCATCTTCTTCAGACCAAGCGTCTTGTCTTAATTTCATATTTTCAACTCCTTCTATAAATAAACAATCATTCTTTGGATGCTTGTTATTATCATGACCAGGTTGTGCTTTTTTTATACAAAAATGTTAAGAGGATAGTAGATTTTTTTCATAGTATATAAAAGTAATATCTGACATTATGCAATTTTTAGTAATGCTAACGTAACTTGCATTGAGTCTCTTTTAAAGGTAAAATACCAAAAGCGTGATTGTTCCTAAGAAAGGGTTGTAGATTGATGGCAAACGAATTTAGAGTGTGCGATGATTGCCAGGCTACGAACGTTAAAACGTTAATGCCACGATTAAAAAGTCTTGATCCCGATGCAAAAATAGATGTGGGATGTCAATCTTATTGTGGCCCAGGTAGAAAAAAGTCGTTCGCATTTGTAAATAATCGTCCGGTCTCAGCACCGAATGAAGACGAATTAATAGAAAAATTACATCTTAAAATTAAAAAATAAAATCACCTTTGTTGCAATTTACAACGGTGATTTTTTCATTTTAAAAGTGATTGTAGTATGATTATTTTTATAAAATTAATTGAAAAATATCGGTGTATTTGTCGATTCATAGTCGATATAATAGAAACATGTCTGATTAAAAAAGAGGGTAGACGATGGCAAACGGAAAATTGTCTGAAGAGAAGGTTTTTAAGGACCCCGTGCACAGGTACATTCATGTTCGCGATAAGCTTATTTGGGAATTAATTGGAACATCTGAGTTTCAAAGATTAAGACGTATTCGTCAGCTGGGAACAACGTATTTGACGTTTCATGGGGCAGAGCATAGCCGATTTAACCATTCTTTAGGAGTTTATGAGATTGTTCGTCGTATTGTTGATGATATCTTTAAGGGACGCCCTGAATGGAATGATGAGGAGCGGTTATTATGTCTTTGTGCTGCACTACTTCACGACTTAGGACACGGTCCTTTTTCCCATTCCTTTGAAAAAGTCTTTCATCTTGATCATGAAGATTTTACACAAGCCATTATTGTTGGAAATACTGAAGTTAATAAAGTGTTAAGAACAATGGGAGACGATTTTCCGAAGAAGGTTGCAGAAGTCATCGATAAAACCTATCAAAACAAACAAGTAATTAGTTTAATCTCCAGTCAAATTGATGCAGATCGCATGGATTATTTGCAACGCGACGCTTATTATACAGGGGTAAGCTACGGCCATTTTGATATGGAGAGAATACTTAGAGTCATGAGACCTCGAGAGGATCAAGTTGTCATAAAAAATAGTGGAATGCACGCTGTAGAAGATTACATTATGAGCCGGTATCAAATGTATTGGCAAGTATATTTTCACCCTGTGACTCGTAGTGCAGAGGTAATACTGACAAAAATTCTACATCGAGCAAAGCACTTACATCATGAATTTTATACTTTCAAACAAGACCCAATCCATTTTTACTCCATTTTTGAAGATGAAGTTACTTTAGAAGATTACTTACGACTAGATGAGTCGATTATCAATTACTATTTTCAAGCGTGGCAGGATGAGGAAGATCCAATCCTAAAAGATTTATGTCGACGGTTTAATAACCGCAATTTGTTTAAATATGTGGAATTTAATCCTAATGTGCAAATGATGACATTAATAGAGTTAACATCACTCTTTAAGAAAGCCGGAATAGATCCTGACTATTATTTAGTGGTTGATTCGTCTTCAGACCTTCCCTATGATTTTTACCGTCCAGGCGAGGAAGAAGAACGACTGCCGATTCATTTATTAATGGCAAATGGAGACCTAAGAGAGCTTTCAAGAGAATCAGAAATTGTTGACGCAATCTCTGGTAAAAGAAGAACTGACCATAAGCTTTATTTCCCGTTAGATTTAATAGAAGATTTTTCAACAAAAAGAACTGCGAAGAAAAGAATACTCGAGTTGCTAAAGATATAGAGAAGCTTTTAGAGAAATAGGGTTAGGAGATGATGGGGCATTGATGAAAGAACATGCTAAGTTGATGAAAGTCTTTTCAACCTCTGGAGAAATCATCGGACGTAAAAAGCTTCAAAAAATGATTTATATTGCAAAAAAAGTTGACTTTCCTTTTTATGAAAAATATAATTTTCACTTTTTTGGACCTTATTCAGAAGAATTAACACTTCGTGTGGAAGAGCTTTGTAACTTAGGATTTTTAAATGAAGTACGTGAGAAAAAAGAAGGTTATTTTCAATACCGTTATTCATTAACAGATGCAGGTGAACAGTTTTTAGGACATTATGACTTGGACATGCCACCACTCCAGAGCTGTATGGAAGACCTAAATGATCAGAATGCTCGTTTTTTGGAGCTAGTGTCTACAGTGCTTTATTTTGAAGGACTTGATAAAGAAGAAGTAAAAGAAAAAGTGTTTACGTTAAAAAGCAAACAGAAGTATACAGAAACTGAAATCTCTGAGGCTTATTCATATGTTGAAAAGCTACGTGATCTTGTTGATCAAAAGCGGAAGCGCCTTGGTCAGCCCCGACAAGCATAAGGCGCTCAGAAATAGAAGGCGCTCTTTGCCTTCAATTTCTGAGTGACTTATGACCTCGAGGCAGTCAAGAACGCGACGTCCTGTCGCATTGACTGCACTAGCACGTCCTGTGCGTCGGGGCTAGGCGCTGTAGCTGGATGCAGAAACGCCCACTTATTCATTAAAGTATATAAATTCTGATAGTCAAGAAAAACTCGCCTAACTTATGCGGGTTTTTTTCATACTTTTACACTCCTTGTACACAATAAAAGATGTAAAACATTTACAAGGAGGATACATAAACATGGAATCACACGACAATCAAGGATTTTCACATGATGAATTTAAGCTAAACAAAAGTGGTTTTGATCCTAAAATGCCAGGCCATGAATCCGATCATATGGGGAAAATGATACTTAGGCAAGAACCACGAACAGCCCGCACAGAAGGGTCTGGAATTAGCTTACCTTATGACACTCGTCTTGAAATGGGGTTGCAGCTTGATGAGCACATGTGTGCGTTGAACGTTGCACTTCATCAGTATACGAAGCATCACTGGCTAACTGAAGGTGCTGAATCGTTTGGAAGCTTGCATCATATTTTGGAGGAGCATATTGAAAAAACAATGGAGCACATTGATAAAGTTGGAGAACGAGTGGCGCGTTTGGGCGTCGTACCAACAGCACACCCAGTGACACAACATGAAATCTCGTACATTAAGCATGAAGTAGAAGGCCGCTACACAATGAGAGATTTTCTTCGCAATGATTTAGAGCATGAGATTAAAATCCAAGGCATGATGAGAAAAACAATTGCAAAAGCACATCAATTAAATGACTATGGAACTGTACAAGTGCTTGAAGAAGTGTTGCTTAAACGTGAGGATTTTGGCTATCATATTTGGAGCTTGCTAGAGGATGATACATTGGTACGCGGAATGACACACCTTGTAGATGGTGAAAACGATATAGCTTCAAATCGAAAGCTGAATGATAACCTGCCACACTAAAAAGAGAAGAGGAACCCGACATTTGTGCGGATTCCTCTATTTTTTAATATCAGAATTTGTATAATTTTAGACTTAGTATGAGTTTCTGAATCCAGCTCCAGCGCCTAGCCCCGACGCACAGGACGTGCTAGTGCAGTCGAAGCGACAGGACGTCGCGTTCTCGACTGCCTCGAGGTCATAAGTCAATTCTAAATTGAAGGCAAAGAACGCCTTCTATTTAGAATCGTCTTATGCTATGCCTAAGGCTGAACAAGGCGCTTGCGCTTTTTTTTTACTGATCACTTAACCGCTTGCCACCAATTGCATAATGGTTTTTACTCATTTCCTCAATAAACACTGCGATTTTTTCTGCAGGTGCTCCTGTTGTTTCTGATACAGCAGCAGTTACTTTCTCCACAAGCGCTCTTTTTTGTTCTTCTGAACGTCCTTCTAGCATTTTAACGGTAACGTAAGGCATGGTAGGATCTCCTTTTAATGTGATTTTCATTTACAGTATACTTTACTCTTCCTTAATTTGCATAACGTGATAAGCTAAAGAAAGAGATTACCTTTAAAAGGAGAATTTTGTTATGGAGAATTTGGCAGGCTTTTTGGCTTTTCCACTTGAACTTATTCCATTTGTCGTTATTTCACTACTTATTGCTTTTACTGTGCATGAATTTGCCCATGCCTATGTTGCTTATAAGTTTGGTGACCCAACGGCAAAAAATCAAGGAAGACTAACTCTGTCTCCACTTGCACATCTAGATCCATTAGGAACGATCCTGATTTTCATTGCGGGGTTTGGTTGGGCGAAGCCTGTACCAGTGAACCGGTTTTATTTTAAAAACCCAAGGCTTGCGGGAGTGCTTGTATCTGTTGCAGGGCCACTAAGTAATTTGGTTATTGCTTTTATAGGAACGGCAATTTGGTATATACTTTTAACAACAGGTTTGCTACCTGGTTTACCGGATAATGTTGTAACAAGCTTAGAACAATTCTTTAATATTCTGATCCGATTAAATATCATTTTATTTTTATTCAACTTGCTTCCTTTCCCTCCACTTGACGGTTATCGAATCATCGAAGATTTAATGCCAGCGAACATACGAGCAAGGATGACGCAATATGAAAGCTATGGAATTATTCTCTTTATCATTCTGGTCATTACCCCACTTGATCAATATACAATTCAGCCACTGTTCTTTTATGGAACAGACATTGTCATGAATGTGTTTAACACTTTATTAAGCCCCTTGATATAAAATAGGGAACGAACAGTTAAGGAGGTCTTTTACATGGATCAAGACAAAAAGAAAAAAAGCATTGGCTTTAATATTATTAAAAATGATCCTACTGACGGTCATGGTGGATTTGGAGTAGGTGCACTAAGTCTTGAAAATATTTCACCCGTTTTCGTAGATGTAGAAGATGGAGAGGCATTTGTTGATATCGGGGCATTGCATGCGAGAAGTGTTGTCGAGAAAGGGATTAAGTTTCTTCCAAACAAAGAAGATGTACCAAATGGAAAAGCATTCTGGTTAGTATGGGTTACAATTGATCGCAAGCAGGAAGGCCCTTATTATGCAGGTGTTACAGCTTGTGAAATGACCGTTGACCGGGAAATTCGCCGCGGGTATAAGTCCTTGCCTGAGCATGTAAACAAAATGGATAAGTCGATGAAGCGAAAAATCATGGTTGATTTTATGGATGATCGTTCAAAAGAAATTTTAACAACATTCTTAAAAAAGCACGATGAAGGCATGTGGGAACGGTCAAGTGAAGAATTAAAAAATGGCCTCGCTATATCTTAAATTAGATGAAAGTATAATTTTCTTATTGAGTTAGCGTTTCGGCATCCAGCTGTGACGCCTAGCCCCTCGAGGTCATAAGAAAATTATAAATTGAAGGGAAAAGCACCTTCTATTTATAATTTTCTTATGCTTGTCGGGGCTGAACAAGGCGTCTCCGCTTTTGGTCAAATTTGTCGAATTCATGACAGTTTTGTGAACATCTGAGGTATTTCTTGAGCTTATGAGATAAAATGAGTAGACTTGAACTATAGTTTTTATAAAACTAGGACACGAAAAACCCCGAGCAGATTTATGTTCGGGGTTTTTCATTGGAATTTTTATTCTGAAAAAAATCACTTTAATCCCACCATTTAAACAGCTTATTCATCCAACCATCATCACTTTTTACATCTTTATTAGGCTGTTTTTCATCATGTTCTCCATCATCCAAGTGAACCGTACAATAATGAGTCGGCTCTGTCCCTGCGACATAATAAGTGAGGCGGCGTACAGGACAATCTTCTGTTGCGAGCTTTCCAGTTTCAGGATTAATATAAACGCCTACAACATCGTTCGGAGGGCGAAATGCCTTTACAGGTTGGTCCTCTAAAGCTTTTTCCATAAATGTTGCCCATATTTTTTTTGCATATGCTTTTTCTTGGACAAGATCAATTGTTTTGTCTTTGTCATAACCAGTCCACACACCTGTTACAAGCTGTGGTGTAAGTCCAATCATCCAGCTATCGGTTGAGGTCGTTCCTGACTTTCCTGCATAATCCCGTGTTAAGCTGCCCGCGATGCTTTGACCAGTAACAGATGCATAATCGTTTAGTCTTTTATCAAACATTCCGGTCATCAGGTGTGTTGCAACAAATGCATTTTCTTGCTCTAGAATTTGCTTAGGTTCTAACGAGTGTTCGTAAAGAACGTTCCCGCTTGCGTCCTCGACCTTTGTGATAAAAGTAGGCTCGATTTTTTTACCTCCGTTACCTAGAATGCCATACGCATTGACCATATCAAGTAACCTTACGGGTGAAGTTCCAAGAGCAAGGGAAGGAACTAAGTCTAATTTTGATTCTACTCCGAAAAGTTTTGACGTCTTAAGAAGCTCCTCCATTCCTAGAAAAAGATGAGTTTTAACAGCGTAAATATTATCTGATAATGCGATTGCCTGTAATAATGTAATGAGATCATTCGCATAATAGTCATTAAAATTACTTGGTTTATAGGTGGATTTTCCATCATTATAGGTAAACGAAGTTGGCTCACTTCTCATTTCCGTTGAAGGGGTAAATCCTTTTGTTAGGGCTGCATAGTAAAGCAATGGCTTCATCGTTGAACCAGGCTGTCGTTTTGCTTGTGTAACGCGGTTGAACTGACTTTTTTCGTAGTCACGACCACCAACAAGTGCTTTCACTTCACCTGTTTGAGGATGTATGGCAACAATACCAGCTTGTATGTCTGATTCTTTTTCAATCGTGCTTTCCATAATGTTTTCTGCTTTTTTCTGCATGTCAGGATCAAGAGTTGTATAAATCCGTAAGCCCTTCGTGGTGATTTCATGCTCGTCCATTTTTAATTGATTGGCAAGAATTTTCATGACTGTATCATGGAAGTATGGAGCAATTCCTGTTTGAACTGCTTCTTTTTTCGTTTTATAAATCAGCTTGGTCACCACAGCTTCTTGAAGTTGTTCTTTAGTGATGTATTTTTCGCTCAACATCGTATTTAGGATGACTTCTTGTCGTTTTTTTGCTCGTTCTTCATGAACAAATGGAGAATAGATCGTTGGCCCTTTTGGAATTCCTGTTAACAGTGAAGCCTCAGCCAAAGTTAGCTCACTCGATGTTTTACCGAAATAGTAATTTGAGGCTGCTTCAATACCGTAAACACCATGACCATAGTAAATCGTGTTTAAATAGCCTTCTAAAATATCATCTTTACTATAATTCATTTCTAAACGTATTGTATAAAGTGCTTCTAACGCCTTACGCTTCCAGGTTTTTTCATGCTCTAAAAATAAATTGCGGGCATACTGTTGAGTAATTGTACTTGCACCTTGCACCTTTGCCATCGCTTTTAAATCGGCTAAAGCTGCACCGGCAATTCGTTTGTAATCGAATCCATGATGTTCATAAAAATTCCGATCCTCAATTGCCAGTGTAGCTTGAAGAACTTCATCCGAAATATCCTCTAGCTTCACCCAATAGCGCCTTTGTCCATTATGAGTTTCGCCAATCTTACTTCCATCGCTTGCATAAAGAATCGTTGATTGTGAAACGGTTAAAGAGGGGGCACCTTGTGTTTTTGCAAAAAGAAGGATGCTAAATAGGATCGTTGAAAAAAAGATAAGTAAAAGAACACTTATAAAGATAATGGCTCGAACGGTCTTAATCGTTATTCGAATTCGTTTCGGGGTTATGACATCCAACTAAAATCACCTCATTTCAGGTACGGTCAGTAAGTTGTTAATCAGTATGAGATGTTTTTGTATTTTTTAAACGTAAGTCTATGAAAAAATGAATTTTTTTCTTGCAATTTTGCTAGATTCATCTATACTTTTTCTGAGGTTTCGAAACTTGTGGATATTTGTCGGATTTTAAAAAGTTGATTCGGGTACTATAATAACAAAAGCGCAAACGCCTTGGTCAGCCCTCGAGGGGCTAGGCGTTGGAGCTGGATGTCGAAGTGCATCCCTAATTTTTTATTAGTGAAAGGAAGATAATAATGGGCGGACTTTGGTATACAGAGAAACAAACAAAGAACTTCGGAATTACAATGAAAATCAAGCAGACTTTACATACAGAACAAACAGACTTTCAGAAACTAGAAATGGTTGAAACAGAAGAATTCGGCAACATGCTTTATTTAGATGGCATGGTGATGACTTCTCAAGTTGATGAATTTGTTTATCATGAAATGGTGGCGCACGTGCCGCTATTCACACATCCAAACCCTGAAAACGTTCTTGTTGTAGGCGGAGGAGATGGCGGTGTAATTCGCGAAGTTCTCAAGCATCCAAGTGTAAAAAAGGCAACACTCGTTGAAATTGACGGTAAAGTGATCGAGTACTCAAAAAAATACTTGCCTGAAATTGCAGGAAAGCTTGAAGATCCTCGTGTAGAAGTAAAAGTAGGGGACGGCTTCATGCACATCGCTGAAAGTGAGAACATCTATGATGTCATCATGGTTGACTCAACTGAACCAGTTGGACCGGCGGTAAACCTTTTCTCAAAAGGATTTTATGCTGGAATCTCAAAGGCGTTAAAAGAAGACGGAATCTTCGTAGCTCAAACAGACAATCCGTGGTTCACACCTGAACTTATTACAACTGTTCAACGTGATGTAAGAGAAATTTTCCCAATTACACGCCTTTACACAGCAAACATTCCAACTTATCCAAGCGGATTATGGACATTTACGATTGGTTCAAAAAAATACGATCCACTAGAAGTTAATGATGATCATTTCCATGAAATCGAATCTAAATATTACACAAAAGACCTTCATAAAGCAGCATTTGCTTTACCGAAGTTTGTAAGTGATTTGATTAAATAAGAAAAAATGACGGAAGTGAGGGTGACGCTCTCACTTTTTTGAATGGAGGAATAGTAATGAAATTTGATGAAGCTTATTCTGGCAATGTATTTATCAAAAGTCACCCAAGCTTTGAAGAAAGTCAAGCGGTGATTTATGGAATGCCAATGGATTGGACAGTTAGCTATCGACCAGGGTCACGTTTTGGCCCATCAAGAATCCGTGAAGTTTCAATTGGCTTGGAAGAATATAGCCCTTACTTAGATCGTGAATTAGAAGAAGTGAAATATTTTGATGCAGGGGATATTCCACTTCCATTTGGCAATCCGCAAAAAAGTATTGAAATGATTGAAGAATATATCGACGAGCTTTTAGCCAAAGATAAATTTCCACTAGGAATGGGTGGAGAACATTTAGTTTCTTGGCCTGTTATGAAATCTATGTACAAAAAGTATCCAGATTTAGCGATTATTCACATGGATGCACATACAGATTTACGTGATGACTATGAAGGTGAACCGCTATCCCATTCAACTCCTATTAAAAAAGTAGCTAATTTAATTGGGCCACAAAATGTTTTCTCATTCGGAATTCGCTCTGGATTAAAAGAAGAATTCCAATGGGCAAAAGAAGTCGGTATGCACATTTCAAAATTTGAAGTACTGGAGCCATTGAAAGAAGTTTTACCGAAGCTAGCAGGCAGACCTGTATACGTGACAATTGATATCGACGTCTTAGACCCTGCGCACGCACCAGGAACAGGAACGGTCGATGCAGGGGGAATTACTTCTAAAGAGCTTCTAGCCTCGATCCACGAAATAGCACGATCACAAGTAAACGTTGTTGGCGCAGACTTAGTAGAAGTTGCACCAATCTATGACCACTCAGAACAAACTGCGAATACAGCGAGCAAGCTAATTCGTGAGATGATCTTGGGCTGGGTTCAAAAATAAAAAAGTGAATGGGGCTTGCTCCCGTTCACTTTTTATTTTTTAAATGAAAGTTGCTTCAGCTGAACCGGACAGACCGCTTTTTTAGTTTCGTAGATAAAATAAGTATTTTCGCAGATAGAACACTACTTTTCGAAGATAAAGCAGCTAATTTCGAAGATAGGACATCATTATTTGAAAATGAACTTCAATTTTTACAGTGAAAAGTGCTATATACGTTTGAATTACAACAATATTTTCGAAAATAGCTAGTTTTTTATACGGGTTTCCGAAAATAGCCTGTTAGCTTGCGCATTTGCAATTCAATCTTTATACTATTAAAGTTATAGATGAACTTGAAAAGGAAGTGTTTACAATGGCAACAAGCACACCTATTCACATCAAAGTGATCTCAGAAATTCAGCAACTAAACGATCCTGACAAAGAAAAAATTGAATTTCAAACTGTCGGTGAATATTACATAAAAGAAAACAAAACGTATATAAGATATGATGAAGAACATGAACTTGGATTTGTAAAAACAACTCTAAAGATGAGTGAAAATGAAGTGATGGTCATGCGTTCTGGCGCTGTGACAATGAAGCAACGTTTTTCAGAGAACCAGCTAACCGCAACAGATTACACGACTCCTTTTGGAAAACTACAACTAGTTACTCACACGAAATCAATTAAAGTTGAAAAGGATCAGCAGAAATTACAAGGCTTCATCCGGGTGATATACGAACTAGAAATTGGCGAAAATGAAAAGCATTTACATACATTATTTATTGCATTTAAGGAGGATATAAAATGAATATCGTCGAGCAAGTAAAAGAACGACTTAAAGATGAAATTAAAGCAGCAGCAGTGAAGGCAGGACTCGCAGAAGAAACTCAGCTACCAGATGTTCTTCTTGAGCTTCCAAAGGACAAAACAAATGGTGACTATTCTACAAATATGGCGATGCAACTTGCGCGAATTGCCAAGAAGGCACCTCGCATGATCGCTGAAGAACTTGTTGCTAATTTTGATAAAGGTAAAGCATCGATTGAAAAAATTGACATCGCTGGACCTGGATTTATCAATTTTTATATGAACAATCAGTACTTAACGGACCTAATTCCTACGATATTAGAAGCGGGAGACACATATGGCCAAACGAATGTTGGCAACAATGAAAAAATTCAAGTTGAATTCGTGTCAGCTAATCCAACAGGAACGCTACATTTAGGTCATGCTCGTGGAGCAGCAGTCGGAGATTCGTTATGCAATGTACTAGAGAAGGCTGGGTACGATGTTTCACGTGAGTACTACATTAATGACGCTGGAAATCAAATCAATAACCTAGCTCTTTCAATTGAAGCGCGCTACTTACAAGCACTTGGTCAAGACGCCGCAATGCCTGAGGATGGCTATCAAGGTGCAGATATTATTCAGGTTGGAAAAAAATTAGTTGAAGAATTTGGTGACCGTTTTGCCACTGAAAGCAGTGAGGACCGCCTTGGTTTCTTCCGCGAGTATGGCTTGAAATTTGAAATGGATAAATTGAAAGCAGATTTAGAAGAATTCCGTGTTCCTTTTGATGTCTGGTACTCAGAAACTTCTCTCTATCATAATGGAAAAATTGATGAAGCGTTAAACGTTCTTCGTGAAAAAGGTCATATTTTTGAAGAAGACGGTGCAACTTGGTTCCGTTCGACAACCTATGGAGACGACAAGGATCGCGTACTTATTAAAAATGATGGTTCTTACACTTACTTAACGCCAGATATCGCCTATCACAAGCATAAGCTAGACCGTGGCTTCACTAAGCTCATTAATATTTGGGGTGCTGACCATCACGGCTATATACCGCGTATGAAAGCGGCAATTGAGTCGTTAGGATATGGTAAAGAAACCCTTGAGGTTGAAATCATCCAGCTTGTTCACCTATACAAAGACGGTGAAAAAATGAAAATGAGTAAGCGTACAGGAAAAGCAGTAACATTGCGTGACCTGATGGAAGAGGTCGGACTTGATGCTGTTCGCTACTTCTTTGCAATGCGCAGCAGTGACACACACATGGACTTTGATATGGATCTAGCTGTTTCGAAATCGAATGAAAATCCTGTATACTACGCGCAATATGCACATGCCCGAATCTGGAGCATGCTTCGTCAGGGAGAAGAACAAGGCTTGTCATTTGAAAAAGATCTTAAACTAGACGAAGTATCATCTGAAAAAGAAATCGACTTACTAAAAAAACTAGGTGAATTCCCACAAGCTGTAACAGAAGCAGCTCAAAAAAGAATTCCACACCGAATTACAAACTACATCTATGAACTAGCATCAGCACTTCACAGCTTCTACAACGCTGAAAAAGTGCTAGACGAAACAAATATCGAAAAAAGCCGAGCACGACTCGGTCTTATGAAAGCAACACAAACTACATTAAAAAACGCACTTCAGCTCGTCGGTGTTTCAGCGCCGGAGAAGATGTAAAATGGATTGAACCCAGACGGAATTTTGTTGTCTGGGTTTTTTGTTTGTATGGAATTAGTTGATAGGATAGAGGTGGCAACATCTAGCTAGAACGTATTTCGTCGTTTTTTGTCGATTGGCTTATAGAAAGCTGAATTTGGCTTATAGAAGGCGAGAATTGGTTTATAGAAGAAAAATTGTTGTTTATGTTCTCATATTATGGAAAATTACCACTCAATCATCGCTCCGCCAACCCGTTTAACACCTCGAATCCTCGCAACATCTTCGACAAGCTGTAAAACGGCTTTATCTTTTTGCTTCGCTTCAATCATGAAGTCAACATCCACATTCAATTCCTTCAGTGTTGTTATTAATGGAACAAGAAATTCCAAGTCTACATAATCTGAATGACTTCGATATTCTTTTTCAGACTTAGGTGAAGAAATATGGATTTTAGGAATTACTTTTAACCTAGCCCAAGTTGAAAAAACCTTTGGCAAAAGATTTTCAACTTCCTCATGATCGTCATGATTTGCCATAAAGTGATGATAATCAAACATGAGGGGAATGTCTTCCTTTTCGCATATAACCAAAGTCTCAGATGTTGTATATGTTTTGTCGTCATTTTCTAGCGTCATTCGTTGCTTAATATGAAGTGGAAGTAATTTTAAATTTTCATGAAACCTTTCTGTTGCTGTAACCTTGTTGCCGTAGGCTCCGCCAACATGAATGTTAATAACCGCTTGATCTGCAATGTCCATTGCTTCCAATAAATCATAATGATAGGCCATGTCTCCTACCGCATTTTCGGTAATATGCTTTTTATCACTCGTAAAAAGTGTGAATTGATTCGGATGAAAACTAGTTCGAAGGTGATGTTTTTTAACAAGATCACCAATTTCAGATAGCAGATCTTTAAATGGCGTTCGGTAATCCCACTTTACTTCAGGGTGTGTGGCAAGAGGTACAATTGATGAAGAAAAACGATATAAGTAAATTTCGTGAGCGAGATTATAATAAATCATTCTTAATGTGTGTTCCAGATTTTGCTTTGTTACATGAAGGAGGTTATCTTTTCGTTCGTTTTCCTCAAGTTTTTTCCAACGAGTAAATGTTAAGGTTTTTGCCGGAGAACAATCCCATAACGACAAAGCGTGTGATACATATCCAAACCGAATTATCATGATGAACTCCTTTACAGAGGGTTACAAAAAATGGGAAACCAGAGTTGCAAACGTTTCCTTGCCTCGATGTAAAATTGACCTCTTTCGATAAAACTCATATGTGAGCTTCTCTGATCGATGGAAATCTTCATAAATTTGCTTTTTAACGTTCTGTATAAAATCTTTGTCATAAATCATACAGTTCATTTCATCATTCAAATACAAACTGCGTTTATCAAAGTTTGCTGTTCCAATGTCACAGGTATGATCGTCTATAACAATTACTTTGGCATGATAAAAACCATAGTAAAACCTGAAAACCTCACAGCCAGCTAAAATGAGAGGTCCGTAATATGGAAAGGCAGCCTCACGAACGAGCGGATGGTCTGCTTTCATAGGAACCATTATTTTAACTTGAACACCACGCTTAAGTGCTTTTAAGAGCTCCTTTTTAATCTCTGTTCCAGGGATAAAATAAGGAGTGCAAATAATAATTTCCCTTTTGGCCTCACGGATAAACGAAAGAAAGTACTTATGCAAAAATTCACCATAAGTCGATAAAAACTGTTGTGAACTTGTCCCAAGCTCTTGGACGGGAAAGTAGGAAGCGACATGACGAAGGTCTTCTCCTGACGAATCGAACCAATCCTTTAAAAATTGAGTTTGCATATCCTGAACGCCTTCACCTGTAATTTGCAAATGGTAATCTCTCCAGTACCCAAATTTCGGATCCAGACCTAAGTATTCTTTTCCGATATTAAAGCCGCCAATAAAACCTATTTTTCCATCGATAACCGTAATTTTCCGGTGATTCCTTGCTTGTAGTGTATAAAAAAAATAAGGCCATCTAGGTTTATTTGTATAGCCAATCTTTGCACCTTTTCGTTTTAATAGCTTTAGTGCATTTTTATCTAGATTTTTACTACCAACATAATCAAGCAAAAGTTTTACTTCTAAGCCCTGTTTTGCTTTCTCCCCTAGCAAGGATAAAAATTCGTGACTAATTTCATCATTTTTCACAATAAAAAATAACACATGAACAGAATGTTTACTATTTTTAATGCTTTTAAATAAATCTTCATACAAATTTTGACCGTCTATATAAAGTTTCAAATTACTTTTCCTAAGAGGGAACAGTTGATATTTAGATTTCTGGAGATGATCTTTTCTACCAAGTCGATAATCTATTCGCAGCCAAACCACGAGAGTGAAAACAACAATGCCAATGATTAACATACTATTCAACAGCTTTCCTCCTAACTTACAAAGATGTTCGATATAAACTTTATGTATCATATAAGTTGCTCTAACAAGCGTTAATTTATGTGTTAAAAGAAATTGAAGGAAATGTGTTGACTGAATGCTCATTCATTATTATCATAAAGATATAGAGTTAAAGTCAGAAAATTAGATGCATTGGGAATTTTCTCGGGATGGGGAAATGAAAGAAGTAGTTACTATTTGGATTCTTTTTTAAAAAGTAACTTTGTTCTAAGAAATCATCGCAGAGACTGGGGGAAGAATGATGAATGCGTTGTTATGGATCAATCTTATTGCGTTCTTACTTGTAACCGCTTACGCAGTTCATTTATTTGTGTACTTAATTCGTACGAGGATTGCGTACATTAAGCTAGGAAAAAAAGTAGAGTTTGAGAACAATTTAAAAGAAAGACTTCATAAAGTTTGGGTGAATGTATTCGGACAGAAAAAGCTCCTAAAGGATAAGAAGAGTGGCATCATCCATGTCATGTTCTTCTATGGCTTCATTCTCGTCCAATTAGGTGCGATCGATTTTATAATCAAGGGGATTAGCCCTGATTCGCATCTACCATTAGGACCGTTGTATCCAGCATTTACATTAATTCAAGAATTTGTAACATTGATGATTTTAGTAGCAGTTGTTTGGGCATTTCATCGCCGTTATGTTGAAAAGCTTATTCGTTTAAAACGAGGCTTTAAATCTGGATTAGTTTTAATTTTCATCGGTGGGTTAATGTTATCCGTTTTAGTAGGGAACGGAATGAACCTAATTTGGCATAATCATGACTTAACATGGACTGAGCCAATTGCATCATCGCTTGCCTTCTTATTGAGCTTTGTGGGTGAAACAGGCGCCATCGTTATTTTTTATATGTCTTGGTGGGCTCACTTGTTATTCTTACTTTCGTTTTTAGTATATGTACCACAATCAAAGCATGCCCATTTACTTGCAGGACCAGCTAACGTATTCTTTGGTCGCTTATCAAACCCTGGAAAGCTTGAGAAGATCGATTTTGAAGATGAAACACAGGAAACATTTGGTGTAGGCAAAATCGAGGACTTCAAGCAATCACAGTTAATTGATATGTATGCCTGTGTCGAATGTGGTCGCTGTACAAATATGTGTCCAGCAACTGGAACAGGTAAAATGCTGTCTCCAATGGACTTAATCTTAAAACTTCGTGATCATTTAACAGACAAGGGTGCAGCAGTTACATCAATGCAACCCTGGGTACCTGCAATTGCATTTCAAAATACAAATGGAAACCAGCTTGCAATGATGGCTGCGGGTTCAGGCTCACAGGAAGTTGCAGCAACACTTGAATACAATCCAAGCTTAATTGGAGACGTCATTACAGAAGAAGAAATCTGGGCTTGTACAACTTGTCGTAACTGTGAAGATCAATGTCCGGTAATGAATGAGCATGTTGATAAAATTATTGACCTACGCCGTTACCTTGTTTTAACAGAAGGTAAGATGGACCCAGACGCTCAGCGTGCGATGACAAACATCGAACGCCAAGGAAACCCATGGGGATTAAACCGTAAAGAGCGTGAGACATGGCGTGAGGCGCGCGAGGATGTCGTCGTACCAACCGTGAAAGAAGTGAAAAAAGCAGGCGAAGATTTTGAATACTTATTCTGGGTTGGCTCAATGGGATCGTATGATAACAGAAGTCAAAAAATCGCTCTGTCATTTGCAAAGCTTTTAAATGAAGCAGGTGTTTCCTTCGCCATTCTCGGTAATAAGGAAAAGAACTCTGGAGATACGCCTCGCCGACTAGGAAATGAGTTTTTATTCCAAGAGTTAGCGACGAAGAACATCGAAGAGTTTGAAAAAAATGAAGTGAAGAAAATTGTCACAATTGATCCGCATGCGTACAATATCTTTAAAAATGAGTATCCAGATTTCGGCTTAGAAGCAGAAGTTTATCATCATACAGAGCTGTTAGCAGAGCTTGTGAAAAATGGTCGATTAACCCCGAAATTTGAGGTTAATGAAACAATCACGTTCCATGATTCCTGCTATTTAGGAAGATACAATGAAGTCTATGATGCACCTCGAGACATCTTAAAAGCAATTCCAGGTGTTAGTCTTGTCGAAATGGAACGTAATCGTGAAACAGGAATGTGCTGTGGTGCAGGTGGGGGATTAATGTGGATGGAAGAAGACACGGGAAGCCGTATAAACGTGTCCAGAACGGAGCAGGCACTTGCAGTAAATCCATCTGTCATTAGCTCGGGCTGTCCATATTGCTTAACAATGCTTAGCGATGGAACAAAAGCGAAAGAAGTCGAAGAACAAGTTGCAACATATGATGTAGCAGAGCTTCTAGAGAAAGCAATTTTCGGTAAAAAGAAGGAGCTAGCATCATAAAGCTAGAATAAAAGAATATAGATAAAAAAGCGCGGGGCGCCTTGTTCAGACTTAGGCATAGCATAAGACGATTCTAAATAGAAGGCGTTTTTTGCCTTCAATTTAGAATTGACTTATGACCTCGAGGGTCTAGGCGCTGGCAGTCAAGAACGCGACGTCAATCGCCATGACTGCACTAGCACGTCCTGTGCGTCGGAGCTGGACTTGCGAAACGCATTTTGAGTTTTATATTCATATAAATTCTGGTGCTATTAAAAAAAGGGTTCTAAAGAAGGTGTACCATTGTTACACCTTCTTTAAAGGTTTTAAACTGAGCGAGCGTTCAGTCGATAATTTTAAACAGTAGTTAAGTGTAAAAAAAGATATGTTTTTCGCATGATTTTGTAAGCGCTTGCTATTACTAGGCGATTCTGATTTAGGAGGAGAAAAAATGACTAAAACCGTTATTTTAAGTGGAGTTCGTACCCCTTTTGGAAAATTAGGAGGAGCATTAAGTACCTTTACAGCATCACAACTAGGTGGAATTGCAATTAAGGAAGCACTGATCAAAGCAAATGTGGACAGCGGACAGATTGATGAAATTCTTATGGGGAATGTTCTCCAGGGTGGTCAAGGACAAATTCCATCAAGGCAAGCTTCGAGACATGCTGATGTCCCATGGAGTGTAAAAACAGAAACAATCAACAAAGTTTGTGCTTCAGGACTTCGTACTGTTACTCTTGCAGATCAAATTATTCGAGCGGGTGACGAAGAAGTGATCGTTGCTGGTGGAATGGAATCAATGAGCAACGCGCCATATATCCTTCCGAAAGCACGATGGGGTCTTCGAATGGGCGATAGCAGTGTCCAAGATCTCATGGTTCATGATGGCCTCACATGTAGCTTTACAGGTGCACATATGGGAACGTACGGAAATCGGGTGGCAAAGGAACTTCAAATAACACGAGAAGATCAGGATATGTGGGCACTAAGAAGCCATAAACGAGCAGTTGAAGCAATCGAACAAGGCAAATTTTCAGAGGAAATTGTACCCGTTTCCGTTCCGCAAAGAAAAGGTGATCCGATTGTGGTAGAACATGACGAAGCACCTCGTAAAGATACGTCAATCGAAAGACTTTCTAAATTAGGATCTGTTTTTAATCAAGATGGATCAATTACGGCTGGAAACGCACCAGGTGTAAATGACGGTGCCGCTGCACTTGTCCTAATGAGTGAGGACCGAGCGTTAAAAGAAGGCCGCAAACCACTAGCGACAATTCTAGGGTCTGCTGCCATTGCTTTAGAAGCGAAGGATTTTCCGAAAACGCCGGGGCTTGTTATTCAAGAACTCCTAAAGAAAACTCAGAAAACAGTCGAAGATATCGACTTGTTTGAAATCAATGAGGCTTTTGCTGCTGTTGCATTAGCAAGTAATCAACTAGCAGGCTTAGATCCGGAAAAAGTAAACGTAAATGGAGGTGCCGTTGCATTAGGACATCCAATCGGTGCAAGTGGTTCACGGATTATCATTACGTTAATACATGAATTAAAGCGTCGTGGTGGTGGGATTGGAATTGCCTCAATATGCAGTGGTGGCGGTCAAGGCGATGCAATAATAATTCAAGTTCACTAGATTGATAGATTGATAAATTTGCAGGTCCAATGCAGTTGACGATACAAGGAGGATGTTTATGAACGTTCAAAAAGTAATGGTAGTTGGTGCAGGTCAAATGGGCTCAGGGATTGCTCAGGTTTGTGCGATGGCGGGATTTGAGGTAATTCTTCACGATATGAAAACAGAATTTATTGAGCGAGGAATTAACAATATTAATAAAAACCTTCAAAGACAGGTCGACAAAGAGCGCATGTCTAGTGCCGAAAAGGAAGATGTGTTAAATAGAATCTCACAATCGGTCGACCTTCAAAATGCAGAAAAAGTTGACCTAGTCATTGAAGCCGCTGTCGAGAATATGGAGATAAAAAAAGCTCTTTTTGCACAGCTTGATGAAATTACTCCACAGCATACAATCTTAGCAACAAATACATCGTCACTACCAATTACCGAAATCGCAGCAGCAACAAAGCGACCAGAAAAAGTAATTGGTATGCATTTTATGAACCCGGTCCCAGTCATGAAATTAGTTGAAATTATCCGTGGTCTTGCTACGGCTGATGAAGTGTATGAAACGATTGAGAACATGACCAATAAACTAAGCAAGGTTCCTGTTGAAGTAAATGATTTTCCAGGATTTGTTTCAAACCGCATCTTAATGCCAATGATTAACGAGGCAATTTTCACCGTTTACGAAGGGGTTGCAACACCTGAAGCGATCGACGACGTGATGAAGCTCGGAATGAATCATCCTATGGGACCACTTACATTAGCGGATTTTATCGGACTCGATACTTGTTTGTACATTATGGAAACCTTACATGAGGGCTTTGGTGATGACAAATATAGACCGTGTCCACTGTTAAGAAAATATGTAAAAGCTGGCTGGCTGGGTCGCAAATCAGGAAGAGGCTTCTACACATATGAAACGTAATAAATTGTAAGTCGACAACAAGAGGTAGTCACAACTAGCTTTCATAAAAAATAAGCAAGTTATGACTGAACAGAGGGGAGAAAACAATGAATCTACGTTTTACAGAAGAGCAAGAAATGATGAGAAAGATGGTTCGTGACTTTGCTCAATCAGAAATTGCACCGGTGGTTGAGAGAATGGAACAAGGTGAATTTCCTAGGGATATTTTAAAAAAGATGGGTGAACTTGGGTTAATGGGGATACCAATTCCTGAAGAGTATGGTGGTTCGGGGATGGACTATATATCCTATATCATCGCGATTCATGAAATTTCGAAAGTAAGCGCAACAGTAGGGGTTATTTTATCTGTTCACACATCAGTGGGGACGAATCCAATTCTAAACTTCGGCACAGAAGAACAAAAGAATAAGTATGTAAAAAAGCTAGCAACAGGAGAGTTTCTAGGTGCATTTGCACTAACAGAGCCAAGCTCGGGATCGGATGCGGCAAGCTTAAAAACGAAAGCAGTAAAACAGGGTGAGTATTACGTTCTAAATGGCTCAAAGGTTTTTATCACAAATGGTGGTGAAGCGGATACCTACATTGTTTTTGCTTCTACAAATCCTAGTAAAGGTAGCCGTGGAATCTCAGCATTTATCGTTGAAAAGGACACACCAGGCTTAATCATCGGAAAAGATGAGCACAAAATGGGCCTATATGGTTCAAGAACCGTTCAACTTTCATTCGAAGATGCAAAGGTACCTGCCCGAAATTTTTTAGGTGAAGAAGGACATGGTTTTAAGATTGCAATGGCAAACTTGGACTTTGGAAGAATTGGCATTGCCGCTCAATCACTAGGTATAGCACAGGCAGCGCTTGAGCATTCAATCGAATATGCAAAAGAACGACACCAGTTTGGCAAATCAATTGCTAGCCAGCAAGGAATTGCGTTTAAGTTAGCAGATATGGCAACAAATGTAGAAGCAGCAGAGCTGTTAACTTACCGTGCTGCCTTCCTAAAAGAAAGTGGCATGAAATGTAAACAAGAAGCATCCATGGCAAAGTATTTTGCATCCAAAACTGCTATGGAAGTCTCAACAGAGGCTATCCAAGTGTTCGGCGGATATGGATATACAAAGGATTACCCAGTCGAACGCTTTTTCAGAGATGCAAAAGTGTGTGAAATCTACGAAGGAACAAGCGAGATTCAGAGGATTGTAATTAGTAAAGAGTTACTTAAATAGATAGCTTGTGTTGGGTTCGAATTTTCCTGAAAGTTGTCATGTGGCCGATATATGAGCCAAACTGACCGATAAAGTCACCCAACTTGAGCGATATCACGATCGATATGCCCAAAATGGAAATAACTCCACAATTATAGCAATCTATAACGAAAAAAGGGGAATGAAAAATGAATTTCAAACTATCAGAAGAACATGAAATGCTACGTAAAATGGTCCGCGATTTTGCAAGAAAAGAAGTAGAACCAACAGCTGCTGATCGTGATGAAGAAGAGCGTTTCGACATGAATATCTTTAATAAAATGGCTGAACTAGGTTTAACAGGAATTCCATGGCCAGAAGAGTATGGTGGGATTGGAAGTGACTATCTAGCGTATGTTATCGCTGTTGAAGAGCTTTCGAGAGTTTGCGCATCCACAGGCGTTACATTATCTGCTCACACGTCACTAGCGGGATGGCCTGTATACAAATTCGGTACAGAAGAGCAAAAACAAAAATACTTAAAGCCGATGGCACTAGGTGAAAAGATCGGTGGCTACGGCCTAACAGAGCCTGGCTCAGGATCTGATGCAGGTGGAATGAGAACGAATGCGCGCTTAGAAGGTGATCATTATATCTTAAATGGCTCAAAAATCTTCATCACAAATGGTGGAATAGCCGACTTTTATATTGTTTTCGCAGTAACGGACCCTACTAATAGCAAAAGCACAAGTGCATTCATCGTAGAAAAAGACTTTCCAGGCTTTTCAGTAGGTAAGAAAGAACGCAAGCTCGGCATACGCTCTTCACCTACAACTGAGATCATCTTTGAACAGTGTATCGTACCAAAAGAAAACTTGTTAGGCCAAGTTGGCGAGGGCTTTAAAGTAGCGATGATGACACTTGATGGTGGACGCAACGGAATTGCCGCACAAGCCGTTGGAATTGCTCAAGGTGCACTAGACGCAGCTGTTGCCTACGCAAAAGAGCGCGAACAATTTGGTAAACCGATCGCCGCGCAGCAGGGAATTAGCTTTAAGCTAGCTGATATGGCGACAAGCATTGAAGCTGCTCGTCTGTTAACCTATCAAGCAGCTTGGTTAGAGTCACAAGGCTTACCATATGGAAAAGAATCTGCAATGTCTAAATTATTTGCTGGAGATACAGCAATGAAAGTAACAACCGAAGCCGTTCAAGTCTTTGGTGGGTACGGTTATACGAAGGATTATCCAGTAGAACGCTTTATGCGTGATGCAAAAATCACACAAATCTATGAAGGTACTCAAGAAATTCAACGACTTGTCATTTCTCGTATGCTGACAAAATAAGAGAATCATAGGAGTACGTTTCGGAATCCAGCTCCAGCGCCTAGCCCCGACGCATAGGACGTGCTAGTGCAGTTACAGCGACAGGACGTCGCGGTTGTAACTGCCTCGAGGTCATAAGTCAATTCTAAATTGAAGGCAAAGAACGCCTTCCACCCTAGAATCGTCTTATGCTATGCCTAAGGCTGAACAAGGCGCTTGTGCTTTTTATTTAAGAATGGTGGGGAAAGAATGAGCAAGCGTGATGTTCCTGCGTCTGTAAAGGACGAAAAGTTGATTCAAAAACGCCGCGACCAAATGATTAAGGGAGCTGTTATTCTCTTTAAAGAGAAGGGGTTTCATCGAACGACAACGAGAGAAATTGCACGCGCTGCAGGATTTAGCATCGGAACCCTTTATGAGTATATACGTAAAAAAGAGGATGTTCTTTATCTAGTATGTGATACGATCTATGACCAGGTACGGATTCGACTAGAGCAAGATATTGATACAAAGCAAGGTTCAATCGAGAGCTTAAAGCTCGCCATTGCGAATTATTTTAAAGTGATGGATGACATGCAAGATGAAGTGCTTGTTATGTATCAAGAAGCAAAATCACTTTCAAAAGATGCTTTGCCATATGTACTCAAAAAAGAAATAGAAATGGTCGGTATGTTCGAAAAAGTAATAGAAGGCTGCGTTAGAAAAGGGGAATTAAATTTAACGGAGCAGGAAAGAAAACTTATTGCCCACAATATCTTTGTACAAGGTCAGATGTGGGGATTTAGAAGATGGGCTCTTCAAAAAATGTATAGCATTGATGAATACGTTGAGCTTCAAACAAAAGTGATTTTACAAGGTGTAGGAGAGAAATAACGGTTAAGCAAAAGTTGGAGTTCTAGGATTACTAGACTTCCAGCTACTACTTTAAGGGGTGGTAAAATGGCAACAACTGAAATCTATAAACCAACACATGCCGTTCGTTTTGTAACAGCATCGAGTCTATTTGATGGTCACGACGCATCAATCAATATTATGCGCCGTATTCTCCAAGCAAGTGGTGCTGAAGTCATCCATTTAGGACATAATCGTTCCGTTGAAGAAATCGTGAACGCGGCTATTCAAGAGGATGCGCAAGGAATTGCGATTTCATCTTATCAGGGCGGACATGTTGAATTTTTTAAGTACATGTATGATTTATTAAAAGAACGAGGTGCCACGCACATCCGTCTCTATGGTGGTGGAGGTGGAGTGATTATTCCTCGTGAAATAAAAGAGCTACATGAATACGGAATTGCACGTATTTTTTCACCTGAGGATGGAAGAAAACTAGGTCTACAGGGCATGATCAACAGAATGGTTCAAGAATGTGACTTCGCGACTGTAACAAACCTAGATACTGAGATTGAACGATTAAAAGAAGGCGACGTTCGCTCAATTGCCAAGCTAATTTCAATGGCTGAAGCAAGAGTCAGTCATAAAGATCAGTCTGCTGCAACAGTTGAACATGTTCTCTCCGAGGTGAAACAATTAAAATCTGATGCGCTTGTAGTAGGGATTACAGGTACAGGTGGAGCAGGAAAAAGCTCGTTAACAGATGAGCTAATCCGTCGCTTTCTAAACGAAGTACCTGAAATGAAAGTAGCAATTCTTTCCGTTGACCCAACAAAGCAAAAAACGGGTGGCGCACTTCTTGGTGATAGAATCCGGATGAATGCCATTTTTTCTCCAAGGGTATACATGAGAAGCCTGGCAACTCGTCAATCTCGCTCAGAATTGTCACTTGCCATTCAAGATGCTATCGCTGTCGTCAAGGGTGCAGGGTATGACCTTGTGATCATCGAAACAAGCGGAATTGGTCAAGGAGATGCTGGTATTACCGAGATTTGTGATCTTTCCTTATATGTGATGACAAGCGAATTCGGTGCGCCTTCGCAGCTTGAGAAAATCGACATGATTGACTACGCTAACTTAATTGTCATTAATAAATTTGAGCGCAAGGGCTCTGAAGATGCAAAACGTCAGGTGCAAAAGCAATACCAACGTAGTCATCTTTTATTTGATCAGCCGGTCGAAGAGATGCCAGTATTCGGAACAATTGCAAGTCAATTTAATGACCCAGGTACGAACACCTTGTTTGTTGAGCTATTAAAGCTTATTAATAAAAAAACAAACTTAAACTGGCAATCATCTCTACCTGTTGTTAAAGATGTCGAAAAGCAAAATGTAATTATTCCTTCTGAAAGAAGATACTACTTACGTGAGATCACAGAAACCGTTCGGAATTATCACAAACACGCAGAAGCTCAAGCACAGATTGCCTCAAAACGTTATCAACTTCTTGGTGCAATTGAGACGTTAAAGGGTAATGAAGCAAATGAGGAAGTGTTGAGTTCATTAGAAGTTGCAAAAAATCACTTGGAAGAAAAATTAACCGACACCTCAAAAAAATTGCTTGAAGCTTGGACTGACTTAAGAGAAAAGTATACTGGGGATCAGTTCATCACAAAAGTCCGTGACAGAGAAATTGTTACACAACTAAAAACAACTTCACTATCAGGTCTGTCAATTCCAAAGGTTTCGCTTCCTAAGTATAAAGATGCTGGCGATCTCCTTGCATGGTTGTATAAAGAGAATCTACCAGGTTCATACCCTTATACAGCGGGAGTTTTTCCATTCAAACGTGAAGGTGAAGATCCGAAACGTCAATTTGCCGGAGAAGGAACTCCTGAACGAACAAATCGCCGTTTTCATTATTTATCAAAAGATGATACGGCAAAGCGCCTAAGCACAGCATT
This sequence comes from Metabacillus herbersteinensis, assembly GCF_042433335.1. Taxonomy (NCBI): domain Bacteria; kingdom Bacillati; phylum Bacillota; class Bacilli; order Caryophanales; family Bacillaceae; genus Metabacillus; species Metabacillus herbersteinensis. Next base: position 107,520 of record NZ_JBHLVO010000010.1, read on the forward strand.
TGATTCTGTCACGCTATACGGAGAAGATCCAGCTTACCGCCCAGATATTTATGGGAAAATTGGAGAAAGTGGTGTAAGCATCTGTACGCTCGATGATATGAAAAAATTGTACAATGGCTTTGATCTTTGTGCACCATCAACATCGGTTTCAATGACAATCAATGGTCCTGCACCGATTATCCTTGCGATGTTTATGAATACTGCCATTACACAACAGGTGGAATTTAAAGAAACTGAACTTGGTAGACAGCTAACAGACACAGAATATGAACATGTAAAAGCAATGACATTGCAAACAGTACGTGGTACCGTTCAAGCGGATATTTTAAAAGAAGATCAAGGACAAAATACGTGTATTTTCTCAACAGAATTTGCACTCCGCCTAATGGGAGACATTCAACAGTACTTTATCGATCAAAAGGTTCGTAACTATTATTCCGTGTCAATCTCTGGCTACCATATTGCAGAAGCGGGAGCAAATCCAATTTCCCAGCTCGCCTTTACACTTTCGAATGGCTTTACGTATGTAGAATATTATTTAAGTCGTGGAATGAACATAGATGATTTTGCACCAAACCTGTCTTTCTTCTTTAGCAATGGTTTAGATCCGGAGTACACAGTAATCGGTCGCGTAGCAAGACGGATTTGGGCAACTGTCATGAGAGAAAAGTATGGCGCTAATGACCGTAGTCAAAAGCTCAAGTACCATGTACAAACATCCGGTCGTTCACTGCATGCGCAAGAAATTGACTTCAATGACATCCGGACGACTTTGCAAGCATTAATGGCACTGCACGACAATTGCAATTCGTTACACACCAATGCGTATGATGAAGCGATCACAACGCCGACAGAAGAATCCGTTCGCCGCGCAATGGCGATTCAAATGATTATCACGAAAGAACACGGTCTTACAAAAAATGAAAACCCTCTCCAAGGTTCATTTATTATTGATGATTTAACGGATCTAGTAGAAGAAGCAGTTCTTCAAGAATTCGACCGCATAAATGAGCGCGGTGGAGTACTAGGAGCCATGGAAACCCAATATCAACGTGGGAAAATCCAAGATGAATCGATGCATTATGAAATGAAAAAACATACCGGGGAGCTACCGATCATTGGTGTGAACACGTATCTTAATCCAAATCCTCCTTCAGAAGAGGATGTTGACAATATGGAAATCGCGCGTGCTTCTAAGGACGAAAAAGAAACACAAATTAACAACCTTAAAGCATTCCAAGCACGAAACAGTGGTACATGCGATGAAGCGTTGAATCGTTTAAAACAAGCGGCAATTCACGACGGAAATATTTTTGCAGAACTAATGAACACGGTAAACGTAGCGAGCTTAGGACAAATCACACATGCTCTCTATGAAGTAGGCGGGCAATACCGCCGCAATATGTAAGCCAGATGCTAAAAAGACTAGGATAAAATGCTAGATATATTAATTAAATGAACATGTTTTTAACTGAGAAACCTAAAAACACAAAAGTGCGAGTGTACTTTTGTGTTTTTTTAAAGACAAAGGTGGCATAAACTGCTAGAATTTGTTTATAATGAATGATATGTTTGCCGTTCTATGGGCTTACATAACGTTAGAATAAGCTTAAATGGTTAATACATAGATGATAGACCTAGAAAGGGAGTGCTTGAACTTGGGTTTAAAGCAGTACTCAAAAGAGCAGATCAAAGAATTGGCAATGGTGGAAGTAGCATATGAAATTTTTACAGAAAAAAAGAAACCGATTATTTTTAAAGATTTAGTTAACGACATTTCAAAAATACTCGGATTATCTAAAGAACAAGTAGCTAATAAAATTTCACAGTTCTATACAGATGTAAATATAGACGGTCGTTTCATATGTGTTGGAGAAAACACGTGGGGCCTTCGTATCTGGTACCCGTATGACCAAATCGAAGAAGAAGTTGTTCCTGTTGCAAAACCTAAAAAGAAAAAATCGAAAAAGGTTGTTGAAGAGGACCTAGATTTAAATGGCTTTGATGATGTTGAAGAAGACGATTTAGACTATGATGATCATGACGATTTAGACGATGACGACGATGATCTAACCGATGACTTAGATGATGACGACGATGATGATGATCTAGATGACGATGACATTGAAGATCTAGATGATGATCTGCTAGACGACGATGATGAAGAGGAAGACGAAGAAAAATAAGAACGAAAACATTTTCTTTCGTTTTTCTAAAAAAATCAGTCTTGACTTTCATAACGCAAGTAGGTAGAATCTTATTTGGGCTCTTAAAAGAGAAATTTGTTTAATATAATATATGCTCCCTTTCAGCGTTAATTGGAAGGGAGCTTTCTTATTTTTAGGGAAAACTAACGTTAAGATCGTTAACTGCTGTAAAAGTATAGAGTTTTTTATGTAGGTAGAATTCTTCTGAAGTAAATTCTAGTGCATATTGTTCTAATTTCTGAAGTCCCTCATCATGTTTTTTTATTTTTTGTGCAAATTAAGTTCACATACATCGTTAGGATTGCGTGTTCAAGTTATCAATCGATGACTTTTTGAACAACAGCTAAGAGGGGGAAGAAGATGACAAAGTATATTTTTGTAACAGGTGGAGTTGTATCATCATTAGGTAAGGGTATTGTGGCAGCTTCTCTTGGACGTTTATTGAAAAACCGCGGGATGAGTGTAACGATTCAAAAATTTGATCCTTACATAAATGTGGATCCAGGGACGATGAGTCCATATCAGCATGGTGAGGTATATGTAACAGGTGATGGAGCGGAAACAGATCTTGATCTTGGCCATTATGAGCGTTTTATTGATATTAATTTAACACAGTTCAATAACGTCACAACAGGTAAAATATACTCGACTGTTTTGAAAAAGGAACGTCGTGGGGATTACTTAGGTGGAACAGTTCAGGTTATTCCACATATCACAAATGAAATTAAAGAACGTGTCTATCGTGCGGGCAAAGAAACGAATGCAGATGTCGTGATCACTGAAATTGGTGGAACGGTTGGAGATATCGAATCACTTCCTTTCTTAGAAGCAATCCGTCAAATTAAGAGCGATATTGGCCGAGATAACGTCATGTACATCCACTGTACATTGATTCCATATATTAAAGCTGCAGGAGAAATGAAAACGAAACCGACGCAACATAGTGTCAAAGAATTACGTAGTCTAGGAATTCAACCAAATGTAATTGTTGTTCGTACCGAAATGCCAATTTCTCAAGATATGAAAGATAAAATTGCGCTTTTCTGTGATATTGATACAAATGCTGTCATTGAATGTCGAGATGCAGATACACTATATTCTGTGCCTTTAGCATTACAAGACCAAAACCTTGATTCAATTGTTTGCAGTCATCTAAAACTGCAGTGTAATGATGCGGACATGACGGAATGGAAAGAACTCGTTCAAAAAGTAACAAATTTATCAAAAACGACAACGATTGCACTTGTAGGGAAGTATGTTGAGCTTCAAGATGCCTATATCTCTGTTGTTGAAGCTCTCCGACATGCAGGTTATGCCTATGATTCAGAAATTGAAGTCAAATGGGTGAACGCTGAGGAAGTAACAAAAGAGAATGTGAGCGATTTACTAGCAGGAGCAGATGGTATTCTTGTTCCTGGAGGCTTTGGTGACCGAGGTGTTGAAGGGAAAATTGTCGCAACAACTTTTGCTCGCGAAAATAAAGTCCCATTCTTTGGTATTTGCCTAGGAATGCAAGTGGCATCAATTGAATTTGCACGTAATGTTTTAGATCTAAAAGGTGCGAACTCAGCAGAAATTGACCCAAGTACACAATACCCAATTATTGATTTACTACCAGAACAAAAAGATATTGAAGACCTTGGCGGAACGTTACGCTTAGGTATTTATCCTTGTAAGCTAGAAGAATCGTCTCGAGCATATGAAGCTTACCAAGATGAAGTCGTTTACGAACGTCATCGTCATCGCTATGAATTCAACAACGAATACAGACAAGCAATGGAGAATGCAGGATTTATCTTCTCTGGTACAAGCCCTGATGGTCGTTTAGTAGAAGTCATTGAGCTTAAAGACCACCCATGGTTCGTGGCATCACAATTCCACCCGGAATTCACATCAAGACCAACAAGACCACAACCATTATTCAGAGACTTTGTTCAAGCATCATTAAAAGCGTCAAACAAGCTATAAAAATAACCCTGACGGAACCTTTATCCGTCAGGGTTTTCTTTTATCTGTTAATCATTCTCACTCAAAATCTCTTTCACCGTAAACCTCAACGCATAATAAACATACAACGCCACCATTAAAGCTGGATACCCATAACGTGACCCGTCATCATCCGGAATAAGGGGTTGACGTAATTTACTATCAATATGAAGATCTGTAATAGAATCGAGCCCGTTCTCCTCATTTTTCATAAGTGCTGAAACACCAATGGTTTGAATTCCTTTTTCTTGAAGTTTTTTAGCAAGTGTAATTGTTTCTTCGTCAATAGAAGTATAAGAAAAGAGTAGAATACGGTCTGCAGATGTAAGAGGGACCAAGTCACCATTCTCTTTAAACAATGGTTTAGCAGAGTCCAATCGTTCAGATCCTATTGTTGCTTCTACTACGACACCGTGTAACTCTCTATGCCCGTATATGTAAATGCTTCCTGCACCAACCACCGCTTGTGCGAGTAATCTTGCGCTATCCTCAATCTGTAATTCTTCTTGATCTAGTATCCTGTTAAAATGCCCCGTTACTTGTGTTGTGAAAATTTTCATCATGAATGTTCTCTACTCCTTTCAAGAACTGAGTTTATAAGGTATTATAACGAAAAGTAGACCATTCTAAAAGAATTGCTCATTGGAGAAAGTGTTTAGATTTAGTGGTTTAATTAATTACCTTTTATATTATGAGAAAATTGTCGAGAAATGTTCTCACTGAAAATGCAGGACATTTAGGAAAAGAAAAGAATACTTAGCTTATATCTTTAATTGAATGGAAATTTTACATAAGAGGTGTAGAGATGAAAGAGAAAATTTTAATTGTAGACGATCAGTATGGTATCCGTATTTTGTTAAATGAAGTATTTCAAAAAGAAGGATATCAAACCTTTCAAGCAGCCAGCGGTTTTCAAGCCCTTGAGATCCTTGAAAAGCATTCGCCTGATTTAGTATTGTTAGATATGAAAATTCCTGGAATGGACGGAATTGAAATTTTAAAAAGAATGAGAGTTGTTGATCAAGATATCCGCGTGATTATTATGACTGCATACGGTGAGCTGGATATGATTCAAGAGGCAAAGGATTTAGGAGCTCTAACTCATTTTGCAAAACCGTTTGACATTGATGAAATTCGCGGAGCAGTTAGAAAGTATTTACCAGTCCGAAATTAATTGGATTAAATATTGGTAGTAGCCTCCCTAAAAGTGATGTCGAATTGTTGCTCATTTTCCTATATGTTGGTATGCTAGACTGTAGAAAAGCAAGTTTGTATGATCACTTCTTCTACATATGAGAGAATCGTTCTGGTCATGCTAGGTATGATACGCTTTTTCTTAGCTTCAGCAAATTAGGATACATAGGGAGGACTTTTCGACATGCCTTTAGTTTCAATGACGGAAATGCTTATTAAAGCAAAAGACGAAGGATATGCAGTTGGTCAATTTAACTTAAACAACCTTGAGTTCACACAAGCAATTTTACAAGCTGCAGAAGAAGAGAAATCACCAGTTATTCTAGGTGTCTCTGAAGGTGCTGCTCGTTATATGGGTGGATTTAAAACGGTTGTAAGTATCGTCAAAGGTTTAATGGAAGATTACAACACGACTGTTCCTGTTGCGATTCACTTAGACCATGGTTCAAGCTATGACAAATGTAAAGCTGCAATCGATGCAGGGTTCACATCTGTTATGATTGATGCATCACATCATCCATTTGAAGAAAACATTGAAACAACATCAAAAGTTGTTGAATATGCACATTCAAAAGGTGTTTCAGTTGAGGCTGAATTAGGTGTAGTAGGTGGACAAGAAGACGATGTTGTTGCAGAAGGCGTTATTTATGCTGATCCTAAAGAATGTGACGAGCTAGTCAAACGCACAGGTATCGATTGCTTAGCACCGGCTTTAGGTTCTGTTCATGGTCCTTATAAAGGTGAACCAAACCTTGGATTTAAGGAAATGGAAGAAATCGGCAAGCTTACAAATATGCCATTAGTTCTTCATGGTGGTACTGGAATTCCAACAAAGGATATTCAAAAGTCTGTTTCTTTCGGAACAGCCAAAATTAACGTAAACACAGAAAGTCAAATTTCTTCTGCTAAAGCTGTTCGTGAAGCACTAGCGGCTAACCCTGAAGAATACGATCCACGTAAATATTTAGGACCTGCTCGTGAAGCAATTAAAACAACAGTTATTGGTAAAATGCGCGAATTCGGATCTTCTAACAAAGCATAAAGATGATGGGGGCGTTTGTGCTGCCTCCTTTATTGCTCAACCTAGTTTGAGTAATAAAGGGGCGCAAATCAAATAAGTTAGCCCCTTTCTATTTAAAAACTAAAGTAAGCGTCTACAAGTCGAATTTTTCTGAACTATGAGGAGGTCCTTATGTTATTTTTTATTGATACCGCAAACATTGACGAAATTAAAGAAGCACAGAGTTTAGGTGTTTTGTCAGGTGTAACAACAAATCCTAGTTTAGTAGCCAAAGAGGGTGTGTCATTTCACGACCGTCTACGTGAAATCACCAGTATCGTACCAGGATCAGTTAGTGCTGAAGTCATTTCATTAAAAGCGGATGAAATGATCGAAGAAGGAAAAGAACTTGCAAGCATTGCACCGAATATTACCGTAAAAGTTCCAATGACTCCCGATGGATTAAAGGCAGTTAAAGCATTAAGTGATTTAGGAATTAAAACGAACGTGACACTTATTTTTAGTGCAAACCAAGCACTACTAGCTGCACGAGCAGGAGCAACATATGTGTCTCCGTTCTTAGGACGATTAGATGACATTGGTCATAATGGGCTTGATCTCGTCTCAACAATCGCCCAAATTTTCGATATTCACAGCATTGATACAGAAATAATTGCTGCTTCAATCCGTCACCCACAACATGTGACAGATGCCGCATTGAGAGGCGCTCATATTGCAACAGTGCCACTAAATGTTATTATGCAGCTCTTTAAACATCCACTCACAGACCAAGGGATTGAAAAGTTTCTTGCTGACTGGAATAATCGTTGATAGATAGATTGATATAAATCTAAATAAGTTGCGAGGGTGGCAAGCAAACTGCTTGCCATTTCGTACGCTTATTTTCTTTTGTTTTAAATTGTACACAACACATTATAAGTCTATCATTCCTACGAATCTCTTATTTTTTCTCGGGAGCATTGTTTCTAACCCAGGTAGATGGTTTAATTAAGATAGAATGTTTATAATAAATAATAAAATTATTTTTAAAATATAACTTCAGCTTGTATTCTTTCTGTTTTTATTGGAAAATATTTGTTGACAAGAGGTATTTTTTATTCGGAAACAGAATGCATGGAAGAGCAAGAATTTGCATGTCTTTCCGTCAGGTCAACTTCTTAAGAAGGGAGACTATTATGGAAAAGTTAAAAATAGCAGGTGGAGATCTTTTAAAAGGTACCGTTAATATAAGCGGTGCTAAAAATAGCGCTGTAGCTCTCATTCCTGCAACAATCTTAGCGCAATCACCCGTTACAATTGAAGGCCTACCTAACATCTCGGATGTACATATTTTAGGTGATCTTTTGGAGGAAATCGGTGGAAAAGTTGAATTTAAAAACAATGAAATGATGGTAGATCCATCTGCTATGATTTCAATGCCACTACCAAATGGAAAAGTAAAGAAGCTTCGTGCGTCATACTACCTAATGGGTGCAATGCTAGGTCGTTTCAAAAAAGCGGTTATAGGATTACCTGGGGGATGTCATCTTGGTCCTCGACCAATTGATCAACATATTAAAGGATTTGAAGCTTTAGGTGCTCAAATCACAAACGAACAAGGTGCCATTTATCTCCGCGCGGACGAGCTGCGAGGAGCCCGAATTTACTTGGACGTTGTGAGTGTAGGAGCAACAATTAATATTATGCTTGCTGCTGTATTGGCAACGGGCAGAACAATTATTGAAAACGCTGCAAAGGAACCAGAAATCATTGATGTTGCAACTTTACTTACGAGTATGGGTGCAAAAATTAAAGGAGCTGGAACTGATGTAATCCGAATTGATGGAGTTGAACGCCTACATGGGTGCCGCCACTCAATCATTCCGGATCGAATTGAAGCTGGAACTTACATGATAATCGGAGCTGCAATGGGCAAAGAAGTCATGATTGATAATGTCATTCCACTTCATTTGGAATCACTGATTGCAAAGTTTAGAGAGATGGGAATTCACGTTGAAACGAGTAATGACCAAATCTTAATTCTTGGCGGTCAAAAAGAAATAAAGACGGTTGATATTAAAACATTGGTGTACCCCGGATTTCCAACTGATCTTCAGCAACCGTTTACTTCACTGTTAACAAGAGCTACCGGTACAAGTGTGGTAACTGACACGATTTACTCCGCTCGATTTAAACACATCGATGAGTTAAGAAGAATGGGCGCGAAAATTAAAGTGGAAGGTCGATCTGCAATTATTACAGGTCCGACTAAGCTACAAGGTGCAAAAGTAAAAGCTAGTGACTTACGCGCTGGGGCTGCACTCGTTTGTGCTGGATTAATGGCAGATGGTGTTACTGAGATTACTGGTCTCGAGCATATTGACAGAGGGTACAGTCAGCTGGAGGAAAAGCTTGTAGGAATAGGTGCTACAATTTGGCGTGAACGACTGTCTGAGAAAGAAATAGAGCAGCTTCAAAGCTCATAAAAAGAATTGCAACAAAGGGGAGGAACACAGGGTGGAAAGAAGTTTATCAATGGAACTAGTACGCGTTACAGAGGCAGCAGCATTAGCTTCTGCAAGATGGATGGGACGCGGTAAGAAGGATGAGGCAGATGAAGCAGCAACTTCTGCAATGCGAGATGTTTTTGATACAGTGCCTATGAAGGGGACCGTTGTAATTGGTGAAGGGGAAATGGATGAAGCACCAATGCTCTACATCGGAGAAAAATTAGGTACAGGCTATGGACCACGTGTTGACGTTGCAGTAGACCCACTAGAAGGGACCAATATCGTCGCTTCAGGTGGTTGGAATGCACTGGCTGTCATTGCAGTTGCCGATCATGGAAATCTACTAAATGCACCAGACATGTATATGGAAAAAATTGCAGTTGGTCCAGAAGCAGTTGGATGTATTGACATTGAAGCGCCAATAATTGATAACCTTAGAGCCGTTGCAAAAGCAAAAAATAAAGACATTCAAGACGTTGTTGCAACGGTTCTTAACAGATCTCGACATGAACACATCATTAATCAATTAAGAGAAGCAGGAGCTCGTATTAAATTGATTAACGATGGTGACGTTGCAGGAGCGATCAATACCGCTTTCGATCATACTGGTGTTGATATTTTATTCGGATCTGGTGGCGCACCTGAAGGAGTTCTAGCTGCTGTTGCATTGAAGAGCCTCGGTGGAGAAATCCAAGGAAAGCTTTTACCACAAAGTGATGAAGAATTAGAACGTTGCATTAGAATGGGATTAGATGTTCATAAAATCCTACTTATGGAGGACCTTGTAAAAGGGGATGACGCCATTTTTGCAGCAACAGGTGTAACAGACGGGGAACTTCTCCGAGGCGTTCAATTTAAAGCCTCAATTGGGACAACCCATTCAGTTGTTATGCGTGCAAAATCAGGAACCGTTCGTTTTATAGATGGAACACATAGCTTGAAGAAAAAGCCGAATTTAGTTTTTAAATGACAAAAGCGGAAGCGCATGGTTCAGCCTTAGGCATAGGATAAGCCAATTATAAATAGAAGGCGGGTTTCTGCCTTCAATTTATAATTGGCTTATGACCTCGAGGCAGTCAAAAACGGGACGTCAATCGCCATGACTGCACTAGCACGTCCTGTGCAACTATTGTTATAATATCTCTTAAACTTTTCATTTTTATTTCAAATGTTAGGAAACCATTGATTAAATTTAGAAAATAGGGTAAAAATAAAGAGTGCTATCTTTAACAAAGAAAAAGTTTTAAACTGCAAAGACTACTTCAACGTTTACCTTCATTTCCTTCTCTATCCATTTACAAGTATTTTTAACTTCAAAAGTTCAACTAGGATGTTATCACGTTTTTTTACGTATACGTCCAAGTCTTTTTTACTGTTCAAGTATGAAACTTTTAAGAATGAAATATGGTGGATGAAATTTGTTAGTTAATTGTACATGAATCCTATTAGAAAAAAAGTTGGTGTTTATATGAGTCAGGTTTCAATTTCGAGCTTAGAACATATGAAATTGAAGGAGTTATATGAGCTTGCACGTCGTTTTAAGATATCTTATTACAGCAAGCTTACAAAAAAAGAATTAATTTTCTCCATTTTAAAAGCAAACGCAGAACAAGAAGATTTACTATTCATGGAAGGTGTATTGGAAATTATCCAATCAGAAGGCTTTGGTTTTCTACGTCCAATTAATTACTCGCCAAGCTCTGAAGATATTTACATATCTGCATCCCAAATTCGTCGTTTTGATCTTCGTAATGGAGATAAAGTTTCAGGAAAAGTGCGCCCGCCTAAAGAGAACGAACGCTACTATGGCTTGCTTCATGTTGAGGCAGTTAATGGTGATGATCCAGAATCTGCGAAAGAGCGTGTTCATTTCCCGGCACTTACACCTCTATATCCAGACCGTCAAATTTTCTTAGAAACAACTCCGAATGCACTATCTACACGTATTATGGATGTGTTAGCACCAGTAGGTTTTGGACAACGTGGCTTAATTGTCGCACCTCCAAAAGCGGGTAAAACCATGCTTTTAAAAGAAATTGCAAACAGCGTAACGACAAATAATCCTCAAGCAGAACTAATTGTTCTGTTGATTGATGAAAGACCAGAGGAAGTAACTGACATTGAGCGCTCAGTAGCAGGAGATGTTGTAAGCTCTACATTTGATGAGGTTCCTGAGAATCATATTAAAGTAGCAGAGCTTGTTCTTGAACGTGCAATGCGCCTTGTGGAACATAAAAAAGACGTTATTATCTTAATGGACAGCCTCACACGTTTGGCTCGTGCTTATAATTTAGTCATTCCACCAAGTGGTCGAACATTATCAGGTGGGATTGACCCCGCTGCCTTCCATCGCCCAAAACGCTTCTTTGGAGCAGCTCGTAACATTGAAGAAGGCGGCAGCTTAACGATTCTTGCAACAGCACTTGTTGATACGGGATCAAGAATGGATGACGTGATTTATGAGGAATTCAAAGGAACAGGAAACATGGAGCTTCATTTAGACCGTTCACTAGCAGAAAAGCGAATCTTCCCAGCAATTGATATTCGTCGATCTGGAACACGTAAAGAAGAACTTCTTATTCCAAAAGATCATTTAGAAAAGCTTTGGGCGATTCGTAAGTCAATGACAGATTCTCCTGACTTTGTCGAAAAGTTTTTAAGAAAGCTAAGACAAACTAAATCAAATGAAGAGTTTTTCAGTAACCTTGATGCAGAGATGAAGTCAGCTGGTATTACACCAGGAAGACGTCACTAAGTTTTTGTAGGAAAAAGGGGTGTCCTTCCAAATCAGGAAATAGTCCTCAATAACTAAACCTTGATTTTAAAGTGAACCCTTGTTATAATTTTTGCATGTGCTTTCTAGGGTAATGTATGGTGAGTTCTTAGGACGAGTCATGCTCCCGAGGGAACGATAACTCTGTTTCGAATGATTCAGGGCAGAAGGAGATGAAAAAGAATGAAAACAGGAATTCATCCAAACTTTAAAAAAGCTATGGTGAAATGCGCTTGTGGTAACGAATTTGAAACGGGTTCTGTAAAAGAAGAGATCCGCGTAGAGGTTTGTTCTGAGTGTCATCCATTCTACACTGGACGTCAAAAATTTGCTGATGCAGGTGGACGTGTAGATAAATTCAACAAAAAATACGGCATTAAGTCAGAACAACAACAATAAGCTATTATTCAAACAGGCAAGATCGTGTTCTTGCCTGTTTTTTTACGCGCTAAAACTTGTTTTTGTCCTTTATTTATACATTTTTATCCAAATACCTACATATTCAACAGTAGGCTTTGAAAAGTAAGTAGGGCGAAGGGAGAGACCGTTTGCATGTATGTTATGAAGCAAAGTGGTTGGCTTGAAGTCATCTGCGGTAGCATGTTTTCCGGTAAATCAGAAGAGCTTATTCGTCGAGTTCGTCGAGCTCAGTTTGCTAAACAAGAAATAAAGGTGTTTAAACCAGTAATTGATAATCGCTATAGTGAAGAAGCGGTTGTTTCACATAACGGTACAGCAATCATTGGGATACCTGTGGCATCTTCTAATGAGATATTGAATCACGTCACACAAGATACGGATATTGTGGCAGTGGATGAAGTGCAATTCTTTGATGAAGGTGTAACAGAGGTGCTAACATTGCTTGCAAATCAAGGCTACCGCGTAATCGTGGCAGGTCTTGATCAAGACTTTAGAGGTGAACCGTTCGGAGTCGTGCCAGAATTAATGGCAATTGCTGAATCAGTTTCCAAACTTCAAGCGGTCTGCTCAGTTTGCGGATCGCCTGCAAGTAGAACGCAGCGTCTCATTAACGACAAACCTGCTTCTTATCACGATCCAATCATCCTTGTTGGTGCTTCTGAATCATATGAACCGCGTTGTCGCCACCATCACGAGGTACCGTCAAAGCCTGTAAAAAGCTTTGTAAAAGAAGATCACACATCAAGTAGCGTATAGCCTAGAGCTATACGCTTTTCTTCTGTATAAAAAACACTGAAATATAAAATCCCCTTTTTGAGTCTGATTTTTTGTACTTTTGCATTCATGGAACATTTAGTGTTAGGGCATCTTAATTTTAGGAGGTGCTTTTGATGAAGAAATTCTTTTTTATTGTTGTATTAATGATGCTTTTACCAGCTTGTGCAGGAAATCAAAACGTAGCTCACCCGTATGATCGAGAGGACAGCAATGGTACAAAGCTTATGACCAACCGGGAAGGCAATGGAATTTATAACCGTGAATTAGATGATGATCGAACAAACACAAATCAGAATCCTAACTTCATTGATCTAAGTGAGTCTCGTCCAAATTATGGTACTGACGAAAATAAACTTTCTGAAGCATTGATTGGTGAAGAGGGTTTAACGATGGGGCCTGTCGTAAGAAATGGACAAGATATCAGAGTAACGGTCTATACAAGCGATGATCTGTCTAAAAAGGAATTACGAGACAGAGAAGAGGAGCTTCATAATAAAATGGTCCGTGCTCTGCCAAGATATCATATTAAAATTAATCTTGAAAAACGATAAAAAGACCTGAGTATATAATTCGGAATGCAGGTCAAAAATGCGCTGCGAATGGACGTCGCAAACTTAGCCTTTCTTCCTTTTGTATATGTCACCCTAAACTTTTCAAAAACTAAACAAAGAGCTGATTAGATTTTTTCGTTTTGTTTTTTTAGGTGCTTGTCGATGATCGAAAACAAGTATATTATCTTTTGGTTGAGATTTAGGTTGACTCTCTAACAACTCGACCTTTTCTTCAAGACGATTAATTTTTTCTAATAGCTCTTCCATTTCACGTCGATGCTGTAGCAATTGATAGGAAACGACGGCATCTGCTTTGCTGTTGACCTTACGTTCAATTTCATCAAGACGAGAGGCTAGTTTTTTTACACCTTCACGATCGGAATCTGATAAAACGCGTGTTGTTCCTTGACGAGTTGCTGGCTTTTGAACAACAATTTCTTGTAGTAATATTCCTTCACTCAGCTGTTGCTGTACTTTTTTTAGTCGATCAACATCCTGTTCAGAAAAAAGGTAATGACCAAGTTCGTTCCGTTCCATTTGCAGACTTAGTTGTTTAACCCATCTTTGCACCGTTTTTGGAGAGACACCAAGGATCTTTGCGACAGTAGCAGTATTCACGTTTCTTCCCCCTTATAATTGTTAGTAAGGAAGGTTTTCTACGTTATTACCGTATTCCCTTCACGTTAGACAAAACAAGTACTCATTCGGCAAAGAAAGTGGTTCTTTTACGAAATCTGCTGAACTTTTGTCGAGAGACGTTACTTTTCGTAGAATTCAAGCGGAAGTCCGTCTGGATCTTGAAAAAAGGTGTATTTTTTGTTTGTGATTGGATCCACTCTAATCGGTTCAACATCAACTCCCTTAATAACAAGCTCTGAGACGCACTCTTCAATATGATCCACTTCAAAAGCAAGATGCCTCAAACCCGCTGCCTCAGGACGGGTGGGACGAGCTGGAGGATTAGGGAAAGAAAATAGCTCAATCTGATAGTGGTCACCTACCAGTAAATCAAGTTTATAAGAGTTCCGTTCTTCTCGGTATGTTTCAGACAGAACGGTTAATTCAAGTGTGTGTACATAAAAGGCTTTTGATGTTTCGTAATTAGAACAAATAATGGCTACGTGGTGAATTCGGTTTAATTTCATTCGTTTCCTCCTAGGGAATAGTTTTTAGCTGAGTTAGGAATTATTCTACAGTGGAATTCCCTTAATATAAAGCGAAAACATGTGAATTTGCTTTTGACGCTTGAAGTAACCTATACTATAATTAGAATGTTATGGATTAAAATTGAGGTGACGTATAGTGTTAGATCGGTTACAATCATTAGAATTTCGTTATGATAAATTAAATCAGCTTTTGATGGATCCTGATGTGATTGGTGATTCTAAAAAGCTTCGTGAATATTCAAAAGAACAATCAGATTTACAAGAAATTGTTGAAGCTTATCGCGAGTATAAGGAAATTCGTGATCAAATAGCAGAAACGAAGGCAATGTTAGATGAAAAGCTTGATTCTGATATGCGTGAAATGGTAAAAGAAGAGCTATCTGAGCTTGAAGAACGTAATGAGGCAATACAAGCAAAATTGAAAATTCTCCTAATACCAAAGGATCCCAACGATGATAAAAACGTAATCGTGGAAATTCGCGGAGCAGCAGGTGGAGAAGAAGCAGCATTATTTGCTGCGAACTTATACCGTATGTATAGCCGTTTTGCAGAGGTTCAAGGGTGGAAAACGGAAGTAATGGAAACAAGTGTGACTAGCTCTGGTGGGTACAAAGAGATCATCTTTATGATCAATGGAAAAGGTGCCTACTCGAAATTGAAATTTGAGAACGGTGCACACCGCGTTCAACGTGTTCCTGAAACAGAGTCCGGCGGAAGAATTCATACGTCAACCGCCACTGTTGCGGTCTTACCTGAAACAGAAGAGTTAGAAGTGGATATACACGACAAAGACATTCGTACAGACACATTTACTTCCAGTGGACCTGGCGGACAAAGTGTAAACACGACAATGTCTGCTGTTCGCTTAACACATTTACCAACAGGCGTGGTTGTGTCATGTCAAGATGAAAAGTCACAGATTAAAAACAAAGAAAAAGCGATGAAGGTACTACGTGCTCGTGTTTACGATAAATTCCAACGTGAAGCACAAGCTGAAATTGATCAAACCCGTAAATTAGCTGTTGGAACAGGCGATCGCTCTGAACGGATTAGAACGTACAATTTCCCGCAAAATCGTGTCACAGATCACCGAATTGGCTTAACTATTCAAAAGCTAGATCAAATTCTCGAAGGAAAGCTTGATGAAATCGTCGAGACATTAGTCATCGAAGACCAATCAAGTCGACTTCAAGAGGCTGGAGAGTAAGATGAACTACGTATACGAAGCCCTCAAATGGGCTTCTTCTTTTTTAATTGAAGCCGATCGAGATGAAAATGCGGGAGAAATATTGCTGAAACATCATTTAAACATGGATCGTTCGACGTTGCTTTCTAACTTAAGAATGAAAATGGACACAGAAATAGTAACAGCTTTTCAAAACGATGTAGAAAAACACGCAAATGGCGTTCCAGTACAATATATGACTGGCTGGGAAGAATTTTATGGACGTTCTTTTGACGTTAATAAGGAAGTGTTAATTCCGCGGCCTGAAACGGAAGAGCTTGTAGCTGGAATTCTCGAGCGCTCATCCATTCTTTTTGAAAAGGATGAGCAGGTAAAGGTTGTGGATGTTGGAACAGGTAGTGGAGCGATCGCGATTACACTTGCATTAGAAAATCCAAAGTTCACCGTGAAAGCCATCGACATTGCCGAAGAGTCAATTGAAGTAGCGAAGAAAAATGCTAGTAAATTAGCTGCTACTGTAGAATGGGTCCATGGCGATCTATTGAAACCTCTAATCGGTGCTACTAAAATCGATATCATTGTCTCCAACCCACCTTACATTCCCAATCAAGAAATAAACACACTGTCAACAGTTGTGAAAGACCATGAACCAATGCGTGCCTTAGCAGGTGGCGAAGATGGCCTGGATTTCTATCGGAAACTAGCCGAACAAATACCAAAGGTCATATCAAAACGTGCTTTAGTTGCCTTTGAAGTAGGTGCTGGTCAAGGGGAGCAAGTAAAAACAATGCTTGAACAGTCACTTTCAGCTGCGCATGTAGAAGTAATTAATGATATTAACGGAAAAGATCGAATGGTTTTCGCAACGATTAAGTAAATAAAATGAAAAACCGTCAAGAAGTGTCGAGCTATTTTTACACTTTTTTTCGGTTTTTTTTCATACACCAGAATTTATATAATTTAAAAAGTAATCATCCAATCCTAGTGAAGTCTAATTTTTTCTAGTTTACTAGATTTTTTCTAAAAACTAGTTTAAGAAGCTTATCCCCTGTCCATACTGCTTTTATAAGGGGAGGCGTTAAATATGAAAAAACAATTAATGGTTATTATATATATCTTTTTACTTTTAATAGGTGGAATTGCTAGTGTTTATAAAGAGCCAATCGAGGCGAATGCACAAGCACAAGCACCAGTGGTCATTCCTGATGAGGCGATTCGCCTTCGGATTTTAGCAAATAGTGATTCCGAACAGGATCAGGCCTTAAAACGTTTAATAAGAGATGAAGTGAACGCTGAAATCACACAGTGGGTTGAAAAGCTAACGTCAATTGAAGAGGCTAGACAATTAATTCAGTCGAGATTACCAGAAATAGAAACAATCGTAGAAGGCGTTTTAGCACGAGAGAATCAGCCGCAATCCTATACAGTCAATTTCAATAACGTTAGTTTTCCGACGAAATTATACGGTAATTATATCTATCCAGCAGGAGACTATGAAGCAATTTTAATTACACTAGGTAAAGGACAAGGTGCGAATTGGTGGTGTGTCTTATTTCCGCCATTATGTTTCTTGGATTTTTCAAACGGTGAAGCGGTTCAAGCTGCAGAACAAGAAGAAACTAGTGATAAAAATGACAGTGAAAAAACCAAAGAACAACTATCCTCGCTAATTGTAGATGAGGAAGAAGAAAAAGTTGAAGTGAAGTTCTTTTTAGTAGAATGGTTTCAAGGCCTATTTTCATAAGTGGTATCAAAACTCAGTAAGTTAACGCAAAAATGATGTTAAAATGGTATATTCTTAATTTCATCTCATAGATTTGTAGTAGGAAATTAAATGGGGTGAAATAATGTTTTATCAATTAAAAATTGCAGAAGAGAATGATGGGAATAAATTAACAGAGTTTGTTGAAAAGGCAGGCGTAAGTTCAGAGGGTATTACGTCGATGCTTGATTACTTTGTGATGATGGAAGATGGTGAAAACGAAGTAGTTGCCTGCATTGGAGTTGAACCAGTAGGAGAAGATGGAATCCTGCGTTCACTTGTCATTTCGGACAAGCTTAAGCAAGCGCATGTTTTGACACTCTTTCAAAGCGTTCAAACATTAAGTCAGCAAAAAAATATGAACAACTTATATTTAGTTACAAACAAAAAAGCATCGGTAGATTTTATGCTGCTAATGGGATTTGATGTTGTGGAACTCAATGATGTACCTGGTCATTTATCCACATCAGAACATATAAAAAACTCATTACTATCACCAGATACAACCGTAATGGTAAAAAACAATTAAAAAGTAACACTTGGTGCATATCCACAAAGTTGTCCACAAAATAACAAGTCTTATCCACAATTTGTGGATAAGGCTTGTATTATTTTGTCGATTCTTTTATACTTTCATCATTAAAAGGTTGTTTACTCGCTAGTAAACAAAGTAATAATGGAAAACCGAGGGAGTTATTATAGATGGAAACAAAATGTTGGACTGTGGATGAAGCTGTTGATATATCCAAAGCTTATCCACAAATTGCACAAGCTGCAAAATTACTGAAGGAAAATGAGGTTGTAGCGTTTCCTACTGAAACGGTGTATGGACTAGGCGCAAATGCTTTTTCAGACGAAGCGGTACAAAAAATATACGAGGCAAAAGGAAGACCAAGTGATAATCCACTGATTGTCCACATTTCCTCTGAGGATCAAATAAATGAAATTGCCACTGATGTTCCAGACTACGCAACGACTTTAATAAATAGCTTCTGGCCTGGTCCTTTAACACTTGTTCTCAATAAAAAAGGAGGGTTATCCACATTTGTCACCGCTGGTTTAGACACAGTTGCTGTCAGAATGCCTGATCATCTCCTTGCACTTGCTCTTATCAAAGAGGCAGGTATACCAGTTGCAGCTCCAAGTGCAAACCTTTCTGGAAAACCGAGTCCAACACGAGCTGAGCATGTTCTCAATGACTTAGACGGTAAAATAGCAGGGATTGTAAATGGAGGTCCAACAGGTGTAGGGCTTGAGTCAACGGTGCTAGATTGTTCTGGTGCTACACCAGTCATTCTAAGGCCGGGTGGGATAACAAAAGAACAGCTACAGTCTGTAATTGGACATGTCGAAGTTGATCCAGTGTTAGAAGATACCAATTCTTCACCAAAATCACCAGGAATGAAATATACTCATTACGCACCAAATGCACCTTTAGTTGTTGTGGATGGAAGTCTGATGTTTATCCAAACGTTAATAAAGAAAGCCCAAGCAAATGGAAAAAAAGTTGGAGTTTTAACCACAGAGGAAGCTAAGCGGAGCTACGTGGCAGATACCATTTTAGCTTGTGGACAACGTGTGAATATAGAAACTGTCGCAACCCAGCTATATAGTGTATTAAGGGAATTTGATGAACATGATGTCGATGTTATTTTTAGTGAAAGCTTTCCTACAGCAGGAATGGGCCAGGCGGTAATGAATCGACTATTAAAGGCAGCTGGTCATCAAATTATCAATGAAAAATAGGATTGTGTTGTCACTCCTATAACAGTTCTAGAAATGTTCTATTCCAAATCGGACGTGCATAAATTTAACTAGGCGTGTCCGAGGAGGTTACTATGAATATTGAAAGTATAATAGGAGAATTTTTCACCTTATTTATTATGGCGTTTGCATTAGGAATGGATGCTTTTTCAGTTGGACTCGGAATGGGTTTAATTAAATTAAAAGTACGTCAAATCTTTTACATAGGACTTACAATAGGTGTTTTTCACATATGGATGCCTTTGATTGGCATGGTAATAGGAAAGTTTCTAAGTAATACATTTGGAATGATTGCTACATTAATTGGCGGAGGGTTATTAATTTTCTTAGGTATTCAAATGATTTATGCTTCATTTAAAAAGGAAGATGAACCACTAATTACACCGATCGGCTTTGGATTAATTATTTTTGCTCTTAGTGTAAGTCTTGATAGTTTTTCGGTAGGACTAAGTCTAGGAATCTATGGAGCAAAAACGATCGCAACCGTTATTATGTTTGGAGTCGTTAGTATGATGCTAACATGGGTCGGTTTACTAGTCGGAAAACGAGTTCAAAGTTGGATCGGCCCTTATAGTGAAGCACTAGGAGGAAGTATTCTACTCGCTTTTGGAATCAAACTAATTTTTCCAATCTAACCATATATAAAAAACACCACATTTTGAGTCATGTGGTGTTTTTTATATTACGAAAGTTCGCTGAGCTTTCCCTCCATTTTTCTTTCCATTATAATAATAGTAAGGGAGTGACCGATGATGAAAAAGATCCTGTTTGTTTGTACTGGGAATACGTGTCGAAGTCCGATGGCCGAAGCGATTTTTAACCATCTCAAGCAATCGAATCAACTAGCTGTAAAATCGGCAGGAGTGTTTGCAAATGATGGAAGTGATGCGTCACAATTTGCAAAAGAGGCGCTAAACGAAAAGGGCATTCTCTGTAAGCATAATTCATCACTTTTAAGTGAAGAACATGTTGAATGGGCGACCCTCATCCTTACAATGACAAATAATCATAAGCAATTGGTCATTGAACGATTTCCGCATGCAGGGAGAAAAACGTATACATTGACTGAATATGCTCAGGATGATTATGCCACTTCACAAGACGTATCAGACCCTTTTGGTGGTACACTTCACAACTATCGAAACACACGAGATGATCTCGAAGTGTTATTAAAAAAGTTACTCGGAAAATTAGAAGAATAGCTCGAACGGAATATTAGATTACGATAGACAATTAGGAGGATTCAGATATGAAAGTTGCAATTGCTTCAGACCACGGTGGAATAAATATTCGCGAAGAAATCAAACAATTAATGGATGAACTGAAGATTGACTATACGGATTTAGGTTGTGAGTGTGATACTTCAGTAGATTATCCAGACTATGCAATTCCTGTTGCAGAAAAGGTCGTAAACGGAGAAGTAGATCGGGGAATCCTAGTGTGCGGGACAGGAATTGGCATGAGTATAGCTGCTAATAAAGTAAAAGGCATTCGTTGTGCATTAGTTCATGATGTTTTTAGTGCAAAAGTAACTCGCGAGCACAATGATTCAAACATTTTAGCGATGGGTGAACGAGTAATTGGACCGGGACTAGCGCGTGAAATAGCAAAAATGTGGTTAACAACAGAATTTGAAGGTGGCAGACATGAAACAAGACTAGGTAAAATAACGCATTACGAGAAAAAACACCTTTAAAAGGAGCTTTTGCTTATGACGAATATACAAGAATGGCAAGCACAGCTCACGACAATCTTACAAGATTTTGAAAAGCAGGCTAGTTTTGAAACTAGCGAATTACTTGTAGTTGGATGTAGTACAAGTGAAGTGATTGGCGAAAAAATTGGCACAGCTGGAACAATGGAAGTAGCGGCTATGATCTATGATAAGCTAAAACAACTCCAAGGTAGAACAGGTATTGACCTCGCTTTTCAATGCTGTGAACATTTAAACCGGGCATTGGTTGTCGAACGTGAAGTAGCCAAAAAGCATTTTCTAGAAAAAGTAACCGTTATCCCTGTAAGAAAAGCTGGTGGAGCAATGGCGACTTATGCCTATCAACATGCGAAAGATCCAGTTATGGTTGAAAAAATTAGTGCAGATGCAGGTATTGATATAGGTGATACGTTTATTGGCATGCACTTAAAACCTGTAGCGGTCCCAATTCGAAGTTCAATAAAAGAACTAGGCCATGCCCATGTCACAATGGCTAAAACACGTCCGAAGCTAATTGGTGGATCAAGAGCAGTTTACGAAGTGAATGATGAAAATGAATCGTGTTCGTAAAATTTTTGGATCAGACTGACTCTTAAAGGGTTAGTCTCTTTTTTCTATTGTAGTGATAATATTTCAAGAAAAACTCATTCATTTTAAATAAAAGTGCACATAAAAATGGGTACAAGAGAAGAAGATATTGAGGTGCCAAAAAAAAGCAATAGGAGGATATAAAAATGCCACAACCAATTGATACGGAACAATTAAAAAGAGCTGCAGCAGCAGTGTCACTTTCTAAAGGACTTATTACACAAGCAATTGAGCAGTCTGCTGCTGATCAACTTCAATGTGAAGAAGCATTAAAGCAAGCCTCAACTGAGATCGCACAAGCACAAACCCTGGTCAGTCAAGTTCAGTCGTCGCTTCAGGCAAGTCAACAATCATAATAAGTTAATTAATATTTTAACAAAAAGACACTGGTGATAAATCAGTGTTTTTCCAATTTGTAGAAAACTTAATTGAGGCGATTGTTATTCAAGGTGTTACTTTTGCTATTATTCTAAGGTACTCTTGGTTTTTAACGAATAATGAAATTATGTTTATAGGTAAATGTTCGCATTTAGAGGAAAAGAGTCCCGTTATATTGGATATTAGAAAAAAAATTTAATAAATCTTTTACAATCCCTATTTGAAACGTGTACAATAGTAGTGATAATTGTCGTAAATTAGATTGAAAAAATCAATGGTTTGAATGAAAGGGGATCTCACATGAAACATTTGCCAAAGCAAGATGAGCGAATTTTTGAAGCGATTCAAAAGGAACGTACACGTCAAGAAACGAAGATAGAATTAATTGCATCTGAGAATTTCGTGAGTGAAGCAGTAATGGAAGCGCAAGGCTCTGTTTTAACAAACAAATATGCAGAAGGATATCCAGGACGTCGTTATTATGGTGGATGTGAACATGTAGACGTTGTTGAAGACATTGCAAGAGACCGCGCAAAAGAAATCTTTGGTGCTGAGCATGTAAATGTTCAACCTCATTCAGGCGCACAAGCGAACATGGCTGTGTACTTTACGATTTTAAATCATGGTGACACGGTACTCGGTATGAACTTGTCTCACGGTGGACATTTAACACACGGAAGTCCAGTGAACTTTAGTGGAGTTCAATATAACTTTGTTGAGTATGGTGTAGATTCAGTTACTCATCGTATTAACTATGAAGATGTGCTAGAAAAGGCTAGATTACATAAACCAAAATTGATAGTAGCTGGAGCAAGCGCGTATCCACGTGAAATTGATTTCAAGAAATTCCGCGAGATTGCAGATGAAGTAGGGGCTTACTTTATGGTAGATATGGCTCACATTGCAGGATTGGTTGCGGCTGGTTTACATTCAAATCCAGTTCCTTATGCAGACTTCGTGACAACAACAACACACAAAACACTACGTGGACCTCGCGGCGGAATGATTCTGTGTAAAGAAGAATGGGCTAAGAAAATTGATAAATCGATTTTCCCTGGAATTCAAGGTGGCCCACTTATGCACGTGATTGCTGCAAAAGCAGTTTCATTTGGTGAAGTACTACAGGATGATTTTAAACAATATGCAAGCAACATTATTGATAACGCGAAACGACTTGCTGAAAGCTTAAAATCAGAAGGAATTACACTTGTTTCAGATGGAACTGATAATCATCTTGTCTTAATTGATGTTCGTTCTTTGAATTTAACAGGTAAAGTTGCTGAGAATGTTTTAGATGAAATCGGAATTACTGTAAACAAAAATACAATTCCATTTGATCCAGAAAGTCCTTTTGTAACAAGCGGAGTTCGAATTGGAACAGCTGCAGTAACAAGTCGTGGATTTGGTGGAGAAGAAATGGATGAAATCGCGAAACTAATTGCTTTTTCATTAAAAAATCATGAAGATGAAGCAAAACTTGAAGAAGCAAAACAGCGTGTTGAAGCACTTACAAGTCGTTTTCCTTTATACCAAAACTTATAATAGTGTCGAAAAAACAACTGTTGCTAACTGGCAACGGTTGTTTTTTTATATACTTACCTGGTAAGACCTGTTATTCTAGACAATGTCCTTGAAACGGGTAAGGGTTTTATGTAAAATCTATTGAAGTGCCTAAATTAAAAAGGAGATGAGTAAATGGGGAAAGTATTTGTATTTGATCATCCGTTAATTCAACATAAACTTACATATATTCGTGATAAAAAGACAGGAACGAAAGAGTTTCGTGAACTTGTAGATGAAGTAGCAAGCTTAATGGCGTTTGAAATTACAAGAGATCTGCCTTTAGAAGAGGTAGACGTTGAAACTCCTGTATGTATGGCAAAATCAAAAGTACTATCAGGTAAGAAATTAGGGATCATCCCTATTTTACGTGCTGGTTTGGGGATGGTAGACGGAATTTTAAAGCTTATTCCTGCTGCGAAGGTTGGTCACATCGGCTTGTATCGTGATCCGGAAACTCTCACACCTGTCGAGTATTATGTAAAGCTTCCTTCAGATGTTGAAGAGCGTGATTTCATCGTTGTTGACCCAATGCTAGCAACAGGTGGCTCTGCAGTTGAGGCAATTAATAGTCTGAAGAAACGCGGCGCAAAAAACATCAAATTCATGTGCCTAATTGCAGCTCCAGAAGGCGTGGAAGTAGTGAAGAAAGCTCATCCAGACGTAGATATCTATATTGCAGCTCTAGATGAAAACTTAAATGACCATGGCTACATCGTTCCAGGACTAGGGGACGCTGGGGATCGTTTATACGGTACGAAATAAAGGAAAAGCGCTCGGACTTTGCTCCGGGCGCTTTCCTTTTTTATACTATCAGACTTAATCTGTCAATTAAGTGAAATGAGTATTTTAGATTGGTTACCAACCATAGATCATCAACTTAATTTCTAATCCAAGTTAGCATGTTTTAAATCCACTTCGTAAACACTATATATGAGGTGGAAATATGAAAATCTATAGAAAAACATTTCTATTTGTTATGCTTCTTTTCATACTAACTCCAATATCATTAAGCGTTGATGCAGAAACCTTTCCAAAAAGACCGCCATTACCAAATGACACCCACGAAACTGAGCAAGTCATCTTAGTAGTAAAGAATGAGCAGTTCCAGACTTTTAAAAAGGAAGTTCTTGATCAGTATTCTGAAATCAAGATTCATCGAACATACAAAAAAGTATTTTTCGGCTACTCCATCAGCGGTCCAACAAACACCATTCAAAAAATAACAAAAGATTCTGCTTTACTTCATTCAAGCCCTGTTTCATCCTATTCCTCCCATATTGAAGAAAGCATTCCGTTCATTGGTGGAAGCGAAGTCCGGGGTATATTTGATTCTAATAACCATCGACTAACTGGAAAAGGAATTAAAGTAGCTGTGATTGATACGGGTGTCGATTATCGTCATCCTGACTTACGCAGAAATTATCGCGGAGGATTTGATGTAATTGATGGTGACGAGGATCCGATGGAAACCTTGGCAACCGATGGAACAGAAACCATTCATGGTACGCATGTTGCAGGAATTATTGCGGCTAATGGAAAGTTGCAGGGAATTGCACCAGAAGCAGAAATCATTGCATACCGAGCCCTAGGTCCAGGCGGGTTTGGCACATCAGATCAAGTGATTGCCTCAATTGAGAAAGCAATAGAAGATAGAGTAGATGTTCTCAACCTGTCCTTGGGAAATACGGTAAACGGTCCAGATTGGCCAACTAGTTTAGCTTTAGACAAGGCGGTTGAAGAAGGAATTATTGCTGTTACCTCAAGTGGAAACTCAGGTCCTGAAGTATGGACAGTGGGTTCGCCTGGAACTTCTTCTAAGGCCATTTCAGTGGGAGCATCCACCCCTCCAATGAATGTACCTTACTTACAAATTTCCGGGTTGACGAAAGCGATTCCGTTACGATCACTTCAAGACTCAATGGCTTGGAATTTGAAAAGTGCTGATCAAATTGTCTATGCAGGAATAGGCGAGGAAAATGAGTTAACCGAAGAGGTAAAAGACAAGGTAATTTTAATGAAAAGAGGAAAACTGACCTTTACAGAAAAAGCGATGAATGCAAAGAAAAAAGGTGCAAAAGCTGTGATTATTTTCAATAACGTGAAAGGAAGCTTTTCGGGATCACTAGAAACCAAGTTGAACATTCCAGTTGTTTCAATATCAAAAAAAGATGGTCAAGCAATCTTAAACCAGTTAAGTGAAAAGCCTATTATGCGAACCACCTACAAGAAAGAGCAGGATCTGTTGGCAGACTTTAGCTCGCGTGGCCCGGTAACCGTGACGTGGGAGATTAAACCAGACATAGTTACACCTGGCGTAGCAATAGATAGCACTGTTCCGAAAGGTTATTTAGCTCTCCACGGAACAAGTATGGCTGCACCACACGTCGCAGGTGCAAGCGCATTAATCAAACAAGCACACCCAAATTGGAGTCCAGAGCAAGTAAAGGCAGCACTTATGAATACTGCAGTGCCTCTATATGACAAGACTAGATCTCTATATTTGCCGATTGAACAAGGTACCGGAAGAGTTGATGTAGCAAAAGCAATTGCAACAGAAACACTGATTTATCCTGGCTCACTTTCTTTTGGACAATATGAATCAACACATCCTAGAACACAAAAATCAAGAATCCTCACTCTTGATAATCAATCAAACAAAGAGAAAACGTTTTCATTTGAGATACCTAAACATCAGCAGGGTGTTCAGTGGAAGTTGCCGAAAACAGTAACGGTTCCACCAAAGGAGAAAAGAAACATAAATGTAGCATTAGATATAACCCCATCTGTCATTAATAAAGGAATTAAACAAAATTGGTTACAGATAGAAATAGATGGAGAGACTTTAAAGCTACCTTATATTTTTGTGATAGATGAACCGAACTATCCTAGGGTAATGGGATTTGAATTTGCACTTGGTGATAAATTAGACACCTATAAATATCAGTTATACCTACCAGGTGGAGCAGATGAAATGGGGATCGCACTCTATGATCCTGATACGTTGAGATTTCTAGGATTTATGGATTGGAAAAGAGATGTTCCAAGAGGTGTGTTGGAAGAAGTCTTAACAAAACAGGAATTACCCTTTGAAAATGGAGTATACAAAGCACTTATTTTTGCCAAAAAAGGCAACAAAGAAGACTCGATCGAGACGGACCTCATTTTAGATGAGCATTTTTATCGACAGTAGTATGAAAATGTGAACAAATTGTGATGGCTATGTCAATTGTGAACTTTTCGACATGAAACGCATTGACATAGCCTATGTGAAATTGTTATGCTAAACGAGGGTAAAATGAGAAGGTTTTCATAACCTGTAGAAACCATTTTACACACCCCTGAAATCCTTTATAAATCAAGTAGCGAGGATTTATAGTATGCGACAAAAACAACGTCATCCAATTCAAGCTATGGGACTCATGTCAGCAATTCTCTCACAATTAGTAGGCTCGATATTGATTGGGATTTTTGCAGGACAATGGCTAGATGGTTATTTCCATAGTAAGCCGCTGTTTTTGATTGTAGGCCTTCTGCTTGGACTAGCCACTGGAGTTTACGCAATGCTAAAGTTAGTCCACCACTTTTTCTCAGGAGATTAAACCAATCCATGTTTGATATGCATCTGATGTTCGGCAGATACCGCAAGTACATATTCTATTTACTTTCCCTGTATGCTTTAGGTTGGGGTTTTACAGAATATCAGTCTGTTTTTTTAGGACTTATTCTTGGTACAAGCATCAGTCTGTATAATTTATGGTTCATGGTGAGGAAGCATAACCAGTTTGATCGAGTTATGCAAGAAGGTGGTAAAGTAAAGTCTCTAGGGACAGCATCGCGAATGGCTTCAGCAGGAGTAGCTGTGTTTATAGCGATGAAATTTCCCGAACAGATTCATTTGATTAGTGTGGTTTTTGGATTAATGACGATGTATTTTGTCATTATGATAGATTATGCAGTACAACATTCACGCACTTAGCCGGGAAGAGAGGTGAATATATTGGGTCACGAAAGTCCTGTGGTCGAGTTTCTGGGTATGTCATTTAACTTATCCAACGTATTAATGATTACGATATCCAGTCTTATCGTTTTCCTCATTGCATTCGTTGCTACTCGCAACTTAGCGATGAAGCCTACTGGAATGCAAAACTTTATCGAATGGGTAGTCGACTTCGTAAAGAATATCATTAACAGTACAATGGACTGGCAAACAGGTGGACGTTTTATTACATTAGGTATGACCTTATTAATGTATATTTTTGTAGCAAATATGATAGGGTTACCGTTTGCCGTTATTGTCGATCATGAATTGTGGTGGAAATCACCTACCGCAGATCCTGTCATCACACTGACACTAGCTGTGATGGTTGTTGCGTTAACACATTATTACGCAATTAAGATGAAAGGTCCAAAAGAATACGGTAAAGATTTCTTCAAGCCGTTACCTTTCCTTTTCCCACTAAAGATTATTGAAGAGTTTGCAAACACTTTAACGCTTGGTCTTCGTCTTTACGGGAACATTTTCGCAGGTGAAATCCTTCTTGGATTACTTGCAGGACTTGCAACAAATGGCTATGCACAAAGCGCAGCCAGCGGAATTATTGGAACAATCGTTGCAGCAGCACCTATGATAGTGTGGCAAGGATTTAGTATTTTCGTAGGTGCAATTCAAGCATTTATTTTCGTTATGTTAACGATGGTTTATATGGCGCACAAAGTGAGTCATGATCATTGATTAATAAATGTTAAACTAGTTTGAACTTATTACAAGAAAAAATATTTTTTCATACATTGAAGGAGGAAATTTAACATGGGTTTATTAGCAGCTGCAATTGCAATCGGTTTAGCGGCACTAGGTGCTGGTATTGGTAATGGTCTTATCGTATCTCGTACAGTAGAGGGAATCGCGCGTCAACCTGAAGCGCGTGGAATGTTACAAACAACAATGTTCATCGGGGTTGCATTAGTAGAGGCGATTCCAATTATCGCGGTAGTTATCGCATTCATCGTAATGGGTAGCTAATTGAATTAACAGGATATGTTTCGAGATGGCGAAGATCACTCCAAAGCGAACCTTCGCCATTGCTTTATGTCTCAACCTAGACGTACACGTTCGAAAAAACTACACTAGTTTTCGAATGAATATTACTCATAGTACCCATTCAGGGAACTCTTGAAGGGGGTGAAACCGAGCTATGTTAACATTTGATCTTGCATTAGGTGCTTCTGGTCTAAACACTGGAGATATCGTATTCCAGCTCGTCATTTTCTTGATATTACTTGCACTACTAAGTAAATATGCTTTCGGTCCTGTTATGAATATCATGAAAACACGTGAAGGCCATATAGCGAATGAAATAAATGCTTCTGAAGAAAAGCATCAAGAAGCAAAAAAATTAGTAGAAGAACAACGCGAACTTTTAAAACAAGCTCGCCAAGAATCACAAGGCTTGATCGAAAATGCGAAAAAGCTTGGTGAAGTGCAAAAAGAAGATATCATTCGTACTGCTCGTGCAGAGGCAGAACGTATGAAAGAATCAGCAATAAAAGAAATCACACAAGAAAGAGAAAAAGCAGTTGCTGCACTACGTGAGCAAGTTGCCTCTCTATCTGTATTAATTGCTTCTAAAGTGATTGAAAAGGAACTTAACGAACAAGAGCAAGACAAATTGATCAGTGACTACATCAATGAGGTAGGCGAAGGTCGATGAGTAATGGAATCGTTGCAAAACGTTATGCACTCGCTCTTTTTGAACTAGCAAAAGAAAATAATGCAATTGATCAGTTTGAAACAGAATTAACAATTGTAAAACAAGTATTTTCAACGAACCAAGAGCTTTTTGATGTGTTCGATCATCCAAAAGTCAGTGTGGACAACAAGAAAACAATCGTGAAAGAGTCACTAGCAGGCCTTTCACAGCATGTAGTGAATACCCTGCTAATCCTTGTCGAACGCCACCGTATGTCAATCATTACAGATCTTGCAGATCACTTTGTAAGTCTTGCGAATGAAGCGCGTGGTACAGAAGATGCAACAGTCTATTCAGTTAGACCTTTAAAGGAAAATGAATTGTCTAGCATCTCGACTGTGTTTGCAAGCAAGATCGGTAAAACGTCCCTTCGCTTACAAAACATTGTTGACAAGAGCTTAGTTGGTGGAATTAAGCTACGGATTGGTAATCGTATATATGATGGTAGTGTAAGCGGTAAGCTTGAAAGAATAGAGCGACAACTGGTCGCAAATAGATCGTAGATAGGGGGTTAAACTCATGAGCATCAAAGCTGAAGAAATTAGTGCGCTGATTAAAAAGCAAATCGAAAACTATCAGTCTGATATAAAAGTTAGCGATGTTGGTACTGTAATCCAAGTGGGTGACGGTATCGCTCGTGCTCATGGCCTCGACAATGTCATGGCTGGAGAGCTTGTAGAATTCTCGAATGGCGTTATGGGTATGGCTCAGAACCTTGAAGAGAATAACGTAGGTATTATCATTTTAGGACCTTACACAGATATTCGTGAAGGTGATGAAGTACGTCGTACAGGACGTATTATGGAAGTTCCTGTAGGCGAAGCATTAATTGGTCGTGTTGTGAACTCACTTGGACAACCTCTAGATGGTCTTGGCCCAATTGAAACAACAAAAACTCGTCCAATCGAAAGTCCAGCACCAGGTGTTATGGACCGTAAATCAGTTCATGAGCCTTTACAAACTGGTATTAAAGCAATCGACTCATTAATTCCGATTGGCCGTGGTCAACGTGAGTTAATTATCGGTGACCGTCAAACTGGTAAAACAGCAGTTGCAATCGATACAATCTTGAACCAAAAGGATCAAGATATGGTATGTATCTATGTAGCAATTGGACAAAAAGAATCCACAGTACGTGGTGTTGTTGAAACATTACGTAAAAAAGGTGCATTAGATTACACAATCGTTGTAACTGCTTCTGCATCACAACCTGCACCATTATTATTCTTGGCACCATATACAGGAGTAACAATGGGTGAGGAATTCATGTATAACGGCAAGCACGTATTAGTTGTATATGATGATCTTTCTAAGCAAGCTTCGGCATACCGTGAGCTTTCATTATTACTTCGTCGTCCTCCAGGTCGTGAAGCATTCCCTGGTGACGTATTCTACTTACATTCACGTTTATTAGAGCGCGCTGCAAAGCTAAGTGATGCAAAAGGTGCTGGTTCATTAACAGCTCTTCCATTCATTGAAACTCAAGCTGGTGACGTATCTGCATACATTCCGACAAACGTAATTTCGATTACAGACGGACAAATCTTTCTTCAATCTGACTTATTCTTCTCAGGGGTACGTCCAGCGGTAAACGCAGGTCTATCCGTATCTCGTGTAGGTGGATCAGCACAGATTAAAGCAATGAAGAAGGTATCTGGTACATTACGTCTTGATCTTGCTTCATACCGTGAGTTGGAAGCATTTGCTCAATTCGGTTCAGACCTTGACAAAGCAACACAAGCGAAGCTTAATCGTGGAGCTCGTACAGTTGAAGTACTAAAGCAAGGCCTTAACAAGCCACTTCCTGTTGAAAAGCAAGTAGCGATTCTTTATGCACTTACAAATGGTTTCTTAGATGATATTCCAGTGGAAGACATCGGTCGTTTTGAAGAAGAATACTACGCATATTTAGATACAAATAACAAAGAATTGCTTGATACTATTCGTACTACTGGTGGATTACCAAAAGACGACGAGTTCAAAGCAGCAATTCACGGCTTCAAAAAAACATTCGCAGTTTCTGAATAATTAGGTGCTGTTGTGACTCCTTAAAGGATTTCACAACGCACTTTCCTTATGAATTCACACGGACGACCCGAACAAGAGCGGGAAGCTCAAACTCGGTAAAAAAAGTTATACTTTTCTTATCCTTTAAAAAAAGGTGGTGAGAACCTTTGGCATCATTACGCGACATAAAAACAAGAATTACCTCAACAAAGAAAACAAGTCAAATTACCAGGGCCATGCAAATGGTTTCAGCTGCAAAGTTAAATCGTGCTGAAAACAACGCAAAAGCTTTTGGTCCCTATATGGGAAAAATTCAAGAGGTAGTGGCAAGCATTGCTCATGGCAGTTCTGGTGTTAGTCATCCAATGCTTGAAAACAGACAAGTTAAAAGAACTGGTTACCTCGTTATTACGTCTGATCGTGGATTAGCAGGTGCTTTTAACAGCAATGTCCTTCGTTCAGTATACCAAGCGATGCAACAACGGCATCAATCCCAAGAGGAATATGCTGTCATAGCAATTGGTAAAATTGGACGCGAGTTTTTCAGAAAACGTGGAGTAAACGTAATCTCAGAAATTACTGGGATTGGTGATGAAACGTCTTTTGCGGATATTAAAGACATCGCAAGTCAAACAGTAAATATGTATGCGGATGGTACTTTCGATGAATTATACATGTTCTATAACCATTTTGTGAGTGCAATTCAACAAGATGTTACAGAGAAAAAGCTACTGCCTTTAACGGATTTATCAACTAGCAAAAACATGACTTCATACGAATTCGAACCTTCGCAAGAAGAAATTTTAGAAGTGTTGTTACCGCAATATGCTGAAAGTCTCATCTATGGAGCACTGTTAGATAGTAAAGCTTCAGAGCATGCTGCGCGTATGTCAGCAATGAAAAGTGCAACAGATAACGCGAAAGAAATTATTAACGGACTTACTCTTTCTTACAACCGTGCACGTCAAGCTGCAATTACCCAAGAGATCACGGAAATTGTCGGTGGAGCATCAGCACTAGAGTAGAAAAGTATGATAGAGTTCCGGACTATGACACCCATCGTGCTTAGCACGGGGGTATAAGTAAGTTAGGAGGGAAAACGATGAATAAAGGACGCATTACTCAAGTTATGGGTCCGGTTGTTGACGTAAAGTTCGAAAGCGGTCAACTGCCAGACATTTATAACGCCCTTAAAATTAATACCGTTGCGCAAAGCGCAAACGAAGTAAATATTGAGTTAACACTCGAAGTTGCCCTTCATCTAGGTGACAACACAGTTCGTACGGTTGCGATGGCTTCTACTGACGGTGTTGTCCGTGGGTTAGAGGTACTTGATTCAGGTTCACCAATTTCTGTTCCAGTTGGCGATATCACTTTAGGACGTGTTTTCAACGTACTAGGAGAAAATATTGACTTAGATGAGCCAATCGCTGCAGACGTTCGTCGCGATCCGATCCACAGACTAGCACCTAAATTCGATGAGCTTTCAACAGAAGTTGAAATTCTTGAAACGGGTATTAAAGTAGTAGACTTACTTGCACCTTACATCAAAGGTGGAAAAATCGGTCTATTCGGTGGTGCCGGTGTAGGTAAAACGGTTCTTATTCAAGAGTTAATTAACAACATCGCTCAAGAGCACGGTGGTATCTCTGTATTCGCTGGTGTTGGTGAGCGTACTCGTGAAGGAAACGACCTTTACCATGAAATGACTGACTCAGGTGTTATTAAGAAAACTGCAATGGTATTCGGACAAATGAATGAGCCACCTGGTGCACGTATGCGTGTAGCATTAACAGGGCTTACAATGGCTGAATATTTCCGTGACGATCAAGGACAAGATGTTCTTTTCTTCATGGATAACATTTTCCGCTTTACACAAGCAGGTTCTGAAGTATCAGCCCTATTAGGACGTATGCCTTCAGCGGTTGGTTACCAACCAACATTGGCTACTGAAATGGGTCAATTGCAAGAGCGTATTACATCTACAAACCTAGGTTCTGTTACGTCAATTCAAGCAATTTACGTACCAGCGGATGATTACACGGATCCAGCTCCTGCAACAACTTTCGCTCACTTAGATGCAACAACTAACTTAGAGCGTAAACTATCTGAGATGGGTATCTACCCAGCGGTTGATCCGCTTGCTTCAACATCTCGTGCATTATCACCTGAAGTCGTTGGCGATGAGCACTATGAAATTGCTCGTCAAGTTCAACAAACACTTCAGCGTTATAAAGAGCTACAAGATATTATCGCAATCTTAGGTATGGATGAGCTTTCAGATGAAGATAAATTAACAGTAAATCGCGCACGTCGCATTCAATTCTTCTTATCTCAAAACTTCCACGTAGCAGAACAATTCACTGGACAAAAAGGTTCATATGTACCCGTGAAAGAAACTGTTCAAGGCTTTAAACAAATTCTTGAAGGTAAGTATGATCACCTTCCTGAAGATGCTTTCCGTCTAGTTGGAAGAATTGAAGAAGTAATTGAAAAGGCAAAGCAAATGGGTGTAGAAGTATAATCTTGGGACCTAGGAGGGTATGAGTATGAAGACAGTATTAGTCAATGTCGTTACTCCCGATGGCCCAGTTTACGATGCAGACGTTGAAATGGTAAGCGTAAAGGCTCAAAGTGGTGAGCTCGGTATCTTACCAGGTCACATTCCAATGGTGGCTCCATTACGAATTGGAGCAGTTCGCCTGAATAAAGGAAGCAGCACGGAACTCGTGGCTGTTAGTGGAGGCTTTATCGAAGTGCGTCCAGACAAAGTGACAATTTTAGCCCAAGCTGCTGAAGTTTCTCAGTCAATTGACGTTACTCGTGCTGAAGCTGCGAAAACTCGCGCTGAAAAGCGTCTAAGTCAACAAACGGACGATGTCGATTTTAAGCGTGCAGAATTAGCACTTCGTCGTGCAATGAACCGTTTAAATGTAACGCAGAATAAATATTGATGAGAAAAGGATGGCCATTGGCCATCCTTTTTTTTGGTTTTCGGATAAGGTAGAGGGGAGCGCATGGGCGAAAATTGTCGTAAGGTGTCGACTGGCTTATAGAACTCTCATATTGGCTTATAGAATGCTTGATTTGGCTTATAAGAAGCGAGAATTGGCTTATAGAATATCAAAATTCGCTTATAGAGCACTAATTTGTCATAGAAAGTGAAGTTGAATTATAAAAACGAGAGTTTTATATCATGCTTCTTATGCCTTTTTCCTAACCATCCTCAAATATCGCTTATAAATCGTTTGCTTGCTAGCATCTTTACAGCTTAAATAGTGCTTTTCAAATAAGTTTTGAAAATGAGTCGTAAAACGGCCACTTCGAATGCCCATTGTATACGTTCCTTCCACAAATGGATACTCCCTAACTACCCATTCAGCATCCAAACTATTTCTCACAATAACTTCTCCGAAATAGATAGATAAATACTCTTCAAATTCCTCATTAGTAAGTGATAGATCATAGAATAAGTTATTTTTCATCATATCAAAATAAATTCTCTCTAAAGCAATCAAGCTTTCTGGTGAGTAGTCTAATTTTAGATCGAATTCTGCTACTATTTCACCAAAAATTAATAGCTTTTCTGTTCTTAACTCATAGTAATAGACTTGTGCTGCATATATATGATCAAAGGAAGGTAAATTTTCTGCGTAATCCTTCTCAGTGTGATAATTGAATTCTGGTAGCATAAAATCACTCCTTATGAATAAATGATAACTTTTCAAAGTATATCATGGCTGATTCAGGTTTAAAGACACTTACAATAATAGTATAATCAAGGAAACAAATGGTATTTGTGCATCAGATCGCTTATCGACACTTACTGTATAAAGATGGTATAATGGTAGCGGTTACATAACAGAATATTAAAATTGATTGGAAAAATATAAAAGATTTAAGGAGGAGAAACTTGGAGTCACTGAATGTTTACCTCAATAACTATACGATCGTGTTTGTGTTTTTGTTATTAGGAATACTCCTGCCTATTGTCGCATTAACAATTGGGAGAATTTTACGACCACATGCTCCTAGTGATGCGAAGCAAACAACTTATGAGAGTGGAATTGATCCGTATCATGACTCTCGTGTACAATTTAATGTTCGATACTACATATTTGCCTTACTGTTTGTCATTTTTGATGTTGAAACGGTCTTTTTATATCCATGGGCTGTTGCGTACGAGAAATTAGGCGTATTTGCATTAATTGAAATGTTCATTTTTGTATTTATGCTTGTCATAGGCTTACTATATGCGTGGAAAAAGAAGGTGTTAAAGTGGACGTAAGACTAATTGATATACCAGAAGAGGAATTAGCAGAGTTAAGACAAAGTGTTTTTTTAACAACATTGGAACAAGTGAAGGGTTGGGCTCGAAGTAATTCTCTGTGGCCACTAACATTCGGGCTTGCCTGTTGCGCTATTGAGATGATGGGTGTGGGTTCTTCTCACTATGACCTTGATCGCTTTGGCTCTTTTTTCAGAACCTCTCCTAGGCAATCAGATGTGATGATTGTTTCTGGAACTGTCACAAAGAAGATGGCTCCTGTTTTAAAAAGACTTTATGACCAAATGCCAGAACCTAAATGGGTCATTGCTATGGGCTCCTGTGCAACAGCTGGAGGACCTTATGTCAAATCGTATGCTGTTGTAAAAGGTGTCGATCAAATTGTTCCTGTTGATGTTTACATTCCAGGATGTCCACCTAATCCTGCCGCCCTTATTTACGGAATTAACAAATTAAAGGAAAAAATCCAGTATGAGGCGAAGACAGGAAAGAGGGTGATCTAACATGAGTGATGAACTAGACCTTGCAAAAAAGAAAGCCGCTGCCGCCGCAAAAGCCAAGGCCGCCGCACTTGCCAAGCAAAAAGCAAAAGAAACAGGGGAAGTAACGAGCGAAGAAGATAAAGAACTAGCGAAAAAGAAAGCCACCGCTGCCGCAAAAGCCAAGGCTGCCGCACTTGCCAAGCAAAAAGCAAAAGAAACAGGGGAAGCAACGAGCGAAGAAGATAAAGAACTAGCCAAAAAGAAAGCCGTTGCCGTTGCAAAAGCCAAAGGCGCCGCAGCTGCAAAAGCGAAGATGAGCGCACAATCTCAAGAAAACAAAAGTGAAGACGAGCTAGCGAAAGAAAAAGCTAAAGCAATTGCCATCGCAAAAGCCAAAGCTGCTGCAGCCGCCAAAGCAAAAGCAGCGAATGTGGAAGGTGTCACTCAACTAGATGAAACAGCAGTTAAGCCCTCACGAAACCAACCACTACTTAATACATATGTAAAGGTTATTGGAGATCACCTTGGTGACCAAGCTTTAGAAGATGCTTACATTAATGGACTCTCCAAGGACGTTCCAACGCTTATTGCAACAAAGGATTCCTACTTTAAAGTCGCACAATATTTAAAGTTTAACGAACAACTATCATTTGATTATTTATCAGAGCTGCATGGTTCAGACTTTGAAACACATATGGAGATATATTTGCATTTATATTCTTATAAAAATAAGCAATCAGTTGCATTAAAAGTGAAGATTGACCGTGACCAACCTGAAATTCAGACAGTTCAACCGTTATGGGAGGGAGCAAATTGGCCTGAACGAGAAGCGTTTGATTTGCTTGGAATCAAATTTAGTGGTCATCCGAAGCTAGAACGGATTATGCTACCAGACGATTGGGTTGGCTATCCTTTACGTAAAGACTATGAACCTTACGATGTGGAGGTGTAGTAGCATGATTCGAACAGAAGAAATGCTCTTAAACGTTGGGCCACAGCATCCGAGTACACATGGAGTGTTTCGGTTAGTCATTAAAATAGATGGTGAAATCATTAAAGAAGCGACACCAGTTATCGGTTATTTACATAGAGGGACAGAAAAGCTTGCTGAGGATTTGCAGTATACACAAATTATACCTTATACAGATCGTATGGATTATCTATCTGCGATGACGAATAACTACGTGCTCTGTCATGCAGTTGAAACAATGATGAATCTTGAGGTTCCTGAACGAGCGGAATATTTAAGAATTCTCGCGATGGAGCTTGGGCGTGTCGCAAGTCATCTCGTTTGGTGGGGAACGTATTTACTTGATATCGGTGCGGTCAGCCCATTTCTCTATGCTTTCCGAGAAAGAGAGATGATTATTAACCTATTAAATGAGCTGTCAGGTGCGCGCTTAACTTTTAATTATATGAGGGTTGGCGGAGTGAAGTGGGATGCGCCTGAAGGCTGGATCGAAAAAGTTGCTGAATTCGTACCCTATATGAGAGAACAGCTGAAAGGCTATCATGATCTTGTATCAGGGAATGAAATTTTCTTAAATCGTGTAAAAGACGTTGGAATTTATACAAAAGAAGAAGCAATCGCCTACTCACTTAGCGGGGCGAACCTCAGGTGTACGGGTGTAAAATGGGATCTCAGAAAAGATGAGCCATACTCAATCTATGATCGCTTTCAGTTTGACATACCTACCGAAGAAAAGGGAGATGCTTTTGCACGATACAATGTCAGAATGGCGGAAATCGAAGAATCATTAAAAATCATTGAACAAGCTGTAGAACAGTTTCCTAAAGAAGGCCCCATTATCGCAAAGGTACCTCGGATTATCAAAGCACCAAAAGGAGAAGCCTACGTTAGAATCGAGTCTCCTAGGGGAGAAATAGGTTGCTATATTGCAAGTGATGGAAAGAAAGAGCCATACCGACTCAAATTTAGAAGGCCATCTTTTTACAATTTGCAAATACTCCCTAAGCTATTAGAGGGTGAAAACATGGCAAACTTAATTACCATTCTCGGTGCCATTGACATCGTTCTAGGGGAGGTCGATGGCTAATGATTCAAGGGTTGCTTCAGTCGACACCAGGTTTAATGAATTTCTTTATTTTCTTTGGGCTAGCAACTGCTTTTCTATTCGTCGTTTTAGGCTTTGTTACGTATGGAATTTTAGCAGAGCGAAAAGTAATGGGATATATGCAAGGAAGACATGGTCCGAATCAAGTCGGCGGTAGCTGGGGCTTGCTTCAAACGGTTGCAGATGTGCTGAAGCTTTTATTAAAAGAAGACACGATCCCAAAAGCAGCTGACCGTCCACTGTTCATCTTAGCACCCGTGATTGCTTTCACACCGGCATTTTTAGTGCTCGCAACAATGCCGTTCACAGATGCCTTTCAGTTTGCTGATATTGGGGTAGGGTTGCTTTACTATATTGCCATCTCGGGTCTGACAACAATAGGTGTTGTGACCGGTGGTTGGGCATCGAACAATAAGTATGCCCTATTAGGTGGTATGCGTGCTGCGGCACAAATGATTTCATATGAAATCCCACTGGTGATGTCAGTGATTGGTGTTATTTTGTTAGCGGGAAGCTTGAATTTAAATGAAATCGTCGCAGCTCAGGAAAATGTCTGGTTTATTTTCGCCCAGCCGATTGGATTTGTTATTTTTATTATTGCGTCAGTTGCCGAGTTAAACCGAACACCTTTTGACTTGCCAGAAGCGGAGTCCGAACTGGTTGCAGGGTATCATGTTGAATATTCAGGATTTAGATGGGCATTTTTCATGCTTTCTGAATATGTATACTTTTTTGCAATGGCGTCGTTAACAACCGTCCTATTCTTAGGGGGATGGCATCCTGTTCTTTTTCTAGACTTCATTCCAGGCGCCGTTTGGTTTGCGTTAAAGTTTAGCATCGTCGTTTTTGTGTTAATTTGGTTCCGTGTGACGTTCCCACGGATCCGAGCAGATCAGCTAATGGAATTCGGATGGAAGGTCCTGTTACCTATTGCATTAGCAAATATTTTTATAACCGCAATCGTCAAAGAAATCTTTTTTAAATAAGATAGGGGTGAAAAAATGCTAGGCTTAGTCAAAGGTTTAAAATATACCCTACAAAGCTTAACAAAGAAAAAAGTAACCTATGATTATCCAAATGAACCGCTCGAATTACCTGATCGCTTTCGAGGCATTCAAAAGTTCTATCCTGAAAAATGTATTGTTTGTAATCAATGTGCAGCGATTTGTCCAACTGATTGTATTTTGTTGACAGGAAAAAAACATCCTGATCCAACTAAAAAGGGGAAAATCATCGACACCTATGATATTAACTTTGAGATTTGCATTTTGTGTGATTTGTGTACAGAGGTATGTCCAACTGAAGCCATCGTGATGACCAATAACTTTGAGCTAGCAGAGTATAGCCGAGATGAACTTTTTAAAAATTTAGAGTGGCTCGATGAAAATGACCAAAACATACGGAGGGAGAATAAAGTGTGAGTATATCTGGAGAATATCTAGCATTCATCGGACTTGCAATCGTTGCAATCGGCGGAGGAATTCTCATGCTCAATGTGACCAAAGTTGTTTATATGGTCGTATCACTCGTCTTCACATTCGTGAGCATCGCAGGATTATACGTCCTGCTTTCAGCTGAATTTGTCGCCGCCGTTCAAATTATGATTTATTCTGGTGCGATTACGATTATTATGTTGTTTGGGATTATGCTCACGAAGCATCAAGATGAACAACCGACCATTGGAATTGGCAAAAGACTACTCGTTTTTAGTGGGATAGCCGCCTTTGCAGTTGCTGTATATATTGGAATCTACCAGCTCGATT
The DNA here is from genome assembly GCF_042433335.1 of Metabacillus herbersteinensis. NCBI lineage: Bacteria > Bacillati > Bacillota > Bacilli > Caryophanales > Bacillaceae > Metabacillus > Metabacillus herbersteinensis. The sequence goes on from NZ_JBHLVO010000010.1 coordinate 147,421, forward strand.
TTGGGGAGCAGGCAAATACATTGCATGAAAATAATACGGAGCAAATAGGAATTTCACTTTACACTCATTATGTTATTCCGTTTGAGTTAACGTCTGTGTTGCTGCTTGTTGCCTTAATAGGTGCAATTATTTTAGCGAAGAAAGACGAAGAGCCGAATGAGGAGGTTAAAGAGGATGAGTAGTGCACCTCTGTCTGCTTATTTAGTGTTAGCGTTAATTCTCTTTTGCATTGGATTATATGGTGCATTAACGAAAAGGAATACGGTGATTGTCTTGATTTCAATTGAGTTGATGCTAAATGCCGTGAACTTAAATTTAGTTGCGTTTAGTAAGTTCGGTGTGACGCCTAGTATTACAGGACAGATTTTTACATTATTTACGATTACGATCGCTGCTGCAGAAGCTGCTGTTGGACTAGCCATACTATTTGCACTATATCGAAACCGCAAAACGGTGAATATTGATGAATATAATACGATGAAACACTAGCCTTTGGAGAGGGTGGCACTACTGCCTCTAGAATAAGAAGGGGATTGTGATACGATGATGGAATTAGCTTGGATACTACCTCTTTTCCCACTTTTTTCGTTTTGTTTGTTGCTAGTAATCGGAAAACGGTTAAGGGAGAGGAGTGCCTACATAGGAATCACACTAGCTGGCTTTTCATTTCTGCTTTCAATTTTTGTTTTGCTCGATCGGTTGCAGAATGCAAACTTCAAATCAGAGGCAGAATGGTTAAGCATAGGAGAGCTGCACCTAACGTTTGGATATGAAGTCAATCAGTTGAACGCATTAATGCTGTTTGTTGTCTCATTTGTTAGTTTGCTCGTACATATTTATTCCAAAGGATATATGCAACACGATGAAAGATTGCATGTTTTCTATGGATATCTAGGATTATTTACCTTTTCAATGCTTGGTCTTGTCATGACACCTAATTTGCTACAGCTCTATTTTTTCTGGGAGCTTGTGGGTGTAGGGTCCTTCCTGTTAATCGGTTTTTATTTTGCAAAAGAAGAAGCAAAAGCTGCAGCAAAAAAAGCCTTCATTATGACGCGAATTGGTGATGTAGGCTTGTTCATTGGGATGCTGCTCCTATTCTGGCAGGTTGGTAGTTTTGAATTTGACGAGATTTTTCAGGCTGTTGCAGAAGGCTCACTACAAGGAGAGATGATTACACTGATCTCCCTATTAATCTTTGTCGGTGCAGTCGGAAAATCCGGACAATTCCCACTCCATACATGGCTTCCTGACGCGATGGAGGGTCCAACACCGGTCTCTGCTTTGATCCATGCGGCGACAATGGTTGCGGCGGGTGTTTACTTAGTGGCTGTCATGTACCCTGTGTTTGCAGCAAGTGAAACGGCATTGCTGATTGTAGCAATTATTGGAGGGTTCACGGCGATTTTTGCCGCAAGCATTGGACTCGTCCAAACAGATATTAAAAGAGTATTAGCTTACTCTACCGTTAGTCAGCTAGGCTACATGATGCTTGCGCTAGGTTCAGCAGGGTATGTGGCAGGTGTTTTTCACCTTGTGACACATGCATTTTTCAAAGCATTACTGTTTTTGGCGGCCGGAAGTGTCATTCATGCGGTACATACTCAAAACATTGAAGAAATGGGCGGTCTCTGGAAAAAACTTCGCATCACAGGGCCACTGTTTTTAATCGGTACACTTGCAATCAGTGGGGTTCCGTTGCTATCAGGTTTTTTTAGTAAAGAAGAAATTTTAGTATCGGTGTGGAATCATGGAAATCCAGCTCTTTTTTGGATAGGAGTTTTCACAGCATTTTTAACTTCATTTTATATGTTCCGGTTGTTCTTTTTAATCTTTGTTGGAAAAGAGCGAGCTAGTCAGAAGTATGTTAAAGAATCTCCAATTAGTATGACAGTCCCAATGATTGTTTTAGGCTTTTTTGCTATTTTTGCAGGCTATATCAATACTCCGTGGTTTGGAACATTTTTAGGCGATTGGCTGACTGAAGGGTCTGATGTTGTTGCTCATGGTCATGAGTCTGCGCCTGTTTGGATCATGCCTGTTGTAACTGCTGTGTCACTTGGTGGAATCTTGCTTGCCTACTTAATGTATAGTAAAAAATCACTGAAAAGAGATTGGGCTGCGGTTCGTGCACCAATGACGTATGGAGTTTTGAAGAACAAGTATTACATGGACGAGATTTACCGAAATACGGTCATTCTTCTAACGAAAACCATCAGTATTTTTTGTAAGTATATCGAAAAGTTTCTAATTGAAGGACTGGCTAACTTATTGATCTCGAGTGTGACCTCGGTTAGCAAATTAGGATCTCGGATGCAATCGGGTCAAGTACAAACATATGGGGCGGTTGCAATTGTTGGTTTAGCGGTCTTACTTGTTTTATTTGCGATCACAGGAGGGGATTTATAATGAACGAATCGATTTTGCTATCTGTTCTTATTTTTTCCCCACTTTTAGGAATCCTCATATTAACCTTCATGAATAAAAATGAGAATGCCACGCTTAAGCTGGTTGGATTTTTAGCAACCTTGCCCGCTGTCTTGATATCCGTCTATCTTTTTGTGCAGGTTCAGCTAGGTATCTCGCTTTCGACTTTTGCTGAGAAAGCAAAGTGGATTTCATTTGGGGCATTTTCAGGTGGAGATAATCGACCATTTACAGTCAATTATGAGCTAGCAATCGACGAGTTTTCGTTAATTATGCTTCTATTGACGTCAATTTTAGCGGCATTATCAGCGGCTGCTTCCATTCACATTAAGCAAAATGTAAAAGGATATTTTCTCCTGTTTTTAGTTTTACAAATTGGAATGCTCGGTGTTTTTGCAGCACAAAACTTAATTCTCTTCTTCATTTTCTTTGAAATTACCCTGATTCCAATGTTCTTTCTTATTGGTAAGTGGGGGTATGTTGAGCGGGAAAGAGCTGCCTACCATTTCTTAATGTACAACGGATTCGGTTCGGCAATCTTGCTTATCGTGATTATGATTTTGTTCACAAAAACAGGAACCACAAATATTCAACTGCTGCAAGAAATGATGGGTGGAACAAATGTACCGATGGTTGGAGCGATGTCCGAAGATCTTCGACTGGGCTTGCTTATTGCGTTGTTGATCGCGTTTGGAGTGAAGCTACCAATTTTTCCACTTCACCGCTGGATGTTGAAAGTCCATGTTCAAGCGCCACCGCCAATCGTCATGCTGCACTCAGGCATTTTGTTGAAAATTGGTGCATATGGATTAATTCGTTTCGGAATTGGAATTTTTCCAGAGGAATTTAGTAGGCTCGGCTACCTGTTAATGATTTTTGGAGTCATCAATTTGCTATACGGTGCTTTTTTAGCACTCATTCAAGAGGAATTTAAGATGGTCCTGGCCTACTCAAGTATTTCACACATGGGAATTGTGTTAATTGGCTTAGGGGCTATGAATGAAGCGGGTGTACAAGGAGCGATTTTCCAAGTCGTTTCACACGGACTTATATCAGCACTTCTCTTCTTTTTAGTAGGCGTGCTAACTGAACGATTGCAGACAACACGAATAAACCAACTAGGTGGTGTTGCAAAGCTAATGCCGCTAACTGCAGGAAGCTTACTTGTCGGCGCAATGGCATCACTCGGATTACCCGGAATGTCGGGATTTATTAGTGAAGTAACGGCTTTTCTAGGGGCATTTGAAGTTGCACCTGAACTGGCGGCACTCGGTACAATCGGAATAATTTTAACCGCAGCCTATCTTCTCCGAGCCGTGCTTTCGATCACGTTCGGTCAAGTGAAAAAAGAGCATCGGCCGTTAAAAGATTTAACCTGGTATGAAGGTGGACCCGTTTTGATCATGATTTTCTTAATCGTAGCCATTGGTGTTTATCCAAACGTGCTGGCTATACCACTTCAAGCGACGGTAGAAGCGATAACAAAAGGGATAGGAGGGTGATAAGCGATGGATATGAATACTCTATTAAGCTTTAACTGGAGTGCGATGCTACCAGAATTTATCGTCCTTGGAACAGCAACCCTATTATCGTTACTTGACTTGTTTATGGGTGCGAAAAAAGATCGAAGGATACTTGGATGGATTGGATTAGCCGGGATCTCTGCTGCGTTAATTAGTTTACTAAGCCTGTTCGGTCCAGACGAAGTGACAATTTTATATGATACATTTGTCCTGGATCCTTTTGCAAAAGCATTTAAAACAATCTTTTTACTAGGATCAGCGATTGTTTTTTTATTGGCCATTTCATATGACCCGAAGGACAAAATTGAGCGGGGCGAGTTTTATTATTTACTTTTAACGGCCCTTCTAGGTGCAATGATTATGTCATCAAGTCGAGACTTGATTACGCTTTTTGTTGGATTAGAATTGCTGTCATTGTCATCGTACATTTTAGCAGGAATAAGGAAAAAACAGTTAAAATCAAACGAAGCGGCTTTAAAATACCTTGTTAACGGAGGAATTTCCACAGCGCTCACGTTGTTTGGAATGAGTTATTTGTACGGCATAACAGGTACGACAAATTTAATTGAAATGCAGCCGCAGCTCAATCAAATAAACGATCCAAGTATCTATTATGTTCTTGGAATATCGTTTCTAATGATTTTTGTAGGCTTATCTTTTAAAATTGCCACGGTTCCTTTCCATATGTGGGCGCCTGATGTTTACGAAGGCTCACCGACACCTGTTACTGCATTTTTGAGTGTCGTCTCAAAAGCAGCAGGATTTGTGCTCATCCTTCGTCTGTTTTTATGGGTATTTGCAACAATCCCAGTTAACTCAATTTCTGAATCAATGCTTGTTAGCATGCAAGGATTTGTCGCAATCGTAGCTGCAATAACGATGGTAGTTGGAAATACGATTGCCATCAGGCAAAAAAATGTCAAACGGATGCTTGCTTACTCATCCATTGCCCATGCTGGTTACTTATTAGTTGCATTATCTTCTTTTTCAACTTTATTTTACTTAGATACGATTTGGTTTTATTTAGTAACATATGTGTTCATGAATCTTGGAGCATTTGCGGTTCTTCAGCTTGTAATGAAGGAAACTGGATCAGAGGATCTTACAGCTTTTGCAGGGTTAGCTAAGAGATCTCCATTTATCGCGATTAGCTTGACTGTGTTTTTGTTATCGTTAGCGGGAATTCCTGGAACAGCTGGATTTATAGGAAAGCTTTCCATTTTTATGAGCACTCTTACCTCGAGTACACCGCAGATTGTTTTAGCTGCGATCATGATTGCAACGACTGTCATTTCCTATATTTATTATTTTGGAATTCTAACTCAAGTGTACTTTAGAACTTCAGAAGAGGTTAAAAAAATTCACTTGAAGAAGCCTGTAATCCTAGTATTAATCGTTTGTATTGCAGGTACGATCCTACTGGGGCTTTTCCCGACAATTGCACTCGACTTTTTCTACTCTACATTCTGACAATTCGAAATGTATGCTATAGAAAAGTTAAAGTTATGTAAAATTTAAGATGAAAGCATCATTCAATTAAAGTACTATATAATGGAGAAGGGGATAAACCTCTTCTTTTTTTAATTGGAAAAAATTGTACAATTTTGACATAGTATAGGTCGAAAATAACTTGTATTTTTTAAAAAATGTTGTATGATAAAAACTTCTCTAGTTATATAAAAAAGAAGTAGGTCTTTTTTTAATCTCCCGGCTTTACATAGGAGGGGAAAATCGTGCCCGATTTCGGACAACAAGCACTTCTTAGTTTACTTGTTAATTTATCCTGCATCGTTATCACATGGTGGGCATTGCAAGCAATCAACTTAGAAAAAATAATAAAAAAGGGCAAAGTGATTCAAGCAAAAGTCTTGTTAATACTCTTAACGATAACTATTGCCTCGATAGTAAGCAGTTTTTTCATTAATTACTTACTATGGTCACAACAATTACCATTTTTATTTTGACAATAACGTTTACACTAACAAGAAGTGGGGAAAAAGAGCTACAGTAATAGGCTGAAATACCCCCTATTCTAACACTGGAAATAAACAATAATTACCAGTTTCGCAATAGGGTTTAGTTTGTCTGATATTGACGACTTTTTCCACGTATGACTACTCTCCTCTCCGGCAACAATGTTAGTAAGGAGAGGAAGTGTACGGCTTTGAAAAAGAGAAATAATACCTTAGTAATTCTAATTTTTACAGTATTTGTGTTAATGACACTTTTCACTAACCATAGTGGAGCGGCAAACAATGAGGCAACGATTTCCACCATTTTAACTGGAATGCAAAACCAAAACATTTCTGTTGATGAGTGGTCGCTATATACGAAGAAAACTGTCGATTTAAATTCCATACAAGAAGTGAAACAATTGACCGAGCAATATCGTCAATACAAGTGGAGATATGAAGAAACAGATGACGTCTATAAAGCGATCGGGATTTTCAAAAACGAAGAAAAAAATGTAACAGAGAAGCTTCAACTATTGTCTACCCTCACAAATCATCATTCACAGTCGTATATCCTTTATGAGTTAAAAGCAACAGGCTCGCGTGGAAATGAAAAAGAGTTACACGATTACTTTAAATCGCAGTCATTCGACATATTTCATGAAAATACTACAATTTTCACTTGTGTAAAGGGCCATTTAGATGATATGATGAAAGATGTTTTGCATGGTAAGTCAGAGGATTTGCTTAAAGAATTTAACGCAGTACCGATTGAACAAATGAAAGAACAATATTTTGTCTCGGTTTCGGCTAAAACGTCAGTTTGGGATGAAAGCATTCCAACAGTTAAAGGCAACATGAATATTCAAATTGCACTTCGTAGTGCAGGATTGGGCGATAAAACTACAGTCGTTGTAGGAACACCAATCATAACGTCTGAATATTAATATAGAGAAATTGGGACGCGGAGGGGAATACTTTGGAAAAAATCATCGTCCGCGGCGGTCGTAAGTTAAACGGTACAGTGAAAGTCGAAGGAGCTAAAAACGCCGTTTTACCTGTAATCGCTGCATCCTTGTTAGCAAGTGAAGAAAAGAGCATCATATGTGATGTACCTACGCTCTCCGATGTGTATACAATTAATGAAGTTCTGCGCCATTTAGGTGCAGACGTCCATTTTGAAAATAATCAAGTGATTGTAGATGCATCAAAAGAGCTAACTACTGAAGCACCATTTGAATATGTACGTAAAATGCGTGCATCTGTTTTAGTCATGGGTCCATTACTTGCTCGTAATGGAAAATCTCGAGTTGCATTACCAGGTGGGTGTGCGATTGGATCACGTCCAATTGATCAACATTTAAAAGGTTTTGAAGCAATGGGAGCCACGATTAAAGTAGGAAATGGTTTTATTGAAGCAGAGGTAGCTGGAAGACCTCAAGGAGCTAAAATTTATTTAGATTTCCCAAGTGTAGGGGCAACAGAGAATCTTATGATGGCTGCTGCGCTTGCAGAAGGTACAACAGTACTAGAAAACTGTGCAAAAGAACCAGAGATTGTCGATGTAGCAAATTATATCAATGCAATGGGTGGGAAAATTCGCGGGGCTGGAACAGGAACAATGCGAATTGAAGGAGTAGCTACATTAAGAGGAGCTAAACACTACATCATTCCTGACCGTATTGAAGCTGGCACATTTATGGTTGCAGCTGCGATAACAGGAGGAAACGTACTCGTAAAAGGTGCTGTTCCTGAACATCTTTCATCTCTTGTTGCTAAAATGGAAGAGATGGGTGTACAGATCCATGAAGAAGCAGATGGTCTAAGAGTTATCGGACCAGAAAAATTAAAGTCAATTGACATTAAAACAATGCCACATCCAGGTTTCCCAACGGATATGCAATCGCAAATGATGGCTTTATTACTTTGTGCAAACGGTACAAGTATGATTACTGAAACGGTATTTGAAAATCGCTTTATGCATGTTGAAGAATTCCGTCGCATGAATGGCGACATTAAAATTGAAGGACGTTCTGTCATCATCAATGGTCCAGGTCAACTACAAGGTGCGGAAGTAGCAGCAACAGACCTACGCGCTGGTGCAGCACTAATCCTAGCAGGACTATGCGCAGATGGCTACACACGCGTAACTGAACTAAAACATTTAGACCGTGGCTATGTAAACTTCCACAACAAATTAGCAGGTCTTGGTGCCGATGTTGAACGGATTGAAGAAGAAGAATTTGTTCAAAACGAACAAAAAGTCGCTTCTGACCGTAACGCATAATAACTTAAAACCAAGAAGTTAGTGTCTCCCAAAAGACGCTAGCTTCTTTTTATTATGTAAGGAAATCAACACCTTTAATAGAATGTCTGTTTTTATGAAAATTTATACGTGAAAAATAAAAAAAGCTCAAGCGCCTTGTTCAGAGGAAGAAAGGCTAAATTCGCAACGTCCTGTTGCAAGGCCTTTCTCACCTTTATCCTGAAGGCGTCCGACAAGCATAAGGCGATTCTAAATAGAAGGCGTCCTCGAAATACAAGGACTAATGCGCAGACTTCAGATCTTCTCCAAATAGGTACCTTATTAGTTTTCATCCCCACAAACTTTAAGTCATAAATGCCTGTCCACCTCCATAGAATTCAATATAGACAATTAACCACTCAATTGGAGGACAAAAAATGAACTCAATGAAACCACTTGTTTTCGTACTAGGAGGTCTATTTATCATCATCTTAATGATCCCAACTCTACTCGTCGCACCTTTTTCGGAAAAATCTAAGGGGCAGCTCGGAGAAGAGATCCAGCCAGCTCAAAAAGAAAAAGTGGTATTAGCTGAGTCTCCTGTTGATGTGCCAGTTTATCGCAGTCAACAAAAAAAGTTGAAAATATTCCACTTGAAGAGTACGTTGTTGGGGTGGTTGCCTCAGAAATGCCGGCAGAATTCGAAGACGAGGCATTAAAAGCACAGGCACTCGCTGCAAGAACTTACATAGTTAAAAGAATGATGAACAACGAAACTCTGGGTGCACCGGAGGGTTCAATTGTTACAGATACGGTAAGTCACCAAGTTTATAATGACAAAGAAGATTTAGCATCAGAATGGAAAAATAATTATAAGTCGAAATTAGAAAAAATTACAGCTGCAGTCGCAGCAACACAAGGCCAAATTTTAACGTATGAAGACAAGCCGATTGACGCACTATTTTTTTCAACAAGCAACGGCTTTACTGAAAACTCAGAAGCTTATTGGGCGAGCGCATTTCCCTATTTAAAAAGCGTTGACAGCTCATGGGATAAAGAATCACCGAAATTTCATGATAAAAAGGTCATATCAATCAGTGAATTCGAAAATAAGCTAGGTGTTAAATTAGGCGGAAATGGATCAGTAGGTAAAATCATCGAAAAAACTCCTGGCAATCGAGTCGCGACAGTTGATATAAATGGGAAAAAATTCTCAGGCAGGCAAATTAGAGATAAATTAGAATTACGTTCATCAGACTTCACATGGGAAATCAAAGACAATCAGGTAGTTATCTCAACAAAAGGCTTTGGCCATGGAGTTGGCATGAGCCAATATGGCGCGAACTTTATGGCAGAGGATGGAAAAACCTTCAATGAAATCCTCAGCCACTATTATAGTGGAACGAAGATCGCAGGGGCTGACCCATTTTTAACTAAATACACGGCACAAAACTAAAACACACTAGGGGCATCATGCTCCTAGTGTGTTTTAGTTTTTCTCTTCAATTCTCCGAAATACCCTCGTTACAATAGAACCCTCTCTCATCGCAAAGTATGTTTTTCTCACAATATAATAAGAAACAAGCACACCAATCGTATCTTTTACAAAATCAATCACAGTCGCCGAACGATATGGAACAAAGTATTGGTGGATTTCATCTATAGCCCCATAACTAATCGAAATCACAGCAGCTACAATGCTCATCTTTTCATCCCACTTTCTATTTGAAGCAAAAGAAAATGCAAGAAGCCAGTATAAAATGGCAAACTCAATAAGATGTAACGACTCCTTTAAGAGAGAATCAAACGAAAACGATGTATCGAGAATCGCATCAGCTGGAAGGCTCGATAGTACCCAGACAAAAAGTATATAAACAATGGGTAAACTAGTAAGAATCACTTTAAACACTGACTTTTGAAGCATAGGTATCTCCCTTTTATTGTTATTTATGAAGAAAATTTATAAAGATTTACATATTATCATACACAATGCACATACTAATTTTAAAAATTTTTTTTAGTAAATGTATATATTTTCAGAATTCTGTTCAGAATGGTTGGTGAGGTGATGATAAAATGAGAGATGAAGAAAAGAAACGTACTTCTCAAAACACAAGTTTCCAAGCATTCTTTAGAAAACGTTGGGTATTCCCGGCAATCTACCTAATCAGCGCAGCAGTAATCTTAACTGCAGTCCTATGGTATCAAAGCATTGGGAATAATGTAACAGATGATTTGGCATCAGACACTGAACAAGGTACAGCCCTTACAGATGAGCCTACAGCTGAGGTAAACGTGGCCATTGAAAATGTTAACTTGCCAGCATTAGATCCTGAATCTGTAAAAGTCGTCAAAAAGTTCTACGATCCAACAGCAACAGAGGAAGAGCAAGCAGCAGCACTCGTATTCTATAATAATACGTACAGTCCGAACAAAGGAATCGACCTTGCCCGCGCGGATCAAAAAGAATTTGATGTTGTTGCATCCCTAAGTGGAACAGTCACAAAAGCAGAAAAAGATCCAATCTTAGGTTACGTAATTGAGATTGAACACAAAGACAATCTTGCAACAGTTTATCAATCATTACAAGAAGTATCTGTAGCAGCAGGTGACAAAGTTGAACAAAACGAAATCATTGGTAAAGCAGGCAAAAATCTCTTTAACGAAAAAGATGGTATACATGTTCACTTTGAAATCCGTCAAGATGGCACAGCTTTAAACCCATCAACATATTTGGACAAGCCGGTAACATCTATCGCTGAAGAAGCACAAAAAGAAGACTCTGAAGCTGGGGAAGCGACAGAAGATGAAGCTACAAAAGAAGACGAGTCTAAAACAGAAGATGAATCAAAAACAGATGATGAAAAAGAAAAAGAAGACGCTGGAGAAGAAAAATCTGAGGGCACTGAAAATTTAAATCAACCCGAAGCTTCTAAAGGCACACTAAACTCATAATTAAACCACAAACGTCTATCCAAAATGGGATAGGCGATTTTTTTGTGTGCCAGGCATGTTCATCAACTAGACGGTGGAAGTCCGTTATGGGCGTTGGGATATGCGAACCATTAGTCGAAGGCAAGGGTGTCCAC
>NZ_JBHLVO010000100.1:0-610 GCF_042433335.1 Metabacillus herbersteinensis
GCTCACCGCCGGTAATGACCACGTGGCGGGCAGTCCACCCCTGCCGCCCAATAATCGCCAGCAGATCCTCGCTGCTTGCCGGGCCCCACTTGTCGCTCTCTTTGGTTTTCGCCAGGATGCTGAACAACGACACTTCCCGATCGGCCAGCTTGTCCCAGGTATGCTTGGTGTCACACCACGCGCATCCTACCGGGCATCCCTGCAGACGAATAAAGATGGCAGGCACGCCGGTGAAGTAACCCTCGCCTTGCAGGGTCTGGAACATCTCGTTAATCGGGTACTGCATAGTCATCTCTGTTTAGGGTGATAAACGTTCATTATCGCAGATTTCGCTGCCCAGGTCTTGTCCTGCGCTGCGATCGCTTTTTTACCCCTCCGTCAATATCCGTGTCGGGAATAATATTATTGATTAAAAAGGCAATCTTTTCTTTTGGCTTAGTTTATTAGCATGATAAGAATTAAAATAAATAGCATTCTGACGCGCGGGCGGAAATATGTAACAAAAAATGTTATTCCTGTCATTCAGGATAACATAAAAGGTCCAAGAACCAAAATAAAAAACCTTAAAATACAGTAATGTACAAACTGATACATGAAAGAGTGAATTATC
>NZ_JBHLVO010000101.1:0-609 GCF_042433335.1 Metabacillus herbersteinensis
ATCATTATTTATTTTCTTTTCCTGCAGGTACTAAGATGTTTCAGTTCCCTGCGTTAGCTCCTTACTATGTAAGGTGATATCCCTTCAGGATATCGGGTTGTCCCATTCGGAGATTCACGGATCAAAGGTTATTTGCACCTCCCCGTGACTTATCGCAGCTTATCACGTCCTTCATCGCCTCCGAGAGCCAAGGCATCCGCCATGCGCCCTTCTTTACTTTCCTTATCCATTCGCTCACACTTGCGTGCCAGCGGGATGATATATACTTTCAGCTCTTTACTACTAAAATTACTGTTTGCTTGTACAATATGTCATAGATCGTTCATCTTCGTTTCTTACGTTTCCGATGGAGTGGAGAATAACGGATTCGAACCGTTGACCCTCTGCGTGCAAGGCAGATGCTCTAGCCAGCTGAGCTAATCCCCCGAACTTGATTCCGTTCGTAGTCCCAGGCAGAGTTGAACTGCCGACCTCTACATTATCAGTGTAGCGCTCTAACCAACTGAGCTATAGGACTAAGTTCAACCTAGTCTGTTTAATTAGACCCGGCTTCTTACTTTCTCTCTTCCGTATCATTACGGAATCATATCTTGAATAAACAACACCAGC
>NZ_JBHLVO010000102.1:0-584 GCF_042433335.1 Metabacillus herbersteinensis
TTTTTTCGAATAAGCACACAACCGTTTTTCGAACCCTGCAAAATTTCTTCCGAACCCGAACGGCGTAACACTCCATTGAGTGAAGCTGCCGTTTGGTCGCTCCCCCTTTGGGGGCGGGGGGGGTTACATACCCATGCCGAAACCTCTGCTTCTGGTGATTTGCTTGAGTAGGTCTTTCCCCTCTTCCATAGCTTTTGATATGTTTGGGAAATGATGCCTTAAAGCCTCCAGTTGTTCGGAATTGAACAAGTCTTTCATCTTACCAAGTTCTTTTTTCAATTCCTTGGTTTCGGTCTTTAGTTCTTGGTTCTCCGTTCTTAGTCGGTTACTGGTTGTCCTTGCATTGTCCATTTGCTGTCTATAATACTCCTTGTCGTTCTCGGCTTTGAATACCTTTGTGCCGTTTCGCTCTTTTTCAAGTATAGCCTTTCCCAGTCTATCGGATAGCTGTTCATTTTCCCCCTCTAAAGCCTTTACTTTGGCTTTTAAGGCATCCTTTTCCCTATCGTTGACTGTTTTTCCAATCAAGCCGTAAAACTTCTCTGAAGCCTTAGAAATGAGTTTTTGGACGTTCTTCTTTGTTT
>NZ_JBHLVO010000103.1:0-563 GCF_042433335.1 Metabacillus herbersteinensis
TATGCTTCCCAGCATTCAATCTATCCCCGTTTATGGGTTTCTCTTTCACCCTACAAAGATAACCTCATGGGGGAAAAATGTCCAAGAATATGGGGTAAAAACTATCAAGTCGGTAGAAAATAAGTATCTTTGAAGTACATTTTTAGTAGAGGTACTGGTATGCCTAGACGAAGCAGATAGGCAAAAATAAAGCCGCTGGAGATGTCGGATGTCCGTCAATTAACTCCAGCGGCTTGTATTTTGGTAACTCTCCCGTATCGGTCGGCTACCGTTTGGTCAGCAACAAAGGTAGTACTTTATTGTCGCAAATCCAAATGTTTTCCCCTTTATTTGTGCATTTACAGAACATTTGCTAACTTCGCACCTATGCAGTATGGTGATAGCACACTAGTACCCTAAAGGGTACGTGTGTAAGGGGACAAGCCCCCTTAACCCCCTGTCAGCCGGCTGTCACCGGCTGTTATCGATTGTCACAAAAATGTTAACTTATGGGAGCAACAAGTATTCATGTACAAGCAGTGAAGCCGGGGAGTGAGATTCACAACTTTAGGGAAAAAGAGTTG
>NZ_JBHLVO010000104.1:0-561 GCF_042433335.1 Metabacillus herbersteinensis
TCGTAACAAGGTAGCCGTATCGGAAGGTGCGGCTGGATCACCTCCTTTCTAAGGAATATTTTTGAGGCACACTTGGTTTTTGTTTAGTTTTGAGAGAACTTTGTTCTCCAACTTCATAGCATTCGTGAACATACGAATCCTTAAAAGTAAGCAATGGTTAAACCCGGCGCGTGCTTTTTTATTCGAAAAATATTCACGACTAGAGATGGGCCTATAGCTCAGCTGGTTAGAGCGCACGCCTGATAAGCGTGAGGTCGATGGTTCGAGTCCATTTAGGCCCACCATCTCATTTTTCGGGGCCTTAGCTCAGCTGGGAGAGCGCCTGCCTTGCACGCAGGAGGTCAGCGGTTCGATCCCGCTAGGCTCCACCAAACATGTTCTTTGAAAACTAGATAACAGTAAACAAGTAATTCACACACACATTAACGAATTCTTTTTAAACAACAATCAACATTTGTGTTGACGGTTAAGTTAGAAAGGGCGCACGGTGAATGCCTTGGCACTAGGAGCCGATGAAGGACGGGACTAACACCGATATGCTTCGGGGAGCTGTAAGTAAGC
>NZ_JBHLVO010000105.1:0-544 GCF_042433335.1 Metabacillus herbersteinensis
GCTTACTTACAGCTCCCCGAAGCATATCGGTGTTAGTCCCGTCCTTCATCGGCTCCTAGTGCCAAGGCATTCACCGTGCGCCCTTTCTAACTTAACCCTCGGCGAACGATAAGCTTCGAATTTCTTCGTTGACTTCGCTTTTTCCGGTGCTCATGTACATAACCCGTACACTCCGCTCCTCAAAAACTCGTCGCCTCGAACTTCTCGCTTCTCGTTCGCCGATTTCAACACTAAATGTTGATGTTGTTAATTAAAAAGAATCTTAACAATTCGTTAATGTGTGTGTGAATTACTTGTTTACTGTTATCTAGTTTTCAAAGAACATGTATTTAAATATGTTTTATACCGTAAGGTATAAGCAACTCCACTAAACATAGTAAGAGTGTCTACAAACATATTCGTTATAATCTATAATAGAAAGACTTTATTCCGAAGGAATAAAAATAATCTCTCAAAACTAAACAAAAACCAAGTGTGCCTCAAAAATATTCCTTAGAAAGGAGGTGATCCAGCCGCACCTTCCGATACGGCTACCTTGTTACGA
>NZ_JBHLVO010000106.1:0-542 GCF_042433335.1 Metabacillus herbersteinensis
TGTCCGGCTGTGTGTGGGCGCCTGTTTCATTCATGGGGCAGGCTGACACACTCTGCATTCACTTTCCGCTTCCGGCAAAAGAGACAGCGAAAAAAGAAAAATCATTTGAAAACCCGTAAAAGCACCTCTTGGCATAGGCGCAAAAGAAAGGGGCATTGCTTCATCTGTCTAAACATCGTTTAGGCGTGAGGCAATGCCCTTTTCTCCAGCTATGCGGTAGTCGGCACACGTTTGTTCCAAACTCGTTTTGGGCAATGGTGTGCCGACGGACAATACCGCTTTTACGGAAAATTCTTATGAATGAGGGGATAAAAAACGGGAGTTTATATCAAAATCTCGAATTAAATAGCTACTTTTGCATACGAAGAGTTCTTTGAAGGTTACGCAACGCGCAGAAGGATAATGCAGTAGATAACTAACTAAATCGTAACCTATTACTATCAAGAGCAATTAACCTACGCTCATTTCCAATAAATTACACTCTTTTCGTAACTTCCATAAGCGAATATACGAAAATAAATCGGAATGTTACAAATTTGTTT
>NZ_JBHLVO010000107.1:0-541 GCF_042433335.1 Metabacillus herbersteinensis
GATGGGATATTTGGTGTGGAAGCGGCCGCCCAGCGCTATTTTCATAAACCCGCCAGTCAGCTGACGCCGGGGGAAGCGGCTCTGCTGGCCGCGGTGCTGCCGAACCCGATCCGCTATCGCGCCGATGCGCCGTCAGGCTATGTGCGCAGTCGTCAGGCCTGGATCTTACGCCAGATGCGACAGCTGGGCGGGGAAGGGTTCATGCGCGAGCATAAGCTCTATTAGCAGGTTACTCCGGCGCCGGGGCTGGTACAATCGCCAGTCGTCCGCCGCCGGGAAGCGTCACGTTTAGTCTTCGTCAAAGCCAGCGTTAAACAGGGCAATCACCGCGGCGAGGGCTTCAACTTCCTGCGGACCGCTGGCCTCCACCTCTATCTGTCGCCCTTTCGCCGAGTCCAGCATCAGCAGGGCAATCACGCTGTTGGCTTCCGCCTCCGTGCCTTCATCGTTGCGCAGCAGTACTTCGGCATCGAAATTCTGCATCAGTTCGAACAGCTTCATCGCCGGGCGGGCGTGCATGCCCAGCTTATTGGTGATTTCA
>NZ_JBHLVO010000108.1:0-538 GCF_042433335.1 Metabacillus herbersteinensis
AAGCTGAAAGTCTGTTTGAGACTGATGCCGGAGGAAGTATAAAAGAAGAAATGGCGTCCAACAACTCATTGATACCGATATTGAACATTGCTGATCCATGTAGCACCGGATAGACTTTGGCTTTTGCCACAAGAGCGATTATCGTATTCCAATAATCAGCCGGTGAAATTTCGCTATCCGCCAAATATCGCTCTAATATATTGTCGTCATGGTTGCATACAAATTCTTTGTATTCTTCCTTTATATATGTTTGGGAGCAAACCGGATAAACCGATCCATCGACAACAGTTTGCATAAACAGGACATCTTGCGACAGATTTGTTTTTATATCCATATACAAACGCTCCAAATTCACACCGGCACGGTCAATCTTATTGATAAATATAATTGTCGGGATTTGCAGCTTTTGTAAAGTACTGAACAGCAACTTTGTCTGCGCTTGTATGCCTTCCTTTGCGGATAAGATGAGGACTGCTCCATCAAGCATTTTGCATGTCCGCTCCACTTCCGCAATAAAATCCATGTGTCCCGGAGTGTC
>NZ_JBHLVO010000109.1:0-532 GCF_042433335.1 Metabacillus herbersteinensis
GCACGGCATGTCCTGTCAGATCCAATCTGATATCTGCGGCTCTTATACAAATAATGGGCGAATGTTTCCATCTCCATTGCCTACATACCGATTCAGGGACATTATGGATGTTTTTACACGGTAAATCGCTGGTAATGAGAGAGATGGTGTGATAGAAGAATTTTATGTTTTACATAAGACGAAATCACCTTTTCCTTTGGCTCTTATCCGGATTACTCTTGTTGGGCTCTTTCAGCCGCTTGGCTTCACTTCTATAAAGTGATACTAAATCAAAATCGAGCATTACTTTTTGAAACCAACAGCTTCTCCTGATGTCGTAACGTTTTACGTTCTTGCCTTGAATACAGGACTTGCTTTTTGTATCTCCGACTCAAAGCCGAACCAGTAGCCATGTTCCCCCTTTTCATCGGCAGGAAGGAAACACAGACGAAGGCTTTCTTTGTATTCTCCATAAATGATATTCCAAGTGGCAGGAGGGATTTGTCGTTTGGTCCATACTTTCTCGGCAGGGAGTTTTTTCAGTGACATGCCT
>NZ_JBHLVO010000011.1:0-150634 GCF_042433335.1 Metabacillus herbersteinensis
GTCCAAAAATGGCCTAAATGATGATCTCGGAGAGGTCTACTATTCTCTATAATTGCTTCAAATCCAATAAAAAAATCAAAAAGGAGTTCGGAATGAGAGCATTCCGAACTCCTTTTGTCTACAAACTGAGATTCTCACATTATGTAATGTGAGAACCTTTTTACTATATTTTAACTTTTCTTGATTTGTCAAAGGGGTTCAGCTTTTACTCATTACTAATCTTACAATCCCGGTGAATATGATGTAAGCGGAATGTCGTCGTATTCTTCAGCATTTAGTTCTTCAACAGATCCGTCAGTGACTCCATTAATAATTCCATAAAGCCCTGTTTCTACTGCTTTAACAAGTTGACCTTTTTTCTTTTGACCTAATGAATGTGACTGGCCTCTTACCTCGAAAAGAACTGTGCCGCTACCATTTAAGGCAAAACTTCCTAATGCAGTCCCAGGTAGATCAAGGTTTTGGCTATAAAGAGTAATGTTGTTAAATGGTGAGTTGTTTCCTATTGATTGCAGTGCATTATACGCAGCAAGGTTCAATTGTTTTGAGAATTCAAAATTATAGTTATCTGCATACTCAGCATATTTCGCACCGCTTGCTGTATTTGGATCTGGGACAAAGTCAGCAGACAACGACATTGTAACAATGTCATCCGTACCTTCTACGTAATATTGGCCTTGGTGATGCAGATCAACAAATACATCCACTTTTCCGAACTCCGCCTGTAGCGACTTGTAGACGTCTCTTACCGTTTGTGATTCTGGAGTTATGTACCAACCTGGTTTATTCGATGCCCCCGGAAAGTCCTCAGCTTGTGGCACATAATTTAAATCTGGGTTGAAATCGCGGTTTACATCAAAACCTGGTTTGCCCGTATAATCCCTTTCTTGTCGTACTCCTGAAGCATAATAATTCCAAGCTGGTTTTGAAGCTTCCGAAAGCTGCGGGAAGTCTTCCACTACTTCCGCCCATGACAAGTCGTTTCCACGACGGTCTAATTCAGAAGCATCAGGGTTCATTTTTGGCAATACAACTAGGGTAATCTCGTCACGAATCTTCTTCGCTTGAGTGGAATTACTAGAACCGACATATTGAAGTATATTCAACAATGCCTCTGTTCCTGTTTTCTCATTCCCATGAATCTCGCTTTCGATTAAGACAACTCGATCACCATTTCCAACTCTAGCTTTGTAAATGTCTCTTCCACGGTTTGATTGACCGACAACTTCTAGAGCGACTTTACCTTGACTATTACTTTCGATTTGCTTAAGTCGTTTCACCATCTCCGCATAATCTGTGAACCCATTTACGGAATATACTTGATTGTCATTGGTCAAGTTTCCGTTAGTAGAGTTCGTTGCAAAAGTTGGTGAAGCTAAACTAGCACAGAGGGCTAGAACACTTAAACCAGTTATAAGCTTTTTACCTTTCATTTTCTCAGGTCACTCCTTCGTTTTATGAATTACAATTACTAGTTTATAGAGTTGATTGAGTAAAGGGTGTTGAAATATAGGTGGAGACCGCTACTATTTTTGTAGTATATCTACTAGTTTTGTCGTTTTATTTCGAGTCTCGAAATAAATGTGAAATTTGTCCTATATTGTTGGCTAGTGTAGTTATTTAGACCTGAATAGTATGTTTTTATAAAAAAAGCGCAAGCGCCTTGGTCAGCCCCGACAAGCATAAGGCGATTCTAAATAGAAGGCGTTCTTTGCCTTCAATTTAGAATTGACTTATGACCTCGAGGGGCTAGGCGCTGGAGCTGGATTCAGAAACGCAGACTTAGTATCAAATTTTATACTTTCTTATATGTTAAAAAAGCGCAAGCGCCTTGTTCAGACTTAGGCATAGCATAAGACGATTCTAGGGTAGAAGGCGCTCTTTGCCTTCAATTTAGAATTGACTTATGACCTCGAGGGTCTAGGCGCTGGAGCTGGATTTTAGAAACGTAAACTGAATCCTAGAATTATATAAATTCTGATAGTAGAAAAAAAAAAATCCCCATAAGTCTGGGGATTAGCGGAATAGTAGATGCTGAGAGTGGACTCCAGCTTTTTTTAATAAGCTCATTAGCTGATCTTGTTCTTCACGTGACAATCCTGAAAAGGCACGAGCCATTCGGATGGCATGGATTGGATAAATTTCATCCAAATAGGCTTGTCCTTTTTCAGTCAATTTTGCATAAACCGAACGCTTATCTTTCGGATCTTGTTCACGGTAAATAAACTCATTTTTTTCTAGCTTATCAATAACATAGGTTACATTGCCGCTGACGAGTAAAAGCCTTGAGCCAATTTGCTGCAGCTTCTGAGGACCTTTTGCAAAAAGAAGCTCTAATACAGCAAACTCGGTCGGATTGAAGCCATGCTCTTTACTATCCCGAATCGAATGCTCTGAAATACTTTTAAATGCTCGTGCAAATACCTTGAATAAGTCTAACGCACGTTCTAATTCTTCCTCTGTATATGATCTCATCTTATCGCCTCTTACTTCACGATTTATTTTCAAAACGAAATGGTCTTGATTTGGTAGCCCTTACATTATTATATAGATTAAAGGTTCTTAAAATTCTAACACTTTCATTTTACTATTTTTTCGGCATTTTTTGAAGTCTTTTAATAAATTTCACTTAAAACATTGTACAATATAAGAAAATCCTCTAATTATAGAGGATTAGAGGTGAAAATGATGAGAGAAAAAATTAGTCAATCACTACGGGACATCGAACAATCTGAGGATATTAAAATAATATATGCATGTGAATCCGGCAGTAGGGCCTGGGGATTTCCATCAAAAGATAGTGACTATGATGTTCGTTTCATTTACATTCGTCCTTTGAAGTGGTATTTAACGATTGATGAAGGCAGAGATGTGATTGAGCGGCCCATTTCTGATTTACTGGATATTAACGGTTGGGATATAAAAAAGACTTTAAAACTATTAAGAAAGTCAAATCCTCCTTTGGTAGAATGGCTAAGCTCTCCGATTGTTTATGAGTTCGATGAAGAGTTTACAAACGATATGAAGACGTTAATAGAAAGTGCCTTTTCATCTGTTTCAGCAACCCATCACTATTTAAACATGGCAAAAGGCAATAACCGCGACTACCTGCAACAAGATATTGTGAGAATAAAAAAATACTTTTACGTACTCCGCCCCATTCTAGCTTGTATGTGGATCCAAAAGTATCAATCTGCACCCCCGATTTTATTTCAAACACTTATTGAAGATTTACTAGAAGACGGAGAAGTTAAAAATCAAATAAATCAACTGCTTCGGAAAAAAAAACAAGGTGAAGAACTTGATCGCCAACAAAAAATATCTTGCTTAAACGAATTTATTGCAGAAAAAATAACGGAGATTGAAGATGCTCTCAAAAATCTATCCCATGAAAAAAACCTTTCAACACATGAGTTAAATGAGTTTTTTTTGTCAACATTAAATCGGATATGGCCAAAGTGACTGCTGGAAACTACACCAATCTAAATAAGGTGATTGGTGTAGCTAATTTTGGTTCGTGTCCATTTGTATACTCTGAACGTTCTGCAGGCTTCTTTTGATCGCTGGAATATTATGATAAAAGTAGTTATACTCTTTTTGTAATTCTGTATTTGTCATACTTTTCATAACGTCCATATTGTATACACCAATCGCTAGCAACTTTTGAAAATAATAATTTCTTTGTTCATCAAGAGCGATTTGTAATATTTTACTCATGACGGTTCAACTCCACTCTAATAATTTACTATCTATAACGTACCTCATTTTTGTTATAGGACGATTAAAGGAATGTAAAGTTTTTCTAAACTACTATTAAAATTGTAAACAAGGGTTTAAAGATAGGTAACAGCGTCGAAACTAGTTTCAACGATAGGAGTTGAAATGAACATGGACGTTCGAGTAATTGCAAAAAAGGTACTGGGTGATCGTCTCGACATTTATTACTTAAACAAATCCGAACCAAAAACCTCACAGCTTTATTTAGCCATTTTTAATAAAAATCACAAACCTTCGCTAACTGTTTACAATTTTGACAACAAACGTTATGAAGAGGTGACTGCTCTTTTCAGTGATGAGTTTATACAGGATCTAAGTGATGTACTTCTTCATCAAGCGGATTTAATTGTTCAACAAGCAGAGGCTTTATAAATTTTAACTTTATTTCTTGTTTTGCATGAATCTTAGTAATTCAAAAGCCCGATTGCCTGCTAAATTCATCAAATCCTCAAGCAACTCATCCCTCTTCACATCTAATTCAATAATTTTTTTAGCAATTTCCACTGCATTGTAAGTTTCCATCTTTCATTCACCCCTTAGCACCTTATGATCATTTTACAAATTACTAAGGACCTTGACATCACTTTTGAAATGAAATCTTCCGAAGTTTTTTAACTATTTCATTTCCATGTGAGAAAATCTCACAAAAAGGAAGAAAATCCCCCCTTTTAACGATATACTTACCAAAAGAGTCTCCTTGAGGGGGTGCGGGAAAATGGTTCAACAAGACCGCTCATATAAGGAAAAGAAAGTGATTTCGATTGGAACGGTAAGTGAGTTAACAGGGTTAACATTGAGGCAAATCCGTTATTATGAAGAACGAAAGCTCATCCATCCACATCGAAATGAGCGTGGCACGAGGAAGTACTCCTTTGCTGATGTTGAAACACTAATGGACATTGCCAACAAACGTGAAGAAGGCGTACAAACAACCGAAATTCTAAAAGAAATGCGTACTAAAGAAAAAAAACAAATCACCGAAGCACAAGCTCGCAAAAAAATGCTCGAAGGTCAACTCAATGCCCAATTCCGCCATCGTCGTTAAATGTGAAAATGCTTGTCCCTACTTGCTTAAAAGCGGATAGAGACGGGCATTTTTATTGTGAGAAAAAAAACATAGGTGTGCTTATTTTAAGTGATGGGTTTATTCTAACAATGAAGATTATTTTATAAAAAAGTGTTCTTGTTCCAAAAATGATCCTCTATCTTTGAAAATAGTCGTTCCATCTCCGATAATGCGGGTTTTATCTTCGAAAATTTCATTATATCGACGTTTCGGCAAAATATGATCTTTTTCGACATCCTAATTAGCATAGAAAAATGTGCTAATTTGTGTAACGATTCTGGTAGAGTTGACACTGTCGCTATAACGACGAGTAATGGTCGACTTCCTGTCGCATTGACTGCACTAGAACGTCCTCTGCTCGGAACTGGATTCAGATTACACAAGTTATCCTTATATAAATCTAGTGCAATCACGTTCTTAAGTGTCAGTAACTCCTTCGGTCGAACTGCCACTAAAAAAAGAACCATCAAGAAGATGGCCCTTAGAGCTGCTTAGTCGATCTGATTTCTGGATAGTCCGCATCTACTGCTAGCGAGACATTACCCGGAGTGAATGCATATAGTAGCAATCCTGCAAGTAAAGCAAATAGAATTTTTTTCATTTTTGACCCCTCATTTCTATATTAATAATTTATTTGACTCTGCTTTTTTAAAGCATTCATCACAATTTGATAATAATAGCTTGCTGACTTGTACTTGTGTATTTCCTCAAAGTACTTTGCCAATCCTTCAGCATACTCGATAATATAGTTGTGTTTTTCCCGAGTGAGAAAGTATGGAATGGCAATCTCAGTTAAAAATTCTTCATATTGATTTTTGAATTCTTTATTAACCAAGAAATGATAAATTCTAAAATGGATTGAGTATTCTTCGTTAAACTGTTCATTGAGAACCTTTTGTCCTTCTTCTAGCCAAGTTTTACACTCTTCCATCCTAGCTAATTTATAATAAGCATTAATAATGCCTAATATTGAACTTAAGGATTTCGGTTGATTATTGTTTGTTCCCTTTATTGAAATACCTTTTATAAAATAATTAATCGCTTCCTCATACTTCTCCATCGCGCTGTAAAGGTAGCCATAGTTGTGATAGATCTTTCCCTCTAATACAAGATCATTCAACAACTCTGAAACTTTCATTGCTAAATCATAATTCTCAGATGATCTTTGATACTCTTCTTCTCTCTGATAATTAATCCCCAATAACATGTGACATTCTGCACACCTATTTAACTCATAATTTGATTGATTAATATGAAGAGCTAGATTTGCATATTGAATGCCCAGAGAATGCTTTCTCAATTGACTACAACACAACGATATCGAATAATACAAGTCCGCTTCTTCCCACTTTTCGAAAGAAAGATGCCTCGTTAAAAAGCGTTCTGCATTTTTCATGTGTCCTAAGGCTACATTATATTTTCCATTTACATAATGAAAAACACCTACAAATTTCTCATAATAATACGTCATCTTGTCTTCGAAAATATCACGGAACAAGTGGATCTTCCCAAGCAATTCTTCAGCTTCAACATACTCTTGAATTAATAGAAAATACCTGAATTCAAACAAAACAAAATAAATAAAAGCGCTCGTATCACTCGATTTCTTTACTGAAACTTGAAGTTCTTTGTACTGTTTCTTTGCTGCATCTAAATTGCGGTATGCAATGTTGTCGTACCAATCGAAGAGGCTTTTCATTAGGGTGATTTCTTCTTCTTCAATCAGCTGTATTTTCAATCTTTCACAAAGACAATCAAGAACTTCAATACTTGCAGTTGTTTGATTATTTTCAATTTTTGATAAGTAGGAAGTGGAAATAATGCTCTTTGATAAAGCTTCTTGCGTCATGTTTTGCTGAATGCGGTAGAACCTTATACGACTACCTATCTCCAACCGAGCTCACCTCATCTACACTATAACTTTATGTATCCTTCTCTCTTTATTATGCTAATTCCTTCTAATTAGAGGTTGGGAAAGTCGGATTATTTTGTACAAATGATTGTCGTTTTAAGTGTCCTACTTTCCTACTCTTTATTAATAGGAAGAAAGCATTAGCGTTTAATCACGTTTTATGTTGATTAATCTTTCTCACTTTCCCAATACCCTATTCACACATTTACTAGTAGTATAGTTAATAGAATAATCAAACTATTCACAAAGCATCCCGGGCATGCTTGTGATGCTTGATTTTTCAATAAATATTTCAGGAGGGAAAATGAATGAAAAAGTGGAAGTTTGCTAGTTTTCTATTACCGTTTCTAATAGTTTTCGCGATGATTTTCTCTGGTACCACTGCCCATGCTAATTCCCCATCATTTGAAAAGAAAGACTACTTAATTGGATTTAAAACCTCGTTTACTAGTAAATCTTCAAAAGCAACAACGATTTCAAAAATAGGCGGAAAAGTCGAGCATCAGTTCAGACACATGAATGTTGTCTCGGCCTCTTTACCAGAAGCAGCAGTTAAAGCTTTGAAAAACAATCCGAATGTCTCCTTTGTTGAAGAAGATTTTCAAGCAACAGCAATTGGTCAAACCGTTCCTTACGGGATCCCCCAAATTAAAGCGGATCGCGTCCAATCTACAGGTGTTAAAGGAGCAGGCGTAAAGGTAGCTGTTCTAGACACAGGAATCGATTCTTCACACCAAGATTTAAATGTTACAGGTGGTGCTAGTTTCATCGCAAATGAACCAAATCCATTTGCTGATGGAAACAGCCATGGTACTCATGTAGCAGGGACAGTTGCAGCACTTAATAATACAGTAGGGGTTTTGGGTGTGGCACCAGATGTTTCGTTATTCGCGGTGAAAGTGCTGGATTCTGCTGGAAGTGGTTCATATAGTGGAATTGCTCAAGGAATTGAATGGGCCATCGATAACGATATGGATGTTATTAATATGAGTTTAGGTGGCAGTTCAGGCTCAACTGCACTTCAACAAGCAGTGGATAACGCCTACAACAGTGGTGTCGTTGTCGTAGCGGCGGCTGGAAACAGTGGTTCAAAAGGAAAACGAAATACAATCGGATACCCTGCAAAATACGCTTCTGCAATTGCAGTTGGCGCAGTTGACTCGAACAACAATCGTGCTTCTTTTTCAAGTGTAGGTTCAGAGCTAGAAGTGATGGCACCTGGAGTCAATATCTTAAGCACGGTGCCAGGAAATGGCTATGATTCGTTTAATGGAACATCGATGGCCTCTCCACATGTTGCAGGTGCAGCAGCATTGATTCTCTCAAAAAATCCGAATCTATCAAACGTACAAGTTCGTGAACGACTTCGCAACACAGCAACAAACTTAGGTGACCCTTTCTATTACGGCGCTGGACTAATCAATGTTGAAGCCGCAGTTCAATAAACGATATTTTGTCCAAAACAGTGAATAGCTAAGGCACACTCATTTGCTTCTTCCTATTTGAAGGTGGTTGTCCTCAAGCGCTGTAGAATACTTGAGGACGACCACCTCTTTTTTTTGTAATTAAGTTATTGAATAAAACCTTTAATTTAATAATCTATTACTATTTGTTTTGTTACATTTGCATCCCGAAGTTCTTTAGTATCAAGATTCATTAAGTCCAGATACCCCTATCCATTACTGTCTACAATTCCTTCAACTTCAATCTTCAATGAACCTCCAGTAATTTCACCAGTAAAATGAACTAACTTGATTTTTTTAAACTGCTCATAAAGTTAATATACCTTACACGTTTTAATAATCCTACTGAACGATACTTTTTTCAATGAGCATCACAGAAACTACAGCTTTCCAACCATATGTAAAAATAGACTACAGATCCCACTTTCTTAAAATCCTGAAATTTTTAAAAAGCTAACTTACAAAATATAAAGATGCAGATTTTATTCCTCCCGACCCCCTGCTCATTCCTATTCCTATCATCATATTCTATTAATAAGTACGGATAACTTCACATGAATATAATTGTATTGGAGGAACAAGATGGAACATATCGCATTATTATATAAGTTCGGGACAGCTTTTCTAGGTGGATATATAAGCTATTTATTTGGCTCAATGACTCTACTTTTAGATGCGCTCGTTCTATTTGTGATTGTGGACTATATCTCTGGAATGCTTGCATCAGCATATGATCAAGAATTTAAAAAGTTGCTCGGAAAGCTTTAACAACTCAATCAAACTAAAACACAAAAAAACTCGACTAGAGGATAACTCCACACTCCACAGTCGAGCTTTTTTCATTTTCACAATGTATTAGAACAAATAACCATATATTTCCTCATAGGACCTACCTTCCTTTCTTAATTAAAAATTCTCAAAATAAATACTCCTAAAAGCATATTTACACTATTAAAATCAGGTAAAAATATCCGATAATAGGAGTACTAGACTTTTTGTCTTAGTCATGGAGTTGCGAGGTGTTTGTCGTGAGCATGTTTGATGTAATTATTGAAGAATACCGTAAAAAAATGATTGAAGTTGCCGCAAAAGATGGGCTGGTATCCCAACGAACACTTGAAGCAAGCCAGAATCTTGATCAGCTACTCAACTTGAAAATGAGTGAATTTCCATCAGGCTTTTACAGTAAAGAGCTCTCTCCCTTTTATAAGAATTTAGAAAAGTAGAGCAATTTATAATGAAGACAAGCTTCTACGTAATTGGATCTTCCAATCAGTGTAGGGCTTTTTAGTGTGTAATCATTATCCTAGATTTCGGAAAAGGGCACTAATTATTACACATTTAGGACGAGTTGAAGAACTGTGTGAGGTGAAATATGATTCACCTCATACTTAATCGTGCCCTTACTTCTTTTAGATGTCCGGCCATTTACGAAAGGGGTTTTTCTACCTGTCAATATTCTTCAACTCCGCACCTGTAGTAAGATGTGTTAATGGCTACCCGTTCGACTTAATATGATAATCTACAAAATAAATGGTTCGAATAAATTATCTGTACATTTATTCTCTCTTAAGTTCGAAATACCCTATCAATTTTATATCCCCTTTGGAGTCAACAATTTCAACCTCTCCGTTGTCATTCGTCTCTAAATTACCTTTGATGGTAAGTGCGGTTCCTGGATGAGTCACGGCTTGGAAACGAACTTTGAAAACATGAAAACGACGATGAGGAAACCATTCCATAATCGCTTGTGTTGCCCATCCCATTAAAAACATACCGTGAGCGATGACGTCAGAATACCCTTTTTCACGAGTAGTATGAGATACTGTATGAATTTCGTTAAAATCTCCGGAAGCTCCAGCGTATTTCACTAAATCGATGTGCTCGACCGGACGTTTGATAATCGGAGACAATTCGTTCACAATGTCACCTCCAATAGTTGAATCAGTGTCGCACGACTGATTAAAACGATTTCTCCGTTTTGATTTTTATAAATTGTTTCAAGAAAAAAGAAATTTTTCCCTTTTTTATGATACTGCTTCTTTAGCGACACTTGCGCGAAGATTATTTCGCCGGCAAAAATGTCTTTTATATATTCGTATGTTTGCTCACCGTGCAAGACATCTTCCGGTTTGAGTTCCAACTGCTTTAACATCTGGTAGAAATCCAGGTCATTCCAATAATCTATAACCGTTGCAAACGTGGGCGGAGCGGGAATGTCCCTGTAGCCTTTCTGGACAGCCGATTCTTTGTCAAAGTAAATTGGGTTTCTGATGCCAAGAGCGAGGGCAAATTCTTTTATTTTCCCGGCTTCAACCTGAAAAGGCGAATAATCGAATACCAGGTTTTCTGTTGAAAGTTTAGCCAAAATCCTCACCTACTTCCCTGTGAATTTTCTTGTTACAGCAGCTGATTAGTTCTTGTCAGATTCGCCATCTCAAATAAATTCAAAACAGCTTTGTTTAAATCACCAAATCGATCGTCATCAATTTCCCCCATTTTCCAGCGATAATGTATTTGCTGCAAAATGACACCCAACTTGTAAAATCCGAATGTCACATAATAAGAAATATCCGAAACATCACGTCCGCTCAGTTTGGCGTATTCTTCTACAAAATCACGTCTGCTGAAAAAGCCCGGCTGATCGGTTACGATATTGATTCCCATATCAAGATCTTGCTGTTGTCCCCAGTAAGCAACCGTTGATCCCAAGTCGCTCATAGGATCTCCAATGGTTGAAAGTTCCCAATCGAGAATGCCGACTGTTTTTCCAGGATCTTTTGCATCGAGTAACATATTGTTTAATTTAAAATCGTTGTGCACGATGGTCGTTTCGGAATTGGTTGGAAGGTTAGCGATCAGCCACTTTTCCAGTTCTTCCAAATTCGGCATCGTTTCTGTTTTCGAATGGTCGTATCGATTGATCCATCCTTTTACTTGGCGCTCCATAAATCCTTTCGGCTTGCCCATATTTACTAGTCCGGCATCTTTGAAATCGATTGACTGGAGTTGGACTAGAGTTTGAATGACAGTTTTTGAAATAAGTGGACCTGCTTGTTCGGAACCTCCATAAGATTTCGGCAGCTTGTCGTCGATCACCACACCTTGTTTTTTCTCCATCACATAAAAATGCTTATCCATAATAGCGAGATCTTCGCAGTAGACGTAAGGCTTTGGAGCAAGCGGGAAGACAGGATTTACTTTTTCCAGCATCCGGTATTCTCTTTCCATATCATGCGCTTTCGGAGGAACTTCACCGAAAGGAGGACGTCTCAACACACCTTCCCAGTCATCGATGCTGAGTAAATACGTTAAATTCGAATAGCCTTCGGAAAATTTCCGGACATTTAGTTTCCCTTCCGGCAGTCCGTTTATTGAAATCCGAAGATGTTTTTCAACTTTTTCCCAGTCAATAAATTCTTGTAGGTTTCCTATTTTTTGTTTTGCAGCACTCATAGTGATCTCTCCTTCAACCGGCATTTTCATCGAAGTTAATTTCTTTTAATCATATTTGAAAAAGCCTTCTCCCGATTTTCTTCCCAGACGTCCGGCTCGAACATATTTTTTCAATAAAGGTGCAGGACGGTATTTGGAATCATTTGTTTCATTATATAGCGTCTCTGCTACAAAAAGCATCGTATCGAGACCGATTAGATCCGTCAGAGCGAGTGGCCCAATCGGATGGCTAGCGCCGAGCATCATGCCTTTGTCGATGTCTTCTGCTGAAGCAATTCCTTCCGATAACACAAAAATGGCTTCATTGATCATCGGTGTCAAAATACGATTTACGGCGAATAACGGAGCTTCTTTCACAGAAATTGCCACTTTATGGAACCTTTCGGCAACTTCATGCGCTTTCTGAAAAGTTTCATTGCTCGTTTGTTCTCCCCGGATGATTTCAACTAGTTGCATGACCGGAACGGGGTTAAAGAAATGCATACCAATCACTTGGTTGCTCCGTTTAACCGCACTGGCCATTTCCGTAATGCTCAGCCCGGAAGTATTTGAAGCGAAAATCGTGGACGGCTTACATAATTGGTCTAGTTCTGCAAACAATTCCTTTTTAGGCTCAATTTGTTCAATAATGGCTTCAATAACTAGATCCACATCTTTTAGATCTTTGATATTGCTGGTCGTGATGATCCTTCCTCTGATTCTATCCGCCTCGAACTGATTAATTTTTTCTTTTTCAACATTGCGCTTCAGCGTCTTTTCAATCCGCCTAACACCTCGTTCAAGTCCATCTGGATTCACGTCGTATAATAATACTTTATAATTTCCTTCTGCCGCTACTTGAGCGATCCCATTTCCCATGATGCCTGCCCCGATTACGGCAATTTTCTCCATTCATCCATCACTCTTTCAACTTTATTTCCCCTGAAAAACCGGGTTTCTTTTTTCTTTAAAAGCTTTAACACCTTCCTGCATGTCTTCCGTTTCACATAGCTCGGAAAATAATTGGGTTTCTAATTTCTGTCCTTCTTCAAGTGTCATTTCAAATCCTCTGTCTATTGCTTTTTTTGCATTGGCAATTGCCACTGGACCTTTTGCGACTATTTTTTCTGCTATTGATTTGGCTTCTGCAAAAGATTCCCCATTGGGAACCACTCTTTCCACAAGACCTGTTTCATACGCTTCTTTCGCAGACAGCAATTCACCTGTCAAAACCAGCTCTTTTGCTTTGCCCGGTCCTACAAGACGGGAAAGCCGCTGAGTTCCAGAATAACCCGGCAAAATGCCCAGACCTGTCTCTGGCAATCCTAATTTCGAGCCTTCTTCCGCCACGCGTATATCACAAGCAAGAGCCAGTTCCAGACCTGCTCCAAGGGCTAAGCTATTAATGGCACAAATCACAGGCACTCGCGCATCAGCCAGCCTGTCGAATATCTTTTTGCCTTTTTCAACAAGCTCGATGCCCGTTTGCTTTGTGAGAGTTGGGAATTGCCCAATATCTGCGCCCGCTACAAACGCCTTCTCACCTGAGGCCTTAAGGATAATTGCTCTGACATCCTCTACTGAAAGTGCCGCTTCGATTGCCAAATCCAATTCGTTTAGAACCCCATCCGTCAGCACATTCACAGGTGGATTTTCTATTGTCAAAATTGCTAAAGGACCTTCTCGTTCAAGGTTAATAAATGCCCAGCTTTTGTTTTGCAAAAGGGTTCCTCCTCTAACCATTGCTTCCAACGGCTTTTGAATAGTCATTTACGATTTTATTGCCGGTGAAGACAGGAATGATTTCTACTTTTTCGTGATTTCTAATGACCAGATCCATCGATTCCGCAAAGTCAAAAGAACGCAATAGCGAAGCTGTTTCGCAATCAAGTAAATTTTGAAAAGAATTAGCCAATGATTTTTGATATGTATCCCGTGCAAGCTTTGAAGAATCGGATAAGACATACTCGCCTCTGCTCATCAAATGTTCGACGATTTGTCCTGCTCCGACAAAGTCTTCCATCGAAAAACGGTCATCATTTCCTGAACAAATCAAGACGATTGATGAATCATCTGTTTGTTCGTGAAGCCTTTCGGCGATTAAATGTCCGTTTATTATAGAAGAAATGTACAGGACCTTTGCTTTTGCGGCTTTTTCAATGGCTCTCGTTCCGTTGGTCGAACAAATTATCGCCGATGTCTGAAGCTCAGAAAGTTCGATCAAGCAAGGATCCGGATACTGAAATCCCTCTATGGATTCTCCTTGAGTTTCTCCCAATAGCACATACGGTCCTTTTTGCTGAGTCGCTAGCGCCAATGCACTTTCACTGTCTTTCACTGCATAAATCGGCTCGTAATTATGTTTCAGCAAAAACGCAATGGTGGAAGTAGCTAGAAACACATCGATAACGACTGCCGCACAGCCTTCTAGCTTTTGCTCGCAAACTACTTCCTTTTGCGTAATGACATGTACTTTCCTCATTACAATCCAGTCCCTTGGTTTTAATTTTATTAGTTATTACACCAGCATTTTGAGTAAGTACTCTGCGTAAATTTCTTCAATTTCTTCTTTGCTAAAATCTCCTTCAGGTGAATACCATACTTGAATCCAGTTTGTCGCTCCTAGAATGATCATCCGGGCCATCTTTTTTTGCTTTATGATAAATTCGCCTTTTTCTACCCCTTGGTTAATAATTTCGTCGAAAATCCCAGAATACTTATCCCGTTTTGAAATAATAGATTCGATATGCGCTTCAGAAAAGAGCTGTTCCGGCTTAACAATGAGATTAAATATTTCTTTTTCCCTTATGGCAATGTCCAAGTGGACTTTTATCGCTTTTTTTATTTTTTCCGTGGAAGATATCTTTTCTAAATAAATGCTTTCCAGTTTATCCATAGCATCCGAGAGAATCAAATCATGACACCGATACAGTAATTCTTCTTTATTTTTAAAATAATAGTAAAGCGACCCTTTCGTCATGAGCAGTTCAGCGGCGATGTCCTCCATAGTTGCATTATGGAATCCTTGCCGTGAAATCACCAAACTTGCTGAACGGAGGATATCTTCTTTTTTCCTGGCTGCTTTTCTTTCCCTAAGACTCATCGCAATACCTCATTTAAATATATTTTTTTGCTATAATAACTCTTCAGGCTTTTCTTCTTTATTAATCATGAGCAAAGAAGGTTCTTTCACCAAGATATTACGAATTAAGATAAAGACATTTTCAGTGACAATCATTGCAAATGCTGCCGGTATTAAGAAAAATAGTGGATAGAGTGGATACAACGTCCCTGCAGCAGGAAATGACGTTTTTCTTTCCAAGCTACTCATCGCATATTCCCAGCTGAATTGAACGATTAGTACAAGAACGAAAAGTTCAACGAGAAGCATAGAGAAAATAATAACCTTCTGTACCTTTTCACTAACTTTATCAAGTATTAAGTCCATTTTTGGCAAGACACCTGAAGAATAGGCAAATGCAAGTCCTGGAAAAACCACAAGAGGCATCAGATAGTTTTGAATGATTTCAAAACCACCCCGTATTGAACCTGAAAACAAGGTTCTAGCCGTAACATCATAAACAATGAATAACATCATCACTAATACACTGATTCCACTGATCCAGATTCCAACCAATTTGATGTAATTAAAAACTTTATAACCTTTCCAAATTCCATCCATTCATATTCTCCTCCTTTCATTCTATTAACCTGTATGTCCAGGCAACCAAGTCACTAGTCCTGGGAAGGCGATCATCAGACCGCAAACAACGATCATTGCTATTATGGCAAAAACTATCGCAACCCGGAAAATAGGGCCAGAACGAATTCCACTGACTCCAGCAACGGCATAAACACTTAACCCTACCGGTGGTGTAAGTAAACCGATCGTACAAATAACAGCAACAAAAACACCAAACCAGAGAACATCGACTTGCATTTCTTGAATAATTGGAAGAACAACTGGAATGGACATCAAAATAACTGCTGCACCTTCAATGAACATAAACATAATGAAAAGGACAACGGAAATGGCAACGAGCACAAGAACCGGGGAGTCCATAATCGGCTCAATCAGTTCAATCAGCTTTCTTGGCAAAAGCGAAAGTGAAACAAATCTTCCGAAGATTTGTGCCCCGATCATAATAATCATGACCATTCCTGTAAGTTTGACTGTCTCTATTAAAGAAGACTTGAAGAATTGGAGATTGACTTTCCCCAAAATTATAGCGGCAAGGAGACCGACAAATGCACCTACTGCCCCAGCTTCTGTCGGGGTGAACACTCCGGAATAGATTCCTCCGAAAATGACCAACACGATTAAAACCGCGATAACACTAACAGTAATAAGTCTAAATACTGAAAGCTTTTCCGGTTCTTTCTGTTCCGGCATTCCTTTTTCTTCGACCACTACTCTATTTTTATTTTCCATTCGGAAATACACAAGCATAACCAAAACAAAAACAATCATTGTCAAAATCCCTGGAATTAGAGCACCGATAAACAAGCTGCCTACAGGTGTTTCTGTAGCCACCCCATACAGGATTAATATAATACTTGGAGGAATAATTCCTGATAAAGATCCTCCGGATGCAGCAATCGCTCCAGCAAGCGGTGCACTATAGCCATGTTTTCGAAGTTCTGGAATCGCCACTTGCCCTAAAGAAGCTGAGGTTGCTGTCCCCGAACCAGAAACGGCTCCGAGCATTCCCCCAATGATAAGAGTAAGAACCCCTAGAAGACTGTTCCTTCCTTTGGACACTTTATGCACCATGTAAAAGATATCTTGAACCAGACCCGAATGGAGAATGAATTGAGCCATTAATACAAAAAGCGGAATTGTCGTCAATGTATAACTGGCAACCCTGTTGAATGGTTCGTTCCCTAATAGACCTGGCAGTATCCCAAAACCTTCTAATAAAATCAAACCGACAATCCCACTAGCAAAGAGCACGGAATGAATATACATGCCTAAAACCAATAAAACGATCATCATTACTAAAACAATTCCGATCACCAACAAGCTATCCATATATGGGCCTCCCTACTTAAAAGTATATAAAGCAAAGAGGGAAGGGCAGTAATCACCTCGAGCTCTTCCCTCTTTTTAATTGTTAATTATTTCAAATTCATGATCTCTTCCGGCACTTCTCCTCCTTCTTCAATTAAAATATCCCTCCACATAACTACTAGTTCTTTTCCTGGCAATCCATTGGACTCCAGAAGTTCAGCGTAATCAGACCATGTGTTTTCAATCCCTGTATTAAAATGATCTTGCACATCCTGATCCAATTCAGAGAAGTTTACAAATTTGCCGCCCAATTTTTCAGAATCAGCAATGGTTTCATCCGCGCGAGTTATCCATTCTTGTGCGCCCGGCTCAAATATTTCTTCGTTGGCTTGAGTCATAGCTTCCTGCACATTTTCAGGCATTTCTTCCCACTTCTCTTTGCTCATACCGATAAAAGCATTGAAATGGCCAAAATTAATCCCTTGAACTGTGTAAGTAAATAAATCTTGGAAACCATATCCTGACCAATCGGCAATACTGTAAAATGCCCCATCGAACGTCCCTCTGCTAAGCGAGTCATACATTTCAACTGCAGGCATTGTTACACTCTTAAGGCCCGTTTTTTCAGAGTACACTTCATGGATTCTGGATGGAGTGCGAAGCGATGTGCCTTTTACATCATCGACAGAATTGAATTCATGTCCAGTTGTTGAGATGGAATATTCCTGCGTAGTAGCAATAGGAAATACTTTAAAGTCACCGAACTGCATTTCGCTATACGTTTTTCCATCCGATAATTCTTCTTGGCTTTCAAGCAGTTTTTTCCATGCCTTGGAAGCGATTAATGTATCAGAGTGGTTCAAAGGCAACATCGTTACTTCCGCCATCGGGAATTGGTCCGGTTGATAGATTGGTAGTACAATTGCTACGTCCACAGTCCCTGACTGCAAAGCTTCTGCTTCGTCTGGAACCGAGACGAGTTCACCACCAGCAAATGATTCAAATTGGACTTGACCATCAGTCAGTTCTTCCACGCGTTCCATCCAAGGCTCCATAGAAGCTTCCCACCAAGCATGCTGGGCACTCAAACCTGTAGCTGCACGCAACTTGATAGTTTCTTCGTCAGCGTTTGCACTGGTTGCACTGTCGGAAGCGTCACTACAGCCACCAAGTAGCAGTAATAGCCCTACACTTGCAACCAAAAATCGAGAATTATTTCTTTTCATGTAATTTCCTCCGTCCGTTTTTTATTTTGCCATACTCATCGAAAATGTAATTGCTGACATTTTGAAAACAATCTTTTATTTCCCTGCAAATTGTGGTGTCCTCTTTTCAAAAAAAGCATCCACGCCTTCTTTATGGTCATAAGTCTGCAAAAGCATCGCTTGAATCATATTTTCCTGCATGAAAGCCGTTTCTTTATGAAGTTCACCTACATGATTTACTAAATACTTTACGTATTTATTGCTGACACTCGGACCTTGAACAATGAATTCTGCGAAACGGACCGCTTCTTCGACTACCGAGCCTTTCGAAACACGATTAATGATTCCGTTTGAATAAGCTTCTTCGGCTGAAATGACTTTTCCAGAAGAAATCCATTCCTTGGCGATTTGAGGTGAAATGCGTTCCGATAGTAATTTGATCAACCCTAAATCAGGAATTAACCCGATATTAGAAAAGCTCAATGCGAATTTGGCGTTTTCATCGGCTACAATAAAATCCGCCGCAAGCGCGATGCTGAACCCTGCACCGGCGGCATAGCCATGGACTGCAGCTATGACGTACTTATCTATGTCGATCATTTTTTTGGAGAGGTCGGATACAAAGTCGATCCATTTCGCTACTTCATAAGCATCGTTCAAATTTTTCATGGCGGCGATATCTCCGCCGGCGCAAAATGCTTTCCCTTCTCCCGATAAGATTATGACCATTATTTCCTCATCTCGCGATAGAGAATTCAATGATTGAATGACTTCCTCCACTAATTCTCTGGACAGAGCATTCAGTTTATAGGGACGGTTCAATCGGATATGTCCTATGCGGTCTTTTACTTCGATTTCAACTAAATTCCCCAAACAAATTCCTCCTTTTTGTCAAAGTTTATTTAAAATTAAGGGTTGACCACAAGTTTTCCATATGTTTTTCGGCCCCCTAGCAAATGCAATGCATCTGGTACTTTTTCGAACGAAAACTCTTCATAAATTATTGGACGAATGGCACCTTGTTCAAATAAATCCATTAATTCTTTGTGAGCTTTCATAACTTCAGTGGGCATTAAGTTACGGAAAAGCCCGAAATGTACACCGACAATGGAATAGTTTTTAATGAGTGCGTGGTTCGTTGGTGCTTCTGCGATACGCCCTCCTGCGAAACCGATGACTAGCAATCTACCTTCGAATGCAATACATTTCCTGGACCGGTCAAATGTGTCTCCTCCAACCGGATCGAAAATTACATTCGCACCTTTTCCACCCGTCGCTCCTTTGACAATCTGAACAAAGTCTTCGGTCCGGTAATTGATGACTATATCTGCGCCTAGCTGCTTGCAAATATCCGTTTTCTCATCACTTCCTGCAGTTGCGATAACGGTCGCGCCTGCCGCTTTGCCCAGCTGGATTGCCGCAGATCCAACACCTCCAGATCCAGCATGCACGAGTAAAACTTCACCTTTTTTCAAGATAGCAGTGCGATTCAATGCGAAATATGCCGTCTGATAGGTAATAAATATAGCTGCTGCCTCGCTATAAGAAATAGTATTAGGTATTGGAAAGACACTTTCTTCTTTTACCTTAACCCATTCAGAAAGTCCTCCATTCGGCAAAAGAGGAGTCGCCAGCACACGCTGTCCCTCTACCAGATTAACGCCTTCGCCAACCG
This sequence comes from Metabacillus herbersteinensis, assembly GCF_042433335.1. NCBI lineage: Bacteria > Bacillati > Bacillota > Bacilli > Caryophanales > Bacillaceae > Metabacillus > Metabacillus herbersteinensis. The sequence goes on from NZ_JBHLVO010000011.1 coordinate 19,545, forward strand.
CTTCAATTGTTCCTGAAATTTCAGCACCCGGTGTAAATGGCAATGCCGGTTTTTCTTGGTATTTCCCCTGGCATTGCAAGATGTCAAAAAAGTTCAAAGATGCAGCTTCGACTTTAACAAGCACCTCTCCGACGGCCGGATACGGCTTTGGAACTTCTGTTAACTTCAACGCATCTTGCGGGTCACCAATCTGAGTTACTGACCATGCTTTCATCTAGCTATTTCCCCCCTTTATCAAACTCATTTCACTGTGAACTGCTGTTTCACTTCAATTGTTCACGCATTTCCAAGCGCCCAACGTCCCGTAAATGAACTTGGTCAGGTCCATCGACTAATCGAAGCGTACGTGCATTTGCCCAATGCGCTGCTAATGGGAAATCTTCTGTCACGCCTCCTCCACCGAATACTTGAATCGCTCGGTCAATAACGTTTAATGAGACTCTTGGAACAGCAATTTTAATCATGGCAATCTCTTTACGTGCAGCTTTTGCACCTGCCATGTCGATTTTATGAGCTGCATGCAAGGTTAGAAGTCGTGCCTGTTCAATTTCGATGCGACTTTCCGCAATAATTTCTTTGATTACATCTTTTTCAGCCAGTTTAGAACCGAAAGCTTCTCTTTCTTCTGCTCGTTTGCATAAAAGCTCAAGAGCTCGTTCTGCAGCACCGATTGCACGCATGCAATGGTGGATTCTTCCTGGTCCAAGTCGACCCTGTGCAATTTCAAACCCTCTTCCTTCACCTAATAGAATATTTGATGCAGGAACACGGACATTGTTATAATGCACTTCAGCGTGTCCATGAGGTGCATGATCATATCCGAAAACTGGCAAATAACGTTTCACTACCACTCCGGGAGTGTCAAAGGGTACTAGGATCATAGATTGCTGCTGATGCTTTTGTGCATTAGAATCTGTTTTCCCCATTACAATGGCAATTTTGCAACGCGGGTCAAGTGCACCCGATGTCCACCATTTTTTCGCATTGATAACATATTCATTACCGTCACGAACGATACTGCCTTGGATATTTGTCGCATCGGACGAAGCCACATCAGGTTCAGTCATAGAAAAGCACGAACGAATTTCTCCGCTTAGTAGTGGTTCCAGCCATTGTTTCTTCTGTTCATCTGTCCCGTATTTAATGAAAACTTCCATGTTGCCGGTATCAGGAGCATTGCAGTTAAAAATTTCTGGTGCAATTAATGAATGACCCATGATTTCACATAAATGGGCGTATTCATAATTCGTTAACCCTTGACCGTACTCTTCATCATCTAAAAATAAATTCCATAAACCTTGTGCTTTCGCTTTTTCTTTCAGTACTTCGATAATTGGAGGGACAACCCAGCGACTTTCGCCTTCATTCAATTGATCTTCATACACTTGTTCATTCGGGTAGACGTATTCATCCATAAACTTGAGCAATTGATACTTTAATTCTTCTGACTTGTAGGATAAGTCTTTAAGCATTTTTCACTCCCCCTAGTTTTTTCAATGTATTTTTTAAAATTTTTCCTGAGGCGTTTCTCGGTAAACTTTCGAGAACCTCAAATACTTCCGGGACTTTAAATTTAGCCATTGACTTGAGGCAATGTTTTTGAAGTGATGACATATCATTACTGTTCAAATTTGGGCCTACTACGAATGCTTTCACCTTTTCACCGAAGATTGGATCTGGCTCTCCAATAACAGCAGCTTCAACGACATCGGGATGACTTTTGAGAACATCCTCTACTTCTATGGAGAATATTTTTTCACCCGCTCGGTTAATCATGTCCTTCTTCCGGTCGCGGATATAAACAAATCCATCCTCATCCATAAATCCCAGATCACCGGAGTGCCAGTAACCACTTGTAAAGCTTGTTTCGTTCGCCACTGTATTGTCCCAGTATTCCTTAATGACCATCGGGCCCTTGATGTAAAGTTCACCTGGTTCTCCTGACTGGCACTCCCTTCCTTCAGAGTCGACAATTTTGATATCAGCAACCTGTACTGGAAGGCCAACAGATGTAACTTTGGAATCTGGATACGAAACAGGCATCAAAGTTGCAGGCGATGTGGTTTCAGTCGCACCATAAGCGTTATGCAATTCCGCATTTGGAAAAGCATCTTTCAGCATATTAAAGGTATGCTGATAAATAGGCGATCCGCCAAAAGCTACTTTTTTCACAAAATCAAAAGAATGCTTCTTAAATTCTTCACTTGTGGACATCATGATGAAAATGGTTGGTACATTAAAGAGAAAGTTAATTTTGTGCTCGAGCACTGAGTGGATATACGCTTCGTTCTGATATCGTTTCATACTGTAAACCGTTCCACCAACATAAAATAGATGCAGAAGCTGGCCAACGAGTCCGGTTACGTGAAACATAGGAACTGCAATAAGCGTTTTCAATGTATGATTAGTTTCGAAGACTGTTTTAAAATTCATCACGCTATGGATGACGTTAACATGGGAGAGAACGGCACCTTTCGGACGTCCTGTGGTTCCTGATGTATATAAAATATAAGCACTATCTTCTTCCTCGATTACCTTTTTAATGTATTTCTTTTCTCCATCCAGTAGCTTGGAAAATGTATTTTCTCCATCTATTACGAATACATTTCCGTCTAACGGAACAACTGCTTCACCTCGTTTTTTGACTTCTAGAACTTTTTCTAGAAACTCTTGCTCACACACTAGAACTTTCGGTTTTGAGTGTCCGAGAATGTATTGAATCTCCTCTACCGCAAGCTTCACATTCACCGGCACCATGATAGCTCCGAGCTTTGCACAAGCAAAGACTAGCAACGGAAATTCAGCTCGGTTGCCGACAATCACTGCTACTCGATCCCCTTTTTCAACTCCGCTTACTGCTTGTAAATTAGCTGCAATTGCTGAAGAAAGACCATCGACCTCGTTATATGTAAGTATTTTATCCTCAGTAACAATCGCAACCTTTTCACCAAACCCTTTCACACTTTCTGAAAGGATTTCGCCAATCGTCTTCGACCTATCCGCAAATACTCTAACTCCTTCTCTTCCAAATAACTTCACATTTTGGGTTTCCATATCAGACCTCCTCGCCAAATTTTTGTTGAAATCATTTGTTGTCCAAGGACTTTAATTACCCCACTAGTCAAAGTCCAGGACCTCTTTTAAAATGTAAACCCTTACATTTAGCTTAATAATACTATAAAAATTTGAACCTATATTCAAATTTAGTATATTCGTTCTCTTTTTAAATTACAAATTAATTTTCAAAATATTTAAAATATTAGGCTAATATAAATCTTTATTTTCTGATATTAAAATTAGGCAATAAAGTATGGGGATACCATCGCTAGCCAACTATAAATCCATCTTCTACTTACCAGTTAAAAGCACCAGTGGCGTCATTAACTCTTTTTAATAAAGTCGGGCATTTCATTCACACTCATATTAAACGTTGGCGTTCGCTTTTCAATAAAAGCAGCCACGCCTTCTTTCGCATCTGCTTGATTGCCAGCCCAGTGTAAAAATTTAGACTCAAATAGATGTGAATTTGCCGGACTTTCCGTTCCGAGCATGTGCCATAGCAACTGGCGAGAAAATGCATTAGAAACACTAGAGGTATTCGCGACAATTTCACCTGCAATCTCTAAAGCTTTCTCAAGGGCGTCTTCCACTACGTAATTGACTAAGCCACTCGAATGTGCTTCTTCCGTAGAAATCATTCGACCTGTCAACACCCATTCCAGTGCTTTACCAATCCCCACAATTTTCGGTAAAAACCAGCCACTGCATGCTTCCGGTCCTATCCCCCTTCTACCGAAAACGAAGCCTAACTTCGCACCTTTTGTGAAAATCCGAATATCCATTGGCAAGGTCATGGTGATTCCAACACCGACAGCAGTTCCATTTATGGCCGCAATAACAGGTTTTTTTAGGTTATATACTTGTAAACTCAATTTTCCACCAGTATCCCGATAATTATCTGCCGATTTCTCAGAAGAAAATGTTTCTACTCCACCAGACAAGTCAGAACCGGAGCAAAAAGCTCGTCCGCTCCCTGTCACGATTACTACTCGAACTTCATCATTTTCATCTGCTTGTTTATAGGCTTTTAACAATTCTTCGAGCATTTGTTCGTTGAATGCATTCAATACACTTGGTCGATTGAGTGTAATGGTCATAATGTTATTTTGGACATCTATTAAAATTGTCTCAGACAAATGTTTTCACATCCTTTGCAGCCCCTTTATATTCCTCAACCAAATGCTGGACAACTTCTGTAACACTCTCGATAGAATGAATTTTAGTGACACCTTGGCCTGCTGACCAGATGTCCCGCCAAGCTTTGACGTCGACCATATGTGACAAATCTACTGTATCTAAAGGTTTTAAAGAAGCCGGATCAATGCCATTTTTTATTAAACTTGGAACTAAATAATTGGCACTTACCCCACTAAATGAATCCGTGTATAGAATATCTTCAATGGTAGATTCGATTAACATCTCTTTATAGGCATCGGGAGCAACACTTTCCAATGTGGCTATAAACCTCGTGCCCATGTAAGCAAAATCTGCCCCCATTAAACGTGCGGCCATTACATCTTTGCCGTCAGACAAGCCACCTGCCAAAATCGTATAGCCCTCCCAAAATTCTTTCACAGCTGCTAAAAAAGCAAATGGATTTAACGTTCCTGCATGTCCACCAGCACCTGCACAAACTAAAATCAATCCATCTACGCCAGTCTTTGACGCCTTCTTCGCGTGTTTTAAAGTTGTGACATCGGAAAACACCAAACCGCCATACCCATGTACCACTTCGGTTACTGCGCCTGGATGACCCAACGAAGTAATCACGATCGGTGGTTCATATTTTCGAATTAACTCCAAATCTGAATCTAATCGTTTATTCGTTTTATGCGAAATAAAATTAACTGCCCATGGCTCTATAGGCAATGCAGCTCTCAATTCTTGTAACCACTCTTCACATATTTCAGCAGTCCGTGCATTTAATAGAGGAATCGAGCCGACAACTCCACTTCTACTGGATGCAATCACTAACTCTGGACTAGATACAAGAAACATAGGAGCAACGATAACTGGTATTGCTAACTTATCAAACATAATCAAAACATCCTCCCTAAAAGCTTTTTATAATAACGGATATTCCTTGTCCTCCACCGATACATAAACTCGCCAAACCATATTTCATTCCTTTTCGCTGCAACTCATATGCTAGTGAAAGAACAATGCGTGTTCCACTAGCGCCAACTGGATGACCCAAAGCAATTGCACCACCGTTCACATTTGTCTTTTCACGTTCTAAACCAAGCTCCTTTTCAACAGACAAGTATTGAGATGCGAATGCTTCATTTATTTCAATTAAATCCATATCTTCAATACGTAATCCCGCACGTTCTAGTGCTTGTCGAATGGCTGGTACAGGACCTATTCCCATAATGGAAGGATCCACACCTGCTACTCCCCAAGCAATTATTTTTGCTATTGGTTTCAAACCTTTTTCTCTTACTGCTTTTTCACTTGCAACAATAACGGAAGCTGCTCCATCATTGATTCCACTTGCATTACCAGGGGTAACCGAACCATCTTTTTTGAATGAAGGTTTTAATGAAGCTAATTTCTCAAGCGTCATTTCGCCTTTAATATGTTCATCCTCCGAAATGGATCTAGTCCCTTTTCGATTAGAAACTTCTACAGCAACGATTTCTTTTTCAAATACTCCCGCTTCCCGTGCTTTTACTGCTCGTTGTTGACTAAGCAGTGCATATCCGTCTTGTTGTTCACGTGATATCTTGTGCTGGTCAGCTAGTTTCTCTGCAGTCATCCCCATGCCGCTACCAACGTACTCATCTGTCAACGTACACATCAACATATCTTCGAACTGCATCGATCCGGTTTTGGAACTACCAAATCGTGACGTGAAATTGGCATAAGGAGCCATCGACATGTTTTCTGCTCCACCTGCTAACACGATGTCTGCTTCATTTAATAAAATAAGTTGAGCAGCAGATACAATCGATTGTGACCCCGAACCACACAGTCGATTGACTGTATACGCTGGCACTTCAGCTGGTACACCAGCTTTTAATCCGATATGACGCGATATAAAAGACGCATTGGTATGCGAGTGAATCACATTCCCATAAATCACATGGTCGATTTGACTAGCTGTCACATTCGCTCGCTTTATTGCTTCTACTGCAGTTGCAACACCCAAATCAACTGCATTCACTTGTGCAAATGATCCTCCAAAACTTGTAAAAGCAGTTCTAGCTCCATCTACTAAATAGACTTCCGTCATACTCTTACCTCCCTTGTTTCTTCGAAAAATATTCAATATCACACTCCGTCATTTGAAAATCAGCAAATGTCACACTTCACAAACATTCCTCAAAACCCCTTTGTGTCTGTTGATGAAACTTACTTAACAACCTTTAACAAATATTCAGCATAAATTTCTTGTAGCTCCTCCATTGATTTTCCACCTTCTGGGCTATACCACTGTTGAATCCAGTTCATCGATCCCAGCAAAATCATTCGCGCAATTTTTGGTTCCCCTATCGTAAATTCCCCTTTAGCTATGCCCTCACGTATCACTTTGTCAAACAATCCAGCATACTCGTTACGAATTAACAAAATTGGATTCAATTGTTCAGTCGAAAATGTCTGATCTGGCTTAATAATCATATTAAACGTTTCTTTTTCTTCAATGGCATATTGGATATGTGTCACAATCATCCTTCTTAGCTTTTCTTCATTTGAAATCATCTCATTTAGATGTCCCTGCAACTCTTCATTAGCTTGTGATAACACCATTTGATGGCACTGAAAGATTAAATCTTCCTTGTTTTTAAAATAGTAATAGAGAGATCCCTTAGTCATGAGAAGTTCCGCAGCAATTTCATCCATCGTCGCCCCTCGGTAGCCTTTCCGGTTCACTATCTTCACTGCCGATAAAATGATTTCTTCTTTCTTCTTCAGTAATTTCTTCTCTGAGAGCTTCACTGAACCCCCTCCCAACACTTAAAATTCGAGTTTCCTGGCTATAATTATCTTCAACATTTCCGTAGTGCTAGCATAAATAATTGCGACTGATCACGGAATCTTCTAGCAATCTAGTACTCTTCCATATAGCCGTATCCCCAGTGTAGATGCAAACACTCGCCAGCTACTCGTTTCGCCATTTCACATATCCACCACTTCGACACTTCTTTTACCATATCTTCTTCTAATTGACGTGCTGTTAACTGATTCCCATTCGTTTGGAAAACTCCTAACATTATCCATAAGACTTTTAGGAACAAATCATGCTCTTCCGTCATAAAAGATGCCCTCATATGACTAAGGCTCATTTTTTGAACCATGTTTAATTATCTGAAAATTCTTTCTCTACTTATCATTATAATTCTTCATTATTAAATGTAAATATATTTTTTGAACAAAGTTTAAAAATTGAACAAAAATAACTATAGAGAATCCTATGCTAACAAATAGTGAAATAAACATCTTATAATTTGTTTAATTTTTAAACACTCAAAGAAAACGTATTTGATATATACAAGTAAGAGGCACATTATTAATACCACTTACAATAAATAAAAAGCGTCGAGGACTATTCCTCCCAACGTAGTTATTATTAGTAATCCATCCTTCTCTTCTTCTGCCGCATAATTAACTAAACACCTTTTTTTGGAAAGTTAAATTTTAATTTATAAAGCTCTGATTTCAGTTTCTCTTTCGTTAACAAAGGGAATTAGGTAGTTGTTAAGAATGCGAGGGGAGCTACTGAAAATGCAATTAACTGAGGCACATTCAAAAGCTAAAAATAAAGTTAAACATGCGAGTACGAATCCAAAGCCATGGATCCGACGCTTTGCACAGATTGGGTATTTTTCAAAGGGAGCCGTTTATATTTTGGTTGGTATTTTATCTTTAATGGCTGCACTCGGAATTGGTGGAAAAACAAGTGATACAAGTGGTGTTTTCTCTACATTAGCTAGCAAGCCGTTTGGAGAAATTCTCATCTGGCTCATTGCCATCGGTTTGATTGGGTATGTCATGTGGCGACTTATTCAAGTAATAAAAGACCCTGAACAAGAAGGAACAGACTTGAAAGGAATTTTCATAAGAGTCGCGTATTTAATCAGTGGAATTATCTATGGTAGTTTAGCTTTTAAGGCGATCACAATTGCTTTGCACGCGGGAAATAGCTCAGGAAATTCAGAACAGTCCACATCTGCTAAATTATTGTCCCAGCCTTTTGGCCAGTGGTTAGTAGGAATTCTAGGATTAATCATTATTGGATATGGAATTTACGAATTTTATAATGCTTATAAAGAAAAGTTTGCTGAAAAATTTAAAGTAAGTGAAATGAACAAACATGAAATACGGATTGGGAAAAAAGCTGGAAAGATCGGTCTTTCTGCACGAGGCATTGTTTTAAGCATAATTGGATACTTCTTCATCCGTACCGCTCTCACAGCAGATCCTGATCAAGCAAAAGGCATGGATGGCGCACTAGCAGAAATCGCGCAAGAGCCATTTGGACAATGGATGCTCGGGTTAGTAGCGATTGGGTTGATCCTTTATGGGGTGTACTTGGTTATTAAAGGAAGATACCGTCATATGAATATTGGATAAGGAAAAATAAGCACTTACAGAAGGAGAGCTGAACTTTGGCTCTCTTTTTTGTACGAAAATTAACGAAAATTGAGATATTTGCACGAGAAACCGGGTATATGCACGGGAATCGAGATATTTGCACGAGAATCGGGATATATGCACGAGATCCGAGATAATTGCACGAGAATCGAGATATTTGCACGAGAATTGAGATATTTGCACGAGATCCGAGATAATTGCACGAGAATCGAGATATTTGCACGAGAATTGAGATATTTGCACGAGATCCGAGATATTTGCACGAGAATCGAGATAATTGCACGAGTATCAAGATATATGCACGAGAATCAGAGATTCAATATCTTCATTAGAAAAGCTATTGGAGCTTTATAACTTCGTTTTAATTGTTTAGAAGATATCACCGGTGGTTCTCTAAGAAAAATTACTAAATAAAAGAGACTTGCGTAAAAATTACGCAAGTCTCTGTAAGTCTGAAACTTAAGGAATAATTGGTCCATCATTATTATTAGATCCCGGGTTTGCACCAAAGTTATTCAACCCTTGATTCATACTATTAGGGTTTGTGTTTGGTTTACTAACAGGGTTTCGATTTACTGGATTTGTGTTTGGTTTACTATTAATACTTGGATTGCCTGGATTCATTGGTGAGTTCGACTTCATTGCCTCTTTATCAATCGATGTTTTTTCAATGGTACGATCTAATTTTGATAGATAATTAGAAGCAAAATCTTTTCCACCTAAACCGAATGCTAGTCCAAATGCTAGTGCAAAACCACCCAGTATGAGAATAAACGCTGAGTTGACGATTGAATCTGCAACACCTAGTTGATCAAGAGCCATAAAGAATGCGAGGGCAATGATCGTGTATTTTGCAATTGAACTAATGAGCTTAAATTCTGGCCCTTTAACAATGTTTAAAAGAATTTGCTTTACAAAGTTACCAAGGAATAAACCTACCGCTAAAATAATAACGGCTGCAATCACACTTGGTAAATAGGCAATCACACCAGTTGCGAGTGTCACCATAAAGTCTAGATTAACAAGTTGTAATGCTTCGACTGTAAATAATAAGACGATTAAGATTTGGACGATATTTCCGATGATTTTTGAAAGAGATGTGTTTGACTGAGCTGGATTCCACTGACCAATTCCCATTTTGCTCATCATTGCATCTATTCCCATTCTTCCGAGTAAGGTTGAAACCATGGTTCCAATGAAGCGTCCTGCCCAGATCCCGACCATAATTAACACGATCGCAACAGCTATATTTGGAAGCATTGTTAGAACATCATTTAACATTGCGATTGCAGGCTCTGAAATTCCATCAATGTTTAGCTGTTCAAGAGCAGAAATGGCGACTGGAATTAAAATTAACACATAAACGATGTTTCCGATAAATGAAGAAATCGTTATGCCTTGTACAAGTTTTGTTAATCCAATACGCCCGGCAAGTCTTTCAGTCCCGATAGACTGTAAGAAGTTTGTTAAAATATCGCGAACAAGCTTTGCGACAAACCAGCCAACTACCACGATGAGCGCAGCAGCCAGTAGTCTTGGGATAAATGATAGGAAGCTATCAACCATTCCAGAGAAAGGCTCTGACACGCCAGTAATTTGTAGTGCTGATAGAACACCTGGCAAGAAAATCAGTAAAACAAGATAGAAGACAATTTTAGCTGCGTTGTCTATCAATCGATCCGCGTCTTCCTTTGTTTCTGCAGCATTTATCTTTTGAAGAACACTATCCATTCTTCCTCGTTTACCTACTTTTTGAATAAACATTTTTAATAGAGTTGCAATCACATAAGCTAATACTAGAATTAATGCAGCTTTCAGTACGTTTGGAACAAATGCCGTTATTGAACTTAACATGCCAATCAATGGAGTTGCAATAAAGCTTAAGCTTAAAATGTTGAAAAACCAGATAAACACAAACGCTAAGATTATGTAGTAAATAACTTTACTTACTACCTTTTCGACCGGGTATTTTTGTGGTTCTCCAGTTGAATGGAGCTTGTCATTTATTTTGGATTTACGTAGTGCCTTTTCAATCCCTTTTTCGATTACCTTAGCAACAAGCCATCCAATTAATAAGACTGCTAGAGCTAATATTAAATCGGGAAGTTGATTTAAATACCCATTCCAATCATTAAAGTATCCGTTGTTTTGCATTCACTTCAGCTCCTAAAGTCGATTTTGTTAGTAAGACACTAGTAGAATACCCTTTCTATTTCTGTGTAAACCTACTAGTGCTAGGGAGAAGAGTTCTTTTTTATCTCTTCAATTCAGTTTAAAGGTCTACGTTTAAGTGAATGTAGTAGTAAGATAGTTAACTAAGATTTTGGAGGAGTATCTGTGGAAGAAGCGTTACTAAATTTACTTGGAACAGCAGCTGTAATCTTCTCGCTTTTTATCATTGGTTTCTTATCAATTAAGATTCGAATCCCAAATATTATTCTTTTTATTCTATTAGGAATAGTTCTAAGCAGCTTCATTGCAGAAAATGAAATGCTGGAATTAGGCAGCGAGGTTGGAATCATTTTGTTATTTTTCCTACTAGGACTAGATTTTCCAATCGATAAATTAGGTGACGTGTCAAAAAAGGTTTGGAAAGCAGGCATCCTTGATATTTTGTTATGCTTCGGAGTCTCGGTAGGGATCAGTCTATTGTTTGGGTTAAGTTTCACCATGTCTCTTCTACTCGGTGGTGTGCTATATGCAACGAGTTCTTCCATTACAGCAAAATTACTAGAGAACTATGATCGCGGTGAGAACAAAGAATCAGAATTCATCCTAGCTTTATTAATCTTTGAAGATTTATTTGCCCCAATTACAGTTGCAATCTTGTTAGGCATTTCCTCTGGAGAAGAGTTTGGAGCTAGTGAATTAGTGCTACTACTAGGAAAAATTATTCTCTTAACCGTTGGTGCACTGGTAATTGGGCGCCTAGCCTCTAAAAAACTTCGAATCTTCATCGAACAAATCAATCATGAGGACATTTATATTCTCTTTACCATTGGACTTGCATTAGGATTTGGTGGAATAGCTCTATACCTAGAGCTTTCTGAGGTATTAGGAGCATTTTTAGCTGGGATCATACTAGCAGAAACGAAAAAAGTGAAAGAAAGTGAAAGAGTTACACTCCCACTTCGGGATCTTTTCCTGCCGATCTTTTTCCTATCTTTTGGAACAACAATTACAGTAACAGAAGGAATTCCTACACCATTTTTATTGGTTGTTCTTCTCATATGGGGAATTGTTGCGAAAATTATTGTCGGCGGGCTCGGTGGTATTTGGTTCGGACTAGATAAAAAACCCTCTCTACAAGCAGGTTTATCAATTACCCAACGAGGAGAATTTTCCGTTATCTTTGCAGGCTTCGCAACCGAAGGAGCTAAAATTGTATCAAGTCTTTATGTGCTTTTATCAAGCATCACAGGTGTTGTACTATTTATGCTTGCTCCCAGGATTACCACTCTTTTCTTTAAAAAGAAAAAATAAGTTTCTCTTTTCATTAACTCGGTCATCAACTAAAATCAGCTTATAAGTGGATTGTTCCTGACAGGGGGTTGGATAAATGAAACCGGAAATTAAGTGGCTTAGTAAAGGTGAACCAAAAATTCTTACCCATCATGGTAATGAGTACAAATCTGGGATTAGTAAAGATTCTGTAGAAGAAATTGATGTTACCTTTCAAAGAATAATCGGAGATGATGTTGAAAACCATCAATATCACGGTGGCCCTGACCGAGTCGTGTGCGTATACCCATTTGAACATTATCCCTTTTGGGAGCAGAAGTTCGGAACAGAGTTACCTCATGCTGCGTTTGGAGAAAACTTAACCGTTACCGGAATGAAGGAAAGTCAAGTATGCATCGGTGACATTTTCCGAATTGGTGATACGCTCCTCCAAGTTGCGCAAGGACGGTTTCCTTGTGTGACAATTAACATGCATACTCATCAGGATGAACTTCTTAAAGAAATTTTCAGAACCGGGTACACAGGGTACTTTTTTCGAGTGCTTGAGGAAGGTAAAATTTCGATTAACTCTACAATTGAACTTGTTAAAAAGCATCCATTGGAAGTAACTGTAGCGATGATTCACTCAACCTATTTTGATGATCCAAGGAATTTAGAAAAAATTGAACTTATTTTATCGGTAGAGGAACTTGCATTAGATTGGCGTGGGAAGCTAGAGAAGTTAAAAGTAAAAGCGCTCAACTCGAACAGGTAATTTTTCAAAAGGAGAAAAAATCATGAATTTAGCACTTTTTCAGAAATACGTTGAGTCTTTTTGTAAGGAAAAAGGATTTGAGGGTGTAACCATTGAACAACGTATGCTTTTTCTACAAACTGAAGTAGGTGAGCTTGCAAAGGAAGTTCTCCTACATCCGCATACCTCTATTAATGATCGAGATGAACTGAAAACGAGAATTGGACTTGAAATGTTTGATATAATCTGGAATGTCGCCGAGCTTGCCAACAAGTTTGACATTGATTTAGAAGCGGCCTTTAAGGAAAAAATGGAGATTAATCGAGATCGAGTTTGGTAGCTTATTTTAAAGACAGAGTGGCGAAGCTTCTTATGAAGATCACCACTCTGTCTTTTTATTGACGTGTGACTAGTCTCTAGGATTAATTATTGCTAACACCTGATGGTCTTCCCAAGTTCCATTTATCTTAACATTCTTCCTAGCAATTCCTTCTCTATGAAAACCTGCTTTTTCTAACACTCGAATCGATCCAATATTATGGGGCATTACACCTGCCTCTATGCGAAGTAACTTTAACTCATTAAAGGCATAGTCCACAATTAATTTAACAGCTTCTGTCATATACCCTTTCCCATATTATGCTTTTCGTCTAAAAAATAACCGATGAAAGCGCTTTGAAGAGAGCCACGTAGCACTTGAAATAAATTAATTGTACCGATTAGGGTATCATCCTTTTTAAAAATCCCAAAGTGTGTCATTTATTCTATCTTCCTCAGACTTCATGATCCTATACACCTTGGCAAATGAGTTAAACATCGGTGAATCGAAACTAGCAAACTGAAATAAGCAGATCAGTGAGATTGTCACACATATAGTAGCAATCAAAGAAACGATTGATACCTTAAAAGGATAATTAAAAAAGCTTTTCATACAACCTCATTATCCAATCGAAACATTCTATTTACATCGCAAATGCACTTGGTTAAAACTGTTACACTAAATTCTCCACCAAACACCATATCCCCTTCTTCATCTAATTCTTTCAACAAAAAACTTCTTCCCTTCACATTCTTCCTACCCCAACCTACTTGGATCAAAGCCAGGTTCATACCCCGTACCTTTTTCTGTTGCACCCTGATAATTATGATCATGCTTAGGTCGATTTGGTTGATCATAAATAACACCGCCGTATTCAGTCGGCAACGGCTGATCATAATTAAAATAAGTTCGACCCGCAATCTCATGATAATGAGTCCCGTCTGGTAACGCAATTGCAGGTCCGGTTTTGCCATAATATCGATGATAATGCTTATTTTCAAAAGAGGTAATGCCTCGGTACAGATGGTAATGACCATCATAACCATTTCCGTTCACTGTTCTTGTATAACCTTCAATTTGATGAAAATGATTGCTACTCATTGTTGTTTTTGCTATATAATAATGAACATGATGAGGTTTAAGCAAATTGACATCCCCTCCTATTACTCACATCTTATTAAATTCGTTTGTTTCTAATCTGGAAAATTGTCTACATCTTCTTTTCTTAAAACTTACAAACTTCTGCCCTCATTTGTTAAAATAAACAATAGGTACATTATACGAGGAGGAGAAACATGAGTATTTTTAAACGCGTCAGCAATCTGTTTCGTGCTGAAAAAAACAAAGATCAAGAAGTTGAAGCAAAACGAACAATACACAACTTAAAAGTAAACGACATTATTACATACGACCTTGAGGACTATCTTGTCGTTGGGAAGCTAGTCTATAATCACGGAGGATATATTTGGAATGCGTATAACTTAAAAGGTGATACAGGATACATTTGGCTTAGCGTTGAAGTGGACGATGAAATTGAGCTTGGCATTTTCAAAAAAATTCAAACGAAAATACAAACCCCTGATCATCATAAGCTTGAGATTGACGGAAATGTGTATTACCAGGAAGAACAAGGAGAAGCGTCAATTACAGAAGTCGAAGGTCAAGCCGGAGCAGTTGTCGGTCAACGGGTTCAATATTGGTCATACGAAGTGGACGAAGATCAAAGCCTACAATACCCTTATCTGTCGGTTGAAAAATGGGGCGGAGACCTCGAGATTTCAAAAGGTTACAGCATTAGTGAGCATGAATTGACGATATTGGCTGGGTCTTAAAAGTTCAGCTCTCATTTCTATTAGAGTTTTTAGCCTTTTTTATACTTACTTTGATGGAATATAACAAATCACTTAGGAACAGAATAAAAAAGCTACGTATTTACACTCTAATTTGAAATGAGGGTCAAATTATGGCTGAAAGAGATAGTCACAAAGGACAGCAAAAAAAGATGAAAAAAGCAAGTGATGCCATCAATACCGACAAAGACTTCGGTAATGATTTAGCAGAAAAAAAGCAAAACGAGAAAAGAGACAGAAAACAGTAACGTGATCCCTTTTGGCAATAAATAAAATAGCCTATTAACAGACTACTAACATAATTAGGGGTCTGTTTTTTTTGTTATTAAGTTGTTTTGTGTTGGGAGCATAACCATAAGTGCAAGTATTTTAAGAAAAAGAAGGAATTTTTTCGTATGGAATTCATTTTGTTGCTCTAATCGTTGTTTTTTTACAATTAATATCGTTGGGATGAAATAGTTGGGCTAGATTTGTCGTTTATTTTGCCTTGGAGACGTTTTATCTACGAAAAATAATCTTCGAAAATCGTCTTTTATCTTCGAAATTTCCATTTTATCGACGTTTCGACAAAACACCACTTTTTTCAGCCTACCTACCCTTGTGGGAAGATCGTAACAATAAAAAAACAGTGGGTATCTCAGCTGTTAAGAGAGATATACTCACTGCTTCTTTAATCTATATTTAAGACCTACTACTCGCTTTTCTTCCCAATCTTCGCCTTCATTGCTGCAAGCTCATCTTCAATCTTTGGATTTCCGATCGATTCTAATTCATCATCAAGTGATTTGTTAGAGCCTCTTAAATCTTCAGATGTTTCTGCTTCTGCCTCGAGCTGCATGATTTTATCTTCAAGACGGTCAAAGCCTTGACGAGCATTATCCGTTCCAAATGATGACATCGCTTGATTCATTTCTTTTTGTGCTTTTGCTGATGATGCACGTGCTTTTAATGTATCTTTACGGTGTTTCATTTTTTCAAATTCGCTTTTCATTTCAGACAATCTGCTACGAAGGTCTTCCGCATTTTGTTTAGCTGCATCATAAGATCCTTGTAATTCTACAAGCTTCTTTTCATACTCCTGCTTATCAACAAGTGCTCTTCTTGCTAAATCTTCATTGCCTGCTTCTAAAGCTTTTAATGCTTGCTCCCCACGCTTTTCAACCATTTCTTCTGCGTCTGAAAGCTGCATTTTAAATTTCTTTTCAACAGTAATTTGTTTTGCCACTGCACGTTCTGCTTCGAGAATATCCGCAGACATGTCTCGTAAGTATTGTTCTAATAGCTTTTCTGGATCCTCTGCCTTGTCTAATGCTGCATTTACATTTGACATCACATTATCGCGAATTCGTTTAAATAAACTCATGTTCATTCTCCTTCCGAGCTTTTCAAAATCCCTACATGCTTATTATATAGAAAAAAGCACAATTATGCAGTTCATTTGCGTTTTATTACCAAAACAATGGTACTTTGGTATATAATAAGTTGGTGTATTGAGGGAAAAATAGATTAAAAAGCTTCAAAAAAGGAGGGCAACGATGAAAAGCTTCAAGAAACTCATTGTACTTGTTATGACATTGTCTTTGCTGGTTGCCTGCTCAGCAAAGAATAGTATCGAAAATGCCTATCCACTTGTGGATGTGTTGAACGATGATGTGGGAAATGAATCAAGTGTATACCTTGCTGAAGGAGATTCAGTTCCAGTAACGGCAAAGAAAATTGCAGCTGCAAATAAGCCGGTTGAAATTAGTAAAGAAGATGAGGAAAAATGTTCTTGGTCTATGATGATCATTTAGTACAGGTTATGCGAGATGAAGAAACGGCGACGAACTCATTAGTTGAAGTTTCAGATAAAGAGTTTGTCCGCAGAAATTTTAGTCCTTCATTATTAGAATCCTACGCGATCTTTTCCATTATCAACTCGTTATATAATTTCGGAAATCGCAATCGAACGGACAATCAATATGGTGGCTACGTTGGCTCAGGTGGTACTTACCAAAAATCGGGTGGATCAATTGGCTCAGTGCGCGGTCAAGGTAGTACTCAGCGCGGTGGCGGCCCAGGATTCGGCAAGTAAACCCTTCTACATAAGTGTTCGCAATTCATCTTTTAAATTGTTATTTTCAGCATAAGTTTTCTAAATAAAGGAGGATCTCAATGATTTGGTCTGAAATTATGGACTTTCAAGAACTATGGTCCACATTATTATATTTTGTCGTGTTAATGGGTGTGACGGTTGGCTGTATGGCCATTTTTGAATTAATTACACCTTTTAACGATCGTGAGGAAATGAAAAACGGAAATACCGCAGTAGCCATACAATTTGCCGGAAAAATTGTCGGTTTATCTCTTGTGATGTTTTCAAGTATTTTTCATAATGCCTCACTATTAGCTGCTTCTGTTTGGGGAATCATTGGGTTTATCCTAATGTTAATCGGTTATTTTATTTTTGAATTCCTTACACCTGCTTTTAAAGTCGATCAAGAAATTAAAAATGGCAACAATTCTGTAGCTATTGTTGCAGCTTCTATTTCGCTTGCAATTGGCATTATTGTTGCGGGTTCGATATCATAATAGTAATCCTAGAAAGAGTGCAGTAAGTGCACTCTTTTTTCAATTTTCTTTAAAGGAGTTTCTTCAATGGAACAGGTAAATATTCAACCTGAAACGATTGCGCGCCAAAAAAGCCGCATCTTCACCTCGAGTGGAATTGTCTCCGTTTGCGGAATTGTCTACCAGGTCTTATATGGTGCAGCTGGGAGCTATCTTTTCGGGAATTCAACCCTTTTTTACTGCTTAACAATTGGTTTTTTTCTATCTGGAATGGGAATCGGAGCTTACATAAGCGAATGGTTTAAAAAAGAATTGCTATCGACATTTATTTACACAGAATACTTAATCGCCTTAATCGGTGGTTGCTCAATAACTGGTGTCTTTTTCATGCAAGCCTATTTCGGAGATGATCTTGCAAAGCTATTTCTCTATGTGGTGATCATCGTAACGGGAATGTTAACTGGGTTAGAACTCCCCCTTCTTATTCGAAAATCAGAAGAAATTGATGCAAATCTTCAGCAAAGCACAGCGAAAGTGTTGTTTTTTGATTACGCTGGAAGCTTGATCGGAACCGTTGCGTTTGCTTTTTTACTTCGTCCTTGGCTTGGTTTGATTCAGACTGCCTTTTTCATAAGTATCATTAATATTCTTGTCGCGATTTGGTTGAGTTTTGTTTTTAAAAAGGAAGTGAATCAGCGTTTTCATCGGACGATTGGCTTCTCAGTTCTTGTACTTTTAGTTTTCGGGTTACTTTTTGGGGAAAAATATGCGACAGGTTTAGAACAAAAGCTCTATCAGGATCCTATTATTTTTCAAGAGGACACCGAATACCAACGAATTGTGATGACGAAACGTCCAGGAGATTTGCGGTTATATTTAGACGGACAATTGCAATTCGCTGAAAGTGATGAATATCGCTATCATGAGGGACTTGTTCACATCCCAATGTCACTTGCGAGCAAGCGAGATTCCGTCTTAGTCCTTGGTGGGGGAGACGGTTTAGCAGTTCGGGAGCTATTGAAATATAACGATGTGAAAGAAATCACCGTCGTTGACTTGGATCCTGCAATGATCGATCTTGCAAAAAACAATGCCCTACTCCGTCAATTAAATGAGGATGCATTTTCGAATCCACTTGTAAAAATTAAAAATGAAGATGCGTTTTCTTTTCTGAAGAATACGACTGAAACCTATGATGTAATGATTATCGATTTACCTGATCCGAATAATGAAGCTCTCAACAAACTGTACACATGGGAGTTTTATTCTCTTGTCAGAAATGCTCTTACGCCTGAAGGCATAACAAGTATTCAATCAACAAGCCCTGTGTTTGCAAGAGAAGCATTTTGGACGATTAATGAAACAGTGAACCATGTGGGACTTCAAACAGCCAGCTACCACATTGATATTCCGAGCTTTGGTAATTGGGGATTCACCCTTGCATCACGTGCACCAATCGAAACTTCTAAAATCGATATTACCGTGGAAACAAGCTATCTAACAAACTCCCTTGTTCCAGCTCTCTTTCAATTTGGAAAAGATGAAGACGACTCTTTCACAGAGAATCTTAAGCCGAACTCTTTAAATCGTCCAATCCTGCTGGATTATTATGAGAAGGCTTGGAAGTATTATTGATGACTGATATCAGAACAAAAACTACCATATGTGCATAACGAGCTATGAGTAAAAACAGTTAGATCAAACGCAAAAAATCAGAAAAAAGCTGTTTTAACGGGCCTTTGGCATAGTTATAGCTAAATCAATAGCAGGATTTCCATACCCAAAATCAAATAACACTAAAACACCATTGTCTCTGACTCCCCAGTTCGTTGGGTTTGGGTCACCAGACTAAATATGATCTTTGCTTTTTCTTGTAGGAAATTTAGATTATCAGTTAATTCAAGGGGGAGAAATTGATGGACTCGTTCCATTGTTTCTTCATCCCAGAAAAAGTGATAAGGGTTTTTTAGATGTGAGAGTATTCACTTTAAAATTTCTTGATTATCCCAACTTTTCAAAGCCCATACTATATGATCTTTTGTATAGAGTGAGACTTCATCTAAACCTAGTTCTATAAAATTCCCGTTAACAAAAACAGCCCAATGTATATTTTTCTTCGGAATCGAGTGAATACCGTTGATGGAAATAATATTCCCGTTAGATTCTTCTATCTCAAACGCCCTTTTCGTCACTTCATATAATGTTTCTCCTTCTTGAAATGAAACTTCCTTTGAAATAATAGTCTCATTTTTATCATTTATTATTCTAAACGTGCCCATTGACTCTAATGCAAGTGTTGGAGAGTAGACAAAAAAGAGGAATAAAACTAAGGATGCTGCTATCTTTTTAACAAGCATTTTTCAATCTCCTTTTAGCGAATTTTCTTCATATTGTGCGCAATTCATCAAATATTATTTATAAATTCAGGGTTTTATAGATTCTGTAATACTACTCTAAATGACCATTTAAGTTCTTAAGCTCACTTTTATAAAGACCTATTTCCAACAATATATCTTTTATCATTTCATATAATTTAATGGTTTCAATAAGACATTCATTGTAATAGTTTGAATAACTGGAACAAGACCAGAAGCTATTAAAATGGCTCCTTTAGTCAATGAATTTAAAAAATATAAGAAATTTGAAACTTATGTGTGCGTAACTGCTCAACATCGTCAAATGCTTGGTCAAGTGTTAGTCTCCGCAAACGGAACAGATAAAATTTTAAGCACCAAAAAACCCACCCTTTGAATGAATTTCGTATCTATGGCGTAGTATTGCCAATAATCACCAAAATATGTTTTCAAAAGCGCTGTAGAAACCTAATGTAAAAAACCGCCTATCCACGGACAGATGGCTGTGATTTAAGGATTGCTAAGCTTTGGAATGGTAATCCCTTTAGAAGAAGAGGTATGTATGAATTCTCCGTTTCCGACATAAATACCCATGTGGGGAGCTCCTAGTTTACATGTCGTAAAGAACATAAGGTCACCCAGGAGAATAAATTGTAGGAAGCCCCGAAATAAAAGCTTATTTCGAAGATGTAGATATCTTGACTTACGTTGGAGGCCTAACGAATATACCAAGAGATGCGTGTACAGCATGTAATGTAGCTGCCACTGCAGCGGCTACCGTTTGTACAGCTGAAACAGCAGGAGTTGCTCCTTATTGCATGTTTGCCTGACCTTTATCAGAGTAATGTGACCATTCATTAGTTAGGATAGAAACATGTCACACAAGGAATGCACCGTCTTAACCTTGATGGTAATTATCAATCCTCTGGTCTATCCTCCTCAAACTTTCCAATGCCCGTTTTTCACTGAGAGTGCGGGAATGATGAAAACCCCCTTCTTCCTCATCTTTTTCATCCGCCCATTTTATGACAGTCTGTAGAGGTGTTCGAATGACATCTCCTCCAGGTAAAAAAGAATCCGTATGAAATAAAATGGCGAGTGCAATTTCTTTAGCTTTGATGGGGTTTTCTCCAAGACGAATTAATAATTTATGAGCACGTTCAGCTCCTTTGATGGCATGAATATCGTTCTGTTTATATAAATCATAGTCCCACTTACCATCGTGATACCAGGTGTAATGACCAATGTCATGAAGAAAGCCTGCCTTTGCGGCACTATCAACGTCCAAACCTCTTTCTCTCGCTAATCGAAAGGAGTGATAAGAAACAGCAATAGCATGAGATAAACCGGAACGGGTTACATACTTTCGAGCAATATGATGATTGAAAATGTCAACCATTCTAACATCACGCATAGAAGAACTCCCTTATTAATCTACTCTTTTTTTACATTATTATAATTCCTACTGGACTCTTATACCATTAAGGTCAGGCATTCATACTTAGGAACGTTGGGGAGTCTTAAACGTCCCAAGCGCTTCGCCGATGAGTTATCTTAAACTCAATTCCATGGCCTATATGGAAAAGACGGTATGCTGGAAGAAGGAACAATTTAAGCCCGATTGAATACAAACATTATCACCCTAAAAAGGTTGTCTAGTTTAGTGCTAACACACCCCACTTTGAATTCCTATTCTCTAATGATAAGATAGTCTTTTGTTTTCATTCTGACGATTTCTGCTTTTAATGCTTTTGCAATATCAGCAGTTATTTCTTTTTGTTCCTCCTCGTTCTGTGCTAATAGTGTAAGAGGTTTGCCGGAAAGAACACGATCCTTATTAAGTGTAATAACAGCTAAAATATCATATTTTGGCTCTATGTTCGACTCTCTTCCCATATCATTACCTTCCTTTCAAGTTTGTTTTCATGACGGAATTAGATTTTTTAACACTTTCCAGTAATGGACATTTTTTGACCACTTCAATGAAAGCATCCATATCTTTTTTTATGGGGATAAGAGCAACGACAACTCTTCCATTTTCAAAGTCTCTCCTAGTAAAATGATAACGTTTTAATCCTAATGATCTAGTTGCTTCAAACAGTGCCGCTTGACGTTGACCAAAATTTTCCAAGTTGATGCGAAAATGGTTTTCATTTGGATAAATCACAACCGCCATTCCTTCATCTGTAAATAGCTTTTGCGCTTGGTCACTTCCCAGTTGATTACTGATAAACATTCCATCTACAAATAGTTCAGATCCCTTAACTTCAATTTTACCGGTTTTAACTTGAGCAATATCACCAATCGTTTTTCCTTTTGATATTCTAATTAACAAATACAGAAACACTAGACCAACTGCAATCCCTACTATGATACCAACCCATCCTTTAAATGGGACTATTTTGATGGTTATAGATGTAATTAAAGCTACTACTAATGAAAAATAATTTCTTGCTTCAAATGTTTTAGCGATGCCATCAATATAAGCTTTTCCTCTGTATGTAAATTCAGTTTCTTCTAAGTCAATTAAACTTTCTTTTTCCATTTTACGAACATCCCGGAATTGCTGGATAGCTAAAGTTAAAAAGGTTACGGCTATAAAGTTTTTACTTAACAACGCTGGAACGGCTACTGCTCCTAAGGACGCAGCAACAAATCCAGTAATTAAATGAATTAAATAGCCGTTTGGATAACTCGGATACTGTCGAAAATCCTCCTTCAAAGTGATTATGCGAGCAAAAGTTCCGATTATAATGGCTGTAATAATAATATGTAAATCCGACGTAGTTAAAAACTCTTTTCCTGACATAGTTACACCTACATTTTTCTATTTATTACTTAGAAGTTTGGACAAAATGTTTAAGAAACATTCATCACTGATAGAATTAGTGAGGTCTAGTCTATTATTTAGTTTTAACAACCTATTTAACTTCGTGCCTTTCAACATTTTAAATATTCCAATGATGAATTAAAATAGGGTTATGTTCACTAAAGTGGTACTTACACGTTATCAACTTTCTGTCGAGTATTTCATACATTAGTTCATAAGCCTAAAAGTCTTAAAGGAGAGGAATTGTATGCAAATTAATACGGTCTCAACCGTTGAAAATATTAGTACTGAACATGTAAACGGTCGAACGGTTATCGTAATTGATGTACTCAGAGCATCAAGTACAATTGTAACAGCTCTAGACTCTGGTTTCGCTTCTATTATTCCAGTTAGAACTGCCGATAGGGCACTTTCTTTACGCTCTTTAAATACCGTCATTGCCGGGGAGTGGCATTTAAAAAAATTTGATGGATTTGACTACAATAATTCACCTACTGACCTTAAAAAAAAGGACCATACGGGAAAACATCTTGTTTTAATAACTACAAATGGTACTAAGGCGATTGAAAAAGCTGCTCAAGCTGAAAGGTTGTTAATTGGTTGTTTTCTAAACGTCTCAGCTTGTGTGAAAGAAGCAATTATTCAAAATAGCGATATTACAATTTATTGTGCTGGTACTCGAAATGAATTTGCTTTTGAAGACGGACTTGCGGCAGGAATGATGGTTCATTTATTAAAGAAACAGGCCGCTTCAATCGAGACCTGTGATTTTTCGGATGCAATGGAAGCCTGCTTTCTTCAGCTGGCTCACCAATTACCTAAACTCCTTTTTACAACCACTACTGGTAAAAGGTTGGTCGAAAACCAATATGGAGAAGATATTCAATACTGCAGTCAAATAGATCTTTCGCAAATTGTTCCAATTTTGAAAGGAAATAGAATACTTTCTTTGTCAGACACATAACCCTGTATAGAAGAATTGGGACAGGGGTGTGAATAACAATGAATATTTCTTCTGGTGAATTATCACTTGTAATTCTTATCATTATAGGTTTAATTGGTCGCTCTCCAATAATAGCCACAGCTGCGAGTCTTTTATTGGTGTTAAAATTGTCTTCACTGGATCGTTATTTTCCAATGTTGGAACGGCGCGGCTTGGAACTAGGGCTTTTGTTTTTAACGATTTCTGTATTAGTACCATTTGCAAGCGGAAAAATTAGCGGGAAAGACATCTTACTCCTCCTTACAACACTTTCGGGAGCTGTAGCCCTTGCAGGAGGAGCGCTTGCTACATATATGAACGGAAAAGGATTGGAAATGCTTCGTGTTGAACCACATATGGTAGTCGGTCTTGTTATTGGTTCAATTATCGGAATCGTTTTCTTACGTGGCATTCCGGTCGGCCCTCTTATGGCAGCTGCAATCACTGCTTTATTAATGAAAATTATATATTTAGTATCAAAAATTTTCTAGTAATATGATATAGGTACTTTTTTTCTTTTTAAAATAGTGTTCCCAATTGTTGTTTTCCTCCTGTTTCCTTTTTTTCACTTTTATCAGGTTTAATTAAAAAAAAGGCTAAAATCAAGGTAAACAAGCTTAATCCGGCCATACTTAAAAATACTGTCTTATGTGATATACTCATCAACCAGCTAAAAAGAGGGGGCCCGAATGCTACACCGAGAAAACGGACACTTCCATATAAAGAGGTAATCATTCCTCTTTCCGCTTTCTCAACGGCTCCCGTAATCAATGTGTTTAAACAAGGCAACAAAAGACCTGTTCCGATACTACCCAAAGTTAAAAGACCAATCATGAGATAAACTTGTTGAAAGAAAGATACAACGAACATTGAGCCGGTTAAAAGCATTAGCCCCATGACCATTACCTTTCTAATTAATGGTTTGTTCTGTTTTATTTTAGTACCGGTTAAATAAGCCGTGACCACCATTCCCAATAATGGAATTGCGAGAATACACCCTTTAATTACTCCTTCAATTTTAAGCCTTTGTTCCAAAACATCTGATAAATAAAATAAAACACCAAAAAGAATAAACAAGCCTACAGAACCCACAAAAAATGCAGGAATCAACCATTTTCCTTTCTGTTTAAATATTTGCTTCAGAGCCCCAAGATACTCAGGAAGAGGTTTCCCCTCCATTTTTTTCTTTTCCTTTACACTGAACCAAATGAAAATAGCCGTCGCAAAACAAAGAATAGGGAAGGTGAAAAATACCGCGTACCACGTAATAAGAGCGATGACCGATCCTATAATTGGCGACAAAATTTTACCTGCCCCATTTGAAGACTCGATAATACCCAGCGCTTTACTTTCTTGTTCCCCTGAATATAAATCACCGATTAGAGCCATAGCAATAGGTGCAGTACCAGCTGCTCCAATTCCTTGAACAATTCGTCCGATTAGAATCATTATGTATGAATTTTCCATTAACCAGGCTGATAACCCTGAGATAATTCCCCCGATTCCGTAGATCACTAGTGAACCAACAATAATCCACTTACGACCAAAGCGATCGGATAAATAGCCGACTAATGGAATGATTAAACCTGCTGAAAGAGAAAACATCGTTATGATAAGGCTTACTTGAAATTGGGATAAGTCTAATTTAGATTTCATGGTGGGAAGTACCGGGACCAGCATAGAATTTCCTAGTACCATTACCAATGGTATAAAAGTTATAGCAATCATGGCAACCCTTCCCTGTTTTTCCTCCATTTTTCTTCCTCCAATTTAATTTCTGTTCTCTTTTTACCTTTTCCTTTATCTAATTTTTTAATTCAAACCATAATGATGAATAAATGTTATTTTTTTTCATAACCTAGTTCTGATTAAATAAAACAGGATGTTAGCATAAGGATTTGTTCCTTCTTTACTTTAGTGAGTAAGAACTTTTGACTCGTTTATTCGATTGTTCCATACATATACTTGAAAAGGCTGAGGTCTTGCCGTCTGATATTTAAGTTATATATTATGAAATGAAAGGCAGGCAACTCATTTGAAAATTAAAAAAGTGGAAACTTTTCCATTGCTATATCATCTTCCTGAGCCTTATGGTGATGCAAACGGATATAAGAAATATCGTACATGTTTTTTATTTAAAATTACGACAAATTCGGGAATACAAGGGTGGGGAGAATGTATCGATTGGCTACCTACCTTAGAAAAAGGATTTCAAGATCGTATCATTCCCTATCTACTAGGCAAAAAAGCGACAGATAGGATACAGATTGTCAGCGTTGTAAAAAAATGGAGTGAGAGGGCTGCCACAGGAATAAGCATGGCACTTACAGAAATTGTTGCAAAATCAGCGGGGCTTTCAGTTTGCGATCTATGGGGAGGGAAATTGAGAGATTCGATCCCAGTTTATGCATCGTTTCAATCGTATTCGGAAAAGGAAGACTGGATAAACCATTCTTTGAAATTAATTGATCAAGGGGTAGGTATTGGATTTAAAAAGATAAAGGTGAAAATTGGAGGAAAAGTGCTGCAAGAGGATCTAGCTCATATCCAGTCTATCCAAAAAATGTTGGAAGAAAAAATCCAACTTGCACTAGATGCGAATCAAAGTTACGATGCTGCAACTGCACTTAGATGGGATCGTTATTTTAGGGAATGGTCAAATATGTTATGGTTCGAGGAGCCAATACCAATGGACCGGCTGGTAGACTACAAACTATTACGTGCCAATTTGTCAATTCCAGTCGCAGGGGGAGAAAATCTAAAGACAACCGCCCAGTTTCTTCCTCTGTTAAAAGAAGGGGTGGTTGATATAATTCAACCTGATGTAATGCATGAAAATGGGTTAGATGGATATCGTGAAACCATACATCTCTCCCGGGCTTTTGGATTACGGAGTTCCCCTCATACATTTGACGGACCTCTTTCAAGGCTGTATGCCCTTTTTGTCCAGGCCTGTTTGCCACCCTGGAGTAAAATGGATAATGATAAAATTGAGCCTGTCGAATGGGATGTAATGGAAAATCCGTTTACTTCGCTCTTCTCGGTACAACCAACAAACGGTTCAGTAACTATACCTGAAGGCATTGGCATCGGAGCACTGCTGGATATGGACAAGGTGAAGAAATATCGATGGGATAGATCCGTCTACCATTAAGCTAAAAACTGGAGTAAAAAAACTTTTCTACTCCAGTATTACCTAACCTGTTTAATCGACCTGTAAGATAGGTGCGGGTCTGTCAATTGGGAAAGTATCGAATCTTAGGCCTCTTCTAAGGCATTCGAGATTATAGGCATCTTCGCATTGAATATTCCCTAAATTAACGTTTCTGCCCATAAAATTAATTAATTCGTTTTGTTGTTTTTTTTGCGGAGCTTCCCATATGAGATATTTTCTCATATCGGAAGGAATTGTTTTTTTGATATCTTGAAGAAATTCTATATCAATAAGCCCTTTGTCATTATAAATACCCACATCTTCTCCCGATTCCCTCCCTTCTACAATCACATAGGAAGCACCACATTCAAGATCGGAATAAAAAGTACGTTCCAATCCTTTTACTTCAAAATGGCTGCCGGCAGCTTTTTTACCGCATTCAGTTATGACAGTAAACCCTTCTGCAACAGCCTCGTGAATATACTTTCTTCGTAATCTAGAAGGCATTTCGATCGTGCCATCGGAAATTTCAAGATGATCAAAACCTATTTTCTTTAAATAATCGAAATACTCTTTTACAACATCCTTATGAGAGGCAATTTCAAATAATGTTCCTCCGGGATATAAGTTAACTTTCGCTTTTTTTGCTAAAAGTAGCTTTTTTTGTAAAAGTTCAGGCGGATATAACACTGTTGTCCCGAAACCGAGTTTTATATAATTAATATATTTACCTGCAAGCTGTAATAACTCTTCAAAAAAAGCTATACTGATTCCTTTATCAATTAACATAGTTAAACCAATTTCTCCAGACTTACTGGCCCTTTCTCCTGATGGATCAATAAGCTGTGGATGCCAGGTGTTTTGAGGATGATTCACAGTATGGTCACTCCTTATGGGTAAATGTCTACGAATCCATCCTATTCATAACGGTTTGAAGATGTTCTACCGGTAGCTTTATTAACATTGTTCTTCATCGTCTTTATCTATATCAATTGCATCTCCTACAAGATGGATAAATATATTCGGTTCTTTCTCCACGTTCCGAGAACTCTACCTAGAATAATGATTCAGATCTTCAATTTAATTAAACCAACCTTTCTTTTATCACCTTTGCAATGACTAGTCATATATCTATACTTGTAACCTCCTTTTAAGCATGCTGTATTTTATGGTCAATTCGTCTTCTACCCTTTTGGAAAGGCATTCCGTTGTAGTTACTTAAGTAAAGTAAAAGTAAGTGAGTTGGAAATCATGAGAATAGATATGATAATAATGGGATTATTCGTTGGTCTTTTAATAGGTTTAACAGGGGTAGGGGGTGCTGCTCTTTTGACTCCTATTTTGATCGCTGCAGGTATTAATCCATCAATTGCCGTTGGGACTGATCTTGTTTACAATTCTATAACAAAATTTTTTGGTGTTATACAACATTGGAGACAAAAAACGATTAATTTAAAATTAGTGAAATATCTTGCTATTGGCAGTATTCCAAGTGCTACTGTAGCAATCGGCCTACTGTATTACTTTAACAATAGTTATCTTAATCAAGATCAAATCATTAAAAATGCACTAGGGTATGTTCTGATTTTAGTTGCCATATCGATTATTGTTCGCGTTTTTTTCGAAAAAAAGTTAAGACCAAACCGTTTGCAATTAACGCCAATTGAACAAAAAAAGGGACTAACGATTTTGATTGGTATTTTTTTGGGCTTTATTGTAGGTCTTACATCAATTGGATCTGGCTCTTTGTTTGCCGTTGCGATGCTTTACCTGTACCAACTAAAGGCCTCGGAGTTAGTGGGTACAGATATTGCGCATGCATTTTTGTTAGTAACGGTAGCGGGTATGCTCTATTTAGGAGTTGGTAACATTAATTATCCACTTTTAATGAACCTTCTGACCGGCTCGATACCCGGTGTGATTATTGGTAGTACGTTGTCTGCCAAAGTACCGACAAAACCACTCCGAGCCGTTGTCGCATTGATGATCCTTATCAGCGGTATCAAGCTTTTATAACCTGCAAATAACGAAAAATCGAAGCGGTACCCAACCGCCTTGGTTTTTCGTTGCTTTAGCATTTTGTCTTTTCTTTCATCATTTATAGTCCTGAACTCAATATATCTCTATTATCGTATTTAAGAAGTTTACATGCTCTACTTTGAACGTTAGGTATGTACCGTTAATATAATAAAAATTAAAAATCAATATTCACAAAAAAAGAGGGCGGTATGCAGATGCCTGAACTATCATTCAAACCAGCCCTTTCGCTAGATGAGCAAGCGGCCAAACACGGAGATGAATTATGGAGGGTTAATCCAGACTTATGCTGCAATATCCGTAAAATCCAACCGCTCGATAACGTTTTATCCAGTAAAAAGGCTTGGATGACCGGATTAAGAAAGGACCAATCGCCGATTCGCGCAAACACACAATTCATCAATAAAGATGACCGATTTTTATCAATAAAAATTTGCCCACTTATTCATTGGAGCTGGGAAGAAGTATGGGACTATATCATGCTGCACCAATTGCCATACAATTCTTTGCATAAACATGGATACCCAAGCACTGGTTGCACGCACTATACGTTACCTGTTGAAGCCGGAAGTAATTTACGCTCAGGACGCTGGACCGGCTTGACTAAAACCGAGTGCGGACTACACCAGAATTCATCAAACAAATAAGGAGTGCTGTTAGCATGATTGAGCCGCATGGAGGAACATTGGTTAACCGGCTGGACACAGAATATGATTTTTCAATGATTGAACACGAAATTGAGCTGGATCTTTACGCTTTATCGGATCTTGAATTGATTGCGATTGGTGCCTACAGTCCAATTACAGGCTTTCTTGGACAAAAAGATTACCAATGCGTTTTAAATGAAATGAGACTATATAGTGGTCACATATGGAGTATCCCGATAACGCTTCCGGTATCAGAAGATAAAGCCTCTTCCCTAAATGAAGGTGAGAAAGTAAAACTTGTTCATAAAGGAACCGTGTACGGGATTTTGATGGTGGAAGAAAAGTATCATCCAAATAAACAATTGGAAGCTGAGAAAGTATATCAAACAACGGACCTCGCTCACCCTGGTGTGAAAAGGCTCTGGGAGCGCCCCGACATTTACCTTGCTGGACCCATTACACTTGTAACACGGCCAACAAAGAAGGAATTTATTGAATATTACCACGATCCAGAAGAAACGAGGCTAGCCTTTAAGGAGCTTGGTTGGAAAACCATTGTAGGTTTTCAAACACGGAATCCCGTTCATCGTGCACATGAATACATTCAAAAATCAGCTCTTGAAATTGTTGATGGACTATTACTTAATCCTCTCGTAGGTGAAACAAAGGCGGATGACATTCCTGCTACTATTCGGATGGAAAGTTACAAAGTCTTACTTGAGAACTATTATCCAAAGGAACGAGTACTTCTTGTGGTGTTTCCGGCAGCAATGCGGTACGCAGGTCCAAGAGAAGCGATCTTTCACGCTATGGTACGAAAAAATTATGGTTGCACACATTTTATAGTTGGCCGGGATCATGCTGGCGTTGGCAATTACTATGGAACATACGACTCTCAGCTTATTTTTAATAATTTTAACAAAGAAGAGTTAGGTATTACCCTGTTGTTTTTTGAACACAGTTTTTTTTGCAAGAAATGCGGGAATATGGCTTCAACTAAAACATGCCCTCATAGTTCCCGGGACCGAGTAATTCTTTCAGGTACAAAAGTAAGGGAAATGCTGAGGAATGGGGAAACCCCGCCTCCTGAGTTTAGCCGGCCAGAAGTCGCAAGCGTCCTAATTCAAGGCCTGAAAATGACTTTACAAAAAAGATGAAAAGGGGGACAGATATCGTGGCACATGAAAACATTATTACTTGGCATCGTGCTACTGTGACGAAAGAAGCAAGAAGAAGGCTAAACTGTCATAAGAGTGCAGTACTTTGGTTTACTGGTCTTTCTAGTGCAGGTAAATCTACCTTAGCAAACGCAGTCGAAAAACGTCTTTATGAGCAAGGTTTAAGGACCTATTTATTGGATGGAGACAACATTCGTCATGGAATTAATCAAGATCTTGGTTTCAGCCCGGGAGATCGAAAAGAAAATATTCGGAGAATTGGCGAACTCTCCAAACTCTTTGTTGATGCAGGCATGATTGTAATTACGGCTTTTATCTCCCCTTTTCGTCAAGATCGAAATCTAGCTAGAAGTGTTCTCGAAGAAAAAGAATTTATTGAAGTATATATAAAATGTTCCCTTGATGAGTGTGAAAAGCGCGATCCAAAAGGACTTTATAAAAAAGCAAAAGCAGGTGAAATTCCTGAATTCACAGGCATATCTGCCCCATATGAAGAACCTGAATCGCCAGAAATTATAATTGAAACAGATAAGCAATCGATAACAGAGTCCGTTGAACAGGTACTACACTACTTGGTGGAAAAGGGATACATTCCAGATTAATTCCCCTAAAGGAGTCAGAAAGATCACAAACTAACTTCTTTGGCAGAGAACAAAAAAAAATCAATTTGTTCAAACCACGGTGAAGATCTAATAAAGTAAAACTTTGTATAAGCCCGAACAAATCGGGCTTTTTTTAAAAAGAAAATTCTACATAAGTAATTTTTATTTAAATGGGCAAATTATATATGTAACTTCCTTGTAGGTGAACTTAAATCATTAAAAATGTTGGAAAGCAAAAAAAGTTAGCCTAGGCTAACTTTTTTTCAATTTAAGACCACTATATAAACCGATAGATATGATATCGTCATTGCTTTTACAAAAATGTGTTGAGAATCATTTCACAAGCTTTGCAGCTTTTACACCTGAAAATACAGCCCCTTCCATCGTTGAAAAATAAGGTTGTTTTGTAAAATCACCCGCAAGGATCAATCCTTGAATAGGTGTTTTCTGAGTAGGCCGTAAATGTTGATACCTTGGTTCCAGACTATGAAAATCATACACATGATTAACTTGGCGGTAATCATGTGTATGATTTTCTAAATTAATCCCGATCTTCTTTGCGTCTTCTAATACAAGTTGTGGCTACAACTGTATTAGATGACAAGTACGTTTTTCCGTTTTCCAAGGTAACCCCTTTTATTTTCGAGTCTTTAAATACTAATGACTGAACTTTTGCATCCGTCTTTATAACTCCTCCGTGTTTATTAATACAATCAGCAATCGGTTGACACATGACCTCTGTCATTCCGCCTAAAAAGGCCCTATTCGCATTTTTTAAAATTTCGGTATTCCAGGAGCAAATAAACCGAAAAATACATAGGCTGAATAACGGGCAGGTGGCAGAAAATAAATTCCGGAACTTAATGGAACAATTAAATAATGAAAAGCTCTACTTGTTACCCCATATTTATCTGCATATTCTTTAATACTATAGGTATCTAATTTATCCGAACTTGTTAAATAATCTTTAAACCCATTTAGAAAAAAAGGAATTAAAGATAATTTGTCTTTTGTGGACAAGTGCTTTTGATTTCCAAGGAGGCCTTTAATCGTTTTTCCTATTCCCAACAAAGGAGCTAGACCAAGAACTATTGGATTTTGGTCATTTACTCGTATATGAATCTTCTCTTCCCACATTAAAATATCTGAAAGCATCTTTTTGAATAGATGGCCTTCAATATCATCATATTAACACTAAGGAGATGACTTTATGCCACGTGAAAATGAAAATCAACATGTTGAAGCAACCCCTCATTTTGATGGAGAAAAAGAAAATATTATTAATGATCCAACCGCATCTGGTGGCTCAACTATGGGTATTCAAGTTGGTACCAAAGGGGAATTTGCTCAGGAGAGGAATCCATTCCATTACATTCCTAAACAAAATCAAGAAATGAAACAATTTGAAAAATTAATGAGGGGTAATAAAATAGAAGATTAAAGAAGGACGTACAACAAAAAGCAGATAATAAAATTCCAGAGAATCATACTATTTTCCTTATAGTTGCGCATATTAAAAATAAGAACATTCGAAAGTGAGCTGGGATACGTAATGTCTAATCAAGGGATGCAAAACAAGGAACAAACGCGAGAACAAATAGAGAAACATGATAAAAAAAATGATGTTGAATTAAGTAATGAGTTTCAAATTGGAAACACAAGTTCACAGAGCTCTAAAAAAAGTGGGCGTCAAGTAAATAAAAAATAGTGACCAATTAAAATTGTACAAAAAAAGCACAAGAGATTTTATATGTGAAATCTCTTGTGCTTTTCTTTGTTATTTTATTGTTTTTCGAAGTGATCCCGTTAGCCCGTGCGATAGTTCTTTTTCTTAATTTATTAAATTACAGTCAGAACCTAATCCTTGGCTTTTCTTCTTCTTTACGTAAAGAAGCAGGATCTCGATCTTCCAATGTATTATAGTTATTTTCAGTTCTTCTCGTTCCCTCAACGGCTGTCATGTCCACTTCTGAAGGAATACTTTGCTCATTTGTAGTGGCAAAGTTCTCTTTTTTATCAACAAGAACTAATATTTTTCCTTCTTTAACGGAGTTATCATAGTATTTTGCTTTGTCTTCAGAGATTCCCATTCCAATGAATGCTCCAGATAATCCGCCAACTCCGGCACCTGCTGTCGCTCCTGTTAAGGTTGCGACTATTGGGCCTGCGGCTACGATTGGGCCTATTCCTGGGATTGCCAGTGCACCGACTCCTGCTAATAAACCTGTTAAACCACCAAGCGCTCCACCAGTGATTGCACCAGTTGCAGCGCCTTCCCCTGTTTTCGTTCCTGTTTCTTCATTAACTACATTCACTTCATCACGATTTTTACCGATTACGGAGATTTCCTCTGCGTTGTACCCTTGTCTTTTAAGATCCTCAACAGCTAAAATGGCTTCTTGTTCCGAGTGATAAACTCCTACAATATCCTTTTCACGTTTGTCCATTTTTTTCTCCTCCTCTTTCTTAATTGTTACTACTCCATATGTACCCGAACTAGTAATCGTTAAACTTTTAATTAAACCAAAGAGGAGGAAGAATTTATATTTTTAATGCCCACTTAGTGAATCTAGATCAAGTCCATTCTTAAGTAACAAGCTTTCTAACTCAGGAGTAATTTTTAATATACACTCTGTAAAGTCCGAAATTGTTAACGAATAAGACGAATCCCTGATGATGCTAAATTGCCATAAAGTAGGCTTTTCACCATCGAATGACGGCTCCATCATTTTATAAAGTATATTCTTTTCGGTGTCCCCAAGCTTCCCGGTTAACTTAGAAGCGTTCTCCGTTCCATCCCATGGAAGCACTTTTAGTTGTGCCAACTTCTCAAGTTCTAATTTTCCACCCATTAACGGATTCTCTATGTCAAAATCTCCTTCAGGCAAAACCACATGTAACTCGTCACACTTACTGAGTACAAGCGAAAAAATCTCTTCCCAATCGGGAGTTGAACAAATATGAAATGCTTTTGATGCCAATCTGGGTCACCCTCATTTTTTGTATAGTTTGAAATAAATTCGATACGCTCGTTCCCTTTTCCTGCTTTGTCACTTGAAAAAAGGATCCAACACATCCTACATCATAATCAACTTACCTGAATAGAGTCAATTTCCGGATAAAATTTTCGTGGAAGGATAAGATAAAAAAAACAATTTATTAATGAGGTGAACACGTTGGCAAAGCCAAAGGAACCGCAAATCCCTGTGGATGATGCAATCATAATGGATCTACTAACATTGGTCAATGAGGATGACTATGGCATTGAAATTGAATTAACACTAACCATCGGTGGAAATATCGTATCAGGACTACTAATCAGTGCAACAGCTTATTATGAAGGTGTTATCGAGACGTACAAAAAAGATCAACAAAGCACTGTTGAAAAAATTGTTAGTAAAAGACTAGAAAACCTTCAGGAAAAATACAAAAAACAAAAAGAAGAACAAAAGGATCAAGATAAAGATGGTGAAGAAAATCTACCAAAATTCATTCATCTCAAAAATGCCCGTTTTAATCCTGTTGCAGGACAAACGAACTCGTTCAACAATAGCGATACATATTGGAGAGGGCACGTTTCCTCATTAGATGGATTCTCATTTGGTACCTTGTAGTTTAAAACCACAGCCTCTAAGAATACGCATGATTCTTAGATGGCTCCATTTCCGCCCTGATAAATTAAAGCGTTCACTACCAAAATTCGACCGTGCCACATCTCTCCTTTAACCAATCCCATCAAAACTAGCCCCATTTTCATAGTTCACAAATAATTCCTATACAAAAATCCCTCTTTTGCACCTATTTATTAGGACAGGCTCATGGTAAAATTTCAGAAAGTTCAGTTATAATCTGAACTTGTCCACCGTCCATGTTTTTTGGTTCCACTATGAGTAGGAGGGATAATCATGGAAAGAGAAGTTCGTTTAGTTCCTTATTTTGTTGAGAAAGAGCTAGATGTTGCGCAGGAAACTCCTGAAGGAATTGAAATGATTCAGGCACCCGAGCTGTGGAAAGAAGGGATTACAGGTAAAGAGGTTGTTATTGCTGTCATTGATACCGGCTGTGATACTGAGCATCCTGACTTAAAAAAACGTATCATTGGCGGTCGGAATTTCACAGATGATGATGGTGGAAATCCTGAAACGGTTACAGATTACAACGGTCACGGCACCCATGTCGCAGGAACGATCGCTGCTACAAGGAATGAATCAGGTGTGGTCGGAGTTGCTCCAGATGCAAAGCTGTTGATTTTAAAAGCTTTAGCTGGAAAAGAAGGCTCTGGCTCTTATGAGTGGATCACAAATGCCATTCAATATGCGATTGATCAAAAGGTTCATATTATAAGCATGTCTCTCGGTGGTCCAACTGATGTTGCAGAGCTTCATGATGTAGTAAAAAAAGCTGTAGATGAGAATATTCTAGTCGTTTGTGCTGCTGGCAATGAAGGTGATGCCAACGATTCTACAGATGAATTTTCATACCCTGCTTGCTACAATGAAGTGATTTCCGTAGGAGCCATAAACTTTAACCGAGAATCCTCCTACTTTACAAACTCCAATAATGAAATTGATTTAGTCGCACCAGGCGAAAAAATCCTTTCAACCATTCCTGGTGGAAAGTACGCAGAGTTTAGCGGAACATCCATGTCAGCCCCCCATGTTTCTGGTGCACTAGCTTTAATTAAAGAGCTCGAAGACCGTGAATTTGATCGTACGCTTACCGAGCCTGAATACTATGCCCAACTCATTAAGCGAACCATTCCAATTGGCCACCCAAAAAGCCTAGAAGGTAATGGACTCATCTATTTAACTGTCCCAGATCACCTTTTAGAAACCTTAGCAAAACAAAAAGCAGCTTCACTTTCCGTCTGATGAATACGATAAAATTAAGAAACCTATCGTCCTTAGGTCTGGAAGAACTTTTACAAGAATGTCGGTCCACTAGAATACAAGTAAAAACTGATTCTAAAGCTTATTATGATGTTGATAAAGACTACCCGATTATCAAAGAATACTACGCAGACATAGAGCATAATGGTCGTACAATTTCCAAAGAAAAGTTACATCAACTTTTAGAAAGCAGTCATCAACACACGTTGGCTTATGATCCTTCTCGCTATCTTTATCCATGGGTGGATTTGCAATCTGACGGGAACTTAAAGAGTCTTTATTCAGGAAAACAAAGAAACCCAGAAGCTGTCATTGCAGAAGATTTCAAGCTTCAGCAATTGTCAAAACCAAATGAAGACGTCTTATATAATTGTGAGCATGTTGTCCCCCAATCTTGGTTCAACAAAGCTCAACCGATGAAAGGTGATCTTCATCACTTGTTTACTTGTGAACGAGATTGCAATCAGCGCAGAAGTAATTATCCTTATCATGATTTTGAAGATTACGAACCTGTAATCTCCGTTTCAGATATTCTTAAGCACTGTGGTAAATATGAAGAAAGCAAATTTGAACCTGAGTACGGAAAAGGGATCGTGGCTAGAGCGATGATGTATTTTTTAGTTCGCTACCCCAATAGGTTACAAGAACCAAATGCCGCTAGGATTGATCTTGAGCTATTAATCAAATGGCATGAAGATTATCCTGTTTCAACTTATGAAAAACATCGTAATCTAGCAATATATGAACTTCAAGGAAATCGAAACCCGTTTATTGATTACCCCGACTGGGTTTATAAAGCTTTTATTTGAAACCATTGATTACTTACTTGCAGGTTTAAAGGATGTGAAAGAGTATCCCTACTATCTCGAATCTAGGTAGGGACTCTTCTATTATCACAAAAGCTCACCAAAACCATGTTTGATAAACCCATACCATTAGCGTCATCACAGAACCCAGCGAAAGGTTAACCCACCCTACAAGGCCTTTCTGTGCTATGAACTTGTGGAAAGGGTGAAAACGGATTATCCTCGATAATCTCACTAGGTATGTCACTTCTTTTCGTTTGCTGGTACTTTTTTTTCTTAAATAAATTATGGTAGAATGACATCCCCTTACCACCTCTATCCTATTTTGTACGGACAGGAGAAGATTATTCCTTTTTTACCAATTACAGCTTTGGATTATTCCAGCTATCTCATAGCAAAAAAACAGCATGAACGAGTTTTTCGTCCACACTGTTTTTTAATATTTCAGTACTTAACAATTCTCGACAACTCAGCAACATTTAGATGCTTTTCCACATAGAGCGCAAGCTGATCATATTGAAGCTCTTTTAGATCATGAACAACAATTGGCTCTTGGTTCGGGATTCCTTTCTTCTCGCGTATTCGATTAAGCCACGCTGACCTCCACTGGTCATGATGAAAAATGTGATGAAAATACGTTCCAATGATACGACCATCATTGATCCAGCAGCCATCTTTCTCCCCATCTTCTAGCCCTAGAAAAGGGAGAGCATCCTCGTCTCTTACCGTAGATCCTTGATGAATTTCATACCCGTCAATGAGCATAGACTGAAAACCTAAACCCTGATGGAGTTCCCCTTTATTTCTAATTGTTTTTTTTATAGCTGAAAAGGTTGTGTTTACAGGTAGAATACTCAAACCTTCAACAGTATTTCCTATGATTCCTGTGTCAGATCCAGCTTCGTCAACTAGCGATTTAGACATTATTTGATAGCCGCCACAAATACCAAAAATGAACCCACCATTCGTTGCGTAATTCTTAATCTTTTTATCTAGACCTACAGATTTCAAATAGTGAAGATCTGCAATCGTGCTTCGTGTTCCTGGAAGAATGAGCGCGTCGGGATGGCCAAAATCATCCTCATGCTCTACAAATCTTACCGACACATCACTTTCATATGAAAATGGCTCAACATCCGTATAATTCGATATGTAAGGAAGCTTGATTACGACAAGATCGATTTCCTGTTGATCTCTACCTAAAAACCTGCTCGAAATTGACAAAGAATCCTCTCCATCGACCATGTGGTTATGAATATATGGAAATACGCCAAGCACACTCACTCCTGTGTAATCTTCAATCCACTTCACTCCATCTTCAAATAATGAAAGATCACCTCGAAACTTATTAATGATGATGCCATTTACCCGCTTTTTCTCTTCCTCATTCAACAATGCAAGAGTTCCTACAATACTCGCAAAAACTCCACCACGGTCAATATCGGCTACTAAAATGACCGGAACATCTGCTAGCTCAGCCACTTTCATATTCACAAGCTCTCGATCATTTAAATTCATTTCAACAGGACTACCAGCCCCTTCGATAACAACGAGTTCATATTCCTTATCCAGCTCTTGCAGGGATTGTTTTATAGCCTTTAATCCTAATTCATAAAATTCAGTTCGATAATCTCTCCCACTAAAAGAATGATAGCTTTTTCCAAATAAAATGACCTCAGCAGTCATATCCGTTCTCGGCTTCAACAAAATTGGATTCATGTATACCGTTGCCGCAATTCCAGCAGCCTCTGCTTGAATACCTTGGGCACGGCCAATTTCCTTATGATCAAAGGTAATATAAGAATTATTTGACATATTTTGCGATTTAAAAGGAGTGACTTTCAATCCTTGCTTCCTGAAAAAAGCACATAAAGCTGTGACAAGAAAGCTTTTTCCAACATCTGATGAAGTTCCTTGTAACATGATTCCCTTCATTTCGAACACCTACTTCCGGCTATTTCAACTAAATCTATCACGATATTAATTGTATGTTCCAAAAAATGATGATTCTGGTGCAATATTTGGATTCACGTGTAATCATCGGGGTTCTTGTGCAATTATCTCGAATCTCGTGCATGGGTAAACTGGAATACTGTCAAACTATTTTTTCCTTTATGACTAACTACTATGATTTGAAGTTGAACTACATTATAACTACCATTATTTTACTTTTAGAGGAGTTGATTTCTTGACGAGTTTCCCTCCGTCAAAATGGCGACCATGTATTTTTATAATGGTTGTAGCCTCTTCAGATGAAGGAATTTCGCCCTTTATTTCCCAAGTAATAAAATAAGCTTGAACCTTCCCACTATAAAATACCCAACTGAAAAACTTTCGAGCAACATTGTGACTACGATAGTATTGAAAGAGCACCCTATATCGCCACTCGACGGAATCTTTTACTTTTACGTACTCTTACCAGCCCCATTCGGACCGATATACCCGATGATTTCTCCCTTGAAAACCTCTAGATTAACTCCTTTTAAAACCTCTTTTGAGCCATAAATCTTTTTTAATTCTTTTATTGAAAGAACTGCTTGTTTGGTTATATGGATTTTCCTCACTCCTTTAGTTTTGTACAGACATAGAAAATTAGTATTTTGCTAGTTACTGCTTCTTTTTTTCTTTTCAATAATGAAAAGCCAAGAAACCTATGCCTCCAAAAGTTACTGCTATCCAGTCTAATACTGATGTTGGTACTGTAAAAAAACTCGTGATGAAGCCGATTGATATCATCACCAGTAATAACCAATGGGAATGTTTTAAAAAGAAACTGCTCACTTTGTAACCTCCTTGGATGTTGAAGCTTGATCTGAAGTCTGTTCTCGTGCATATATTCTGATTCTCGTGCATATATCTTGATTCTCGTGCAATTATCTCGATTCTCGGACAATTATCTCGGTTCTCGTGCAATTATCTCGGATCTCGTGCAATTATCTCGGATCTCGTGCAATTATCTCAATTCTCGTGCAATTATCTCCGTTCTCGTGCAATTATCTCGATTCTCGTGCAATTATCTCGATTCTCGTGCAATTATTCTCCGTTCTCGTGCAATTATCTCGGTTCTCGTGCAATTATCTGGCTTTATGCAAAATAGAATTAGGTAGTTTGCTCCTTGTAGTAAGAATATACCAAAAATACAAACTGATATGTAAATATTCAGCGGGAAAAACCATTTTCGCAAGATTTTTTGTTTCTCTTTAATGAAAAATATTATAAAATGACATAAAGACTAATTGAAAGTGGTGAGTCTGTTTGTCATCCCCTCAGCTTTTAATTGACTTTCTTGAAAAAAACACAGCTGATTTTTTTGAATCCTGGCTAACTACTATATATATTGAGCCTGAGGACGTTTATTTTCATAGAATTAAAGGAAATGGAATTTCAATGTATGAGTTGGTGAAACGCAATCTATTGAATCCTTTGTCCGAAGATGAGATCAAACAGCTAGCATCTAAAGTGGCTGTGGAGCGAGTAAAAGCAAATATTAATATCGGTGACTTCGTCTTCAACGTGAACTCTGGTAGAAGTATTATTATCAAATATGTGAATCAATCAGGTCTGAAAATTGAAGAATTACAGCAACATATTGATGATATTAACAAACTATTTGATCAATTTTGCTTTCACGCTGTTACAAATTATACGGAATTAAAAGAGCAACAGTTAATCGACAAAG
Source organism: Metabacillus herbersteinensis (assembly GCF_042433335.1). Classification (NCBI taxonomy): domain Bacteria; kingdom Bacillati; phylum Bacillota; class Bacilli; order Caryophanales; family Bacillaceae; genus Metabacillus; species Metabacillus herbersteinensis. The sequence goes on from NZ_JBHLVO010000011.1 coordinate 60,272, forward strand.
ATTCATTTATCAATCAAACCCACAAAGATCGATTATCACTCTTGGGACAAATGTCCTCAAGCTTTGTACATGAATTTAGAAACCCTTTAACAGCCATTATTGGATTTATAAAATTATTAAAAGACGAAGATCAAAATTTAAAATACATCAATATCATTGAACATGAACTTGAACAACTAAAGTTTAAAATCACTCAATTTCTACACGTTTCAAAAAAACAAGTGACAACGAGTGGCAAAACAGAAATTTCTTTTGTCAACTTATTTGACGAGCTATTAAACTTTTTATATCCAAGTCTTTTAGATGGCGATGTGGATGTTCAAAGTGAAATTAGTAGAGATTTAATCATTGAAGCAAACAAAGAGGAATTAAGGCAGGTATGCATTAATCTAATTTTGAACTCAATTGATGCATTAAAGCAAGTCGAAAAGCCAAGAAACATTCAACTAAGCGTTGAAGATTTTCAAAACCAAGTGACGTTAAATATTACAAATAATGGACCAGATTTATCCCAAGATGAAATTAACGTTATTTTTGAACCTTTCTATACAACTAAAGAAATGGGAACGGGAATTGGTTTGTATGTGTGTAAGGAAATCGTTGAAAAGAATGACGGAACCATTTCTTGTAGTTCAGGTAACGGTTTAACCACTTTTTCAATTTCACTACCAAAATGCAGCAAAAAGAAAATATCTGAAAAACAGGAAATGTTGTGAAGACTCTCGCAACGCCTGTTTTTCAATAAGCATTAAAAGAAGGACACTTCTAGTAAAAATAGAAGTTCCCAACAGATCTGTTTGTGTTTAGTTTAATAGAAGCGTTTCTAGAACCAATTGATCCTGACTATTCTTAAAAAATGAAAATGCAATTTCATCCCCGTTTCTCACTTTATCTAAATCACCGATAACTTTCCCTGGAATTAGGACCCCCGACAAATGTAATCTAACTTACTATGTATTTCACTTAACCGGGAATTTATAAACCTATTTCACTAAATTATAGATCAGTAATCCGAGACTTTTTCCTCTGGAAATTTGGATAAGCAATCCCTGCTAGAATGACAATAATACCGATCCACTGGGAAAAAGTGACAACTTCGTGCAGAACTACGGAGGACATGAGGATAGCCATTGGTAATTCAGAAGCACTTAGAATGGTGCCTAAACCGCTGCCCACTTTAGGCATGCCGATATTAAAAAAGACAGGTGGAATGAGCGAGCCAAACAATCCGATTAGAAGACCATACATGAGCAGTCCACTTGAAAGCGACCCGTTTATAAGGAATGTCGGTGGCAACAGAATAAAGATAAACAATGACGCACCTGTTGTCATTATCGCACTTTTGTAAATCGGATGAACGGGTATGCTTGTACGTGCACTAATAAAAATAAAGGTAGCAAAGGATAATGCCGCAAGCATCCCCCAGCTAATTCCAGCAAACGAAAAGGTGATGTCACTTTTTAAAAAACCTGAAGCAAGAGCCGATCCTAAAAGGATAATTGCGGTTGCGAACAAGCTTTTTCGGTTTGGAGCTTTCTTATCAAAAATATAGTGCAAAACAATACTAATCCATGTGAATTGCAGCAAAAGGATTATCGCAAATGAAGCATCAACATAACCAAGAGCTTTGTTGTAAAAAATACCAGTTAATCCCATAGGTATTCCACTAATCATCAGAATCAGCCATTGTTTGGCACTCAAATGGATCTTTGGTACGAATATTGCAATGATCCACAACATAATAGCACCGAGAAAATATTGACTTCCCGTAACTTCACTGAGTCCGAACCCTTCACTGTACCCTAGCTTAACAAACGTTGACACGACTCCATAAGAACAACCTCCAAGAAAAACAAGTAAAGCATATTTCCAAATTCCCATTCTAAAAACCTCCTTAAAAACGCAATAAAGCCACCCATCTCTAAAAAGAGATGGGTGGCGAAAAGTAAAGTAATCTACCTACACGAAAAATCCACCTGCTGGAAACTAGTTTCGCAGCTTTTGATTATTTTATTACAATCTATTGTAGGGCAATAGTTGAAATAAATAAAGCATTTTTATGTGGTTTTTTTTCAGTTAAGTCAATTAACCCAATTAACCCACTAACTTTACTAACATATGCGAGAGCATGTGGAGCTCATCCCCAGAGCCTGACTTCCAAAGCTCCTGAAGTAGTTTTGCACAAAAAAAAGCAGAATCCCTAAAGACACTGCTTAATTCTCCATCTTTAATGACGGATAACAGCATTACTGTTTGTATTGGCTACATTTGTACTCGTTGAAAATTGATTAGAATCTGATTTACTTTTATCAATATCAATCGCACTCGATGCCTCTTGTCCCGCTTCTTTTACTTTTGAACCAATGTTTTTCAAATCTTCTTTTGCGTCCTTCGCAGTCGAAAGTGTTTCATTGGTCATTTCTCGAACTTCTTCCACACGTCCAAACACATTTTCATTTACTTTTTCATAAAGATTTTTCGCATCATTGATTGCTTCATTTAATGAGTTTGTTGCACTTTTCACCTGGTGAATCATCTGATCCTTTACTTCATTTGGATTTTCTTTAACATAGGTGACCATATCTTTAGAAGAACTTTTTAGAGTAGTCGCTTTCGTTTTCATTTTATTTCGTGTGCCTCTATCAAAAAAAGTCAAACAACCACCGACAATACCACCAACTAAAACACCTTTTAATAGCTTACTACTTTGATTTTTACTCTTTTCAACAGTTACCTGTGTCATGAAAATCTCCTCCTTAAAATTAAACTAATCTTGTTTATCTCATTCCCAATCTAGTAGATGGCTAAACATAAAAAACGCCTACTCATTAAGTGAGCAGACGTTTATCATGTTTGATTAATTTTTATATGCCCCACGCTTTATGATCTCGATATACGAGTCAAATTCCTTTAACATTGGTTCGGGATTTTCTAAAATGTCAACTTCTCCGTTTTTATAAAGTGCTAAATATTTATTCTGCAGCTTTTCAAGAGTGTACATCGTAATATTCATTACATGTTCATGATCTACACCTTCACGTAATTCCAATGATCCTAGTAAGCTTTGCAAGTACACAAGCTCCTTTGTGTGTGGGTCTCCATATTTCTCTAAATGCTTTACATACATTTCTTCTATTTCACTTTTAATAGCTACTGGCGGATTGGCCAATACATTTATAAATAATTGAGATTCTAGTAAATATTCCAACGTTATTTTTTGTTTTGCGAGAATGATTAATTTTATTCTCTTAAAAAATTCTTGCTCATCAATCTTTTCTATCTCAGCAATTACTTTAATTGTTAGCAACTCATAAATATGATGCACAATGTAGAGAAAAAGGTTCTTCTTACTTTTAAAGTAATGAAATAAGATCCCTTTTGAAATTCCAGCTCGACTGGTAATTTTATCGGTTGATGTTTTTTCATAGCCGTTTTCAGCAAATTCCTCGATACAAATTTTTAGAATCAGTATTTTTCTTTCATCAGGTAACTTCTCAAAAGCAGTGTACAATGCTTACACCTCGTATTTTAGTATTAAACGGCAATGTCCTTTTTCCGGTAGAAAAGATAAGTTGCACTAATGCTTCCAATGATAACGACGGTCATAATCACTAGATAAAGTGGTTTAATTGTATTATCTGGAATGATGTCTGCTGCATCTACATATTTGAAAAAACTCACGTATTGAAGAAATTCGAGCTGATCCGAAATTCCAGACACCATGCTTAATAGATAGGATAAAAGAACAATCCCTAGCGACACAGACACAATTGTTCTCGTTTTTTTCATGATCGCTGATAGTAGAAACGCCAATGCTGCAAAGGACAAATGCAACAACAACTGTGCAATCGAAAGTAGTAAAAATGATTTCATAGCGATGTCTTGCTCCGAAAATTGAAATCCTACTAAGCTTACCAAAACAATCACTAAATTTAAAATAACAACGTTAATGAACACGGCAAGAAGTTTTTCAGTTAGAATCTGACTACGGGAAATTGGCTTAGCTAGTAAAAATTCAATCGTTTTCTCGTTTTCTTCTTTAGCAACAATATCCGCTGCGAGCATGACTGCATAAATGCTTCCTAATAGTGTCGTCATAAAATAAACTTGAATCCCGTAATATCCAATCAGGCTTCCCATTGATAAAGTATCCATTCCAAATGCCTTTTTCATAGACTCGGGATACGCTTTTAGTAATTCCTCCATGCTTTCTTGTTGCTCTGCAAACTGCGGATAAATACTTAACGTCATCAAAATCAGACCTACAAGGATAATGCTCCATATGATTAACGACTTTCTATTTCTCAATAACTCACGTTTAAAAATCATCTCTTAAACCTCCTTCTACTTTTCATAATAATGCATAAATACTTCTTCTAAAGAGGGCTCTTCTATAAGCAAATCTTTCACGGAAATCGTACTAAGCTCAGTGAGCAGCTCACGTATTTCACCTCGATAAAGCAGGTTTATTTCGTTAGCGGTATTTTCTTGCTGAATGATTCCAGGTAGAACTAAGGCTGATATTTTAGTGCCATCAAGTGTAACTCTTACTTTTTTCAGGTTATTCTTTGTTAGCGTTTCAACACGCTCCACTTTGATCAATTTTCCTTCTTTAATAATCGCAACACGATCACACATCTTTTGAACTTCACTCAAAATATGTGACGAGAAGAAGATCGTTGCACCCTTTTGTCTTTCTTCATCAAGCAATTGAAAAAACGTACTCTGCATCAATGGATCCAGACCACCAGTTGGTTCATCTAAAATAAGCAACTTTGGCTCATGTAATAACGCTTGAACAATCCCGACCTTTTTTCGATTCCCAAACGATAAATCTTCTATCTTCTTCGTTAGATCTAGCTGCAATGTTCCAGCTAACTCGGTCAAACGTTTTTTATCTGCTTTTTTATGAAGCTTTGCAGAGTACATTAATAGATCCATCACTTTCATATCGTCATAATAATGAACCTCTGATGGCAGGTAGCCAATCGACTGCTTAATCTCCTTTGTATCACGAATAATGTCTTTGCCAAAAATGGTCGCATTGCCACTGGAAGGATAAATAAAATTTAAAAGCGTACGAATTGTTGTACTCTTTCCAGCACCGTTTGGACCTATGAAACCAAAGACTTCACCCTCTTCAATCGAAAAAGTTACATCCTCAATCCCTCTGCTTTTTTTATAAAACTTTGTCAAGTTTTTCACTTCAACAGCTTTCATTTTCATGCCCTCCTTGGACAATAAATACATAATTGACTAGCGAGTCAACTTTAGTTTAAGGTATATTGACTTTGTAGTCAATGTGTTTTTTAGCTAGTTTGAAATTTTAATATAAAGGAATATACATAGTAAAACCTTTTAGAAGGAGCTGGTGAACATGACGACTCAAGATCTTAGGGAAAAGGTACTTCATGTGCTGGAAGAAAATAAGGTTGGGAGCGCCTTGCAGGCGGTGATGAACAATAAGCAAACATTCTCGTTACATGACCTTTTTAGGTGATGATTTAACTTTATACACGCCAATGAGACTACCGCGAATTCAAGCTGAGCGTTAAGTATGAAGATGGTGGCATGAAAGAATATAGTGCAGAAAGTTAATGCTTAAATTACAAGCAGCTTCAGATGAGGCTGTTTTTTTTTTGTAATAAATGCATACACCTTTACCTCTTAATGCCAATCTTTCTAAAAATGTTGAAGTTTCTTTGGAATTCTAGTAAAATAGTATACTGTTTGTTGGTTATTGATCATTTTGGCTTGGAATACGGCGATTTGGCGCGGATATCGGCCACTTCGGCATTTAGCTTACAGTCTCACATTTTAAGACAATAATTATAGATGTTCTATGTGAATAACCACACCGTGAAAGGAGTTAACAATGGTTAGCAGTTTTGCTTTATTACAAGACAACCGCACAGACGATCCAGAAGAGCTAAAAGAAGTACTAGAGGAGCTGGAATTTCAAGTATTTCGTATGCAAGATAATCTCAAGGAAATTGCCAAAAGAAGCAAGGTTCTAGGCATTGATCAAACTAAAGAAGACAAATGGGTGATCGTTTACACATCAGAAGATGAAAACTCATGTAAAATCATGCTCAATGATTGTGAAAGCTCGTATAAAGGACAATGGGATTTTTCAATTCATGCAACGTTTACCGACCAAAATAGCATACACATTGGTGATATTAAAGGCCCCGCTAACAAAGGTTTTGGATCCATTTGTATAGACTATTTAAAAGAAGTTGCAAAGGGTCAAAACATTCCAGTCATCACAGGCGACATCGCCGAACGAGATTGGAACCACGTAGATCGCCTTGTTCATTTTTATGAAAAACATGATTTTGAAGTTGAGATTGACTATGATGAAAAAGCTGGAGAAATTGTCTGGCGCGCATAGGAGAAGTTGGGTTCTCGTGCAATTATCATGGTTCTCGTGCAATTATCTCGATTCTCGTGCAATTATCATGATTCTCGTGCAATTATCTCGATTCTCGTGCAATTATCTCGATTCTCGTGCAATTATCTCGATTCTCGTGCAATTATCTCGATTCTCGTGCAATTATCTCGATTCCGTGCAATTATCTCGATTCTCGTGCAATTATACCTCTAGGATCTCTAACATGTTTAGTATTGGTGTCTATTTTTTCATTTAATAGATCAGTTTGAATCAGTTAACGTCTTCAACTGGGTCAAAATGATCTATTTGTCTTTTACGAGGTTAGTTATTTGTTCTTGAATCAACTAAATGTGGATTACAATTAGAGAATGGACTATCCTATAAGAAGATTTAAATCTATCTGAGGAGCGATGTTCATGAGCTTAAAATCCGAAAAAGAAAAAATGCTAGCTGGTGAACTTTACCTTGCTTCCGATCCAGAACTTGTTAAAGGAAGAGAGAATGCAAGAAGACTAAATCGCTTGTACAACCAGACGATTGAAACCGAAGAAGAAAAGCGAACAGAGCTATTAAAAGAGCTTTTTGGCTCAACTAAAGAAAACATCTACATTGAACCAATCTTCAGATGTGATTATGGCTACAACATTCATGTTGGTGAAAATTTTTATGCGAATTTCGATTGCCTTATTCTAGATATTTGTGAAGTGAGAATTGGGGACAACTGCATGCTCGCGCCAGGTGTACATATTTATACCGCAACGCATCCACTAAAAGCTGCTGAACGAATTGCTGGACCTGAATATGGAGCACCAGTTACAATCGGTGACAATGTTTGGATTGGCGGCAGAGCTATCATTAACCCAGGTGTGACAATTGGAAACAATGCTGTGATTGCATCAGGAGCCGTTGTTACCAAAAATGTACCTGATAATGTAGTGGTTGGTGGGAATCCAGCGAGGGTAATTAAAGAAATTGAATAGACTTAGAAAATGTGGACTAACAATTGGTGTTAGTCCACATTTGATTTGGTTAAATTAATTTTTTACCTAACCATCTCCGACTGAACATAATAATAAAGCAACTTCGCCGTATGCTCAATTGATGACTTATGTGTCCGCTCGTACGCATGAGATGAATCGATACCCGGTCCAATCAAACCATGAACAATATCATGCCCAGAGCGTATTGCCGCAGATGCGTCAGATCCATAATAAGGATAAATATCTAATTTGTAGTCAATGTTATTCTTCTTCGCAAGCTCAACAAGTCGTTTGCGAAGCTCGTAGTGATATGGGCCGCTTGCATCTTTTACACAAATTGACACAGTATATTCATCTGTGGATTGACCGTCCCCCATCGCACCCATGTCAACCGCCAAGTACTCGATTGTTTCAGACGTTATGTTGGAGTTTCCTCCGTACCCAATTTCCTCATTGTTTGAAATTAGAAAATGAGTTGTATACGGCATTACAATGTCCTCTGTTTTGATTTGTTTAATCAGCTGCAACAATATCGCAACGCTTGCTTTGTCATCAAGATGTCTCGATTTAATGAATCCGCTCGGCAAAATCTCAACTCTTGGGTCAAACGAGATGAAATCTCCAACTTCTATTCCAAGCTCTCGCACATCTTCCGCATTATGTACCACTTCATCGAGTCGAACTTCCATGTTTGCTTGGTTACGCCCCGCCTTTCCTGCATCCTTATACACATGTACTGACGTTTGGTGCATCAAGATTGTCCCCGTGTATTTTTTTCCAGTGGAAGTCTCAATTTGACAGTATTCACCCTCAATCGAGTTGTAATTAAACCCACCAATCAAATCAATTTTTAATCGACCACTAGATTTTACTTCTTTAACAATCGCACCCAGCGTATCAACATGTGCCGTAAGCATTCGATGATTTTTCTGATCCGTTCCTGGGATGGTGGCGATTAACCCTCCCTTGCGATTTCTTGTTGTTTCAACTTGGAACTCAGCTAAATACTTTTCCACATATGTAATCACTTCGTTTGTATTTCCTGATGGACTAGCTATTGATACTAGCTCTTTAATTAATTGTAACGTTTCATCTATCGTGTTTTTCACACCATTACCCCTTTCAATCCTAGATTCTATCTCCTATTATACATTTTTTTAAAGATCCTTTTATCAGTTAAACTTTTTCCCTGGAAAAAATTACTTGACGATTGATCCTCAAGGTATTATAGTTAGTTGCATAAGTAACGAACCACTTAAGTAAGGAGGACGCTATGAATCGTTCCTTGAATCAAGAAAGACCCATTTTTCAACAAGTAGCTGAACAACTAGAAGAAAGCATATTGAACGGTTCAATTAATGAAGGAGATAAAGTCCCTTCTACAAACGAGTTCGCTTCATTTTTTCAAATTAATCCCGCAACCGCGGCAAAAGGAATTAATCAGCTTGTTGACCAAGAAATATTATACAAAAAGCGAGGGATCGGCATGTTCGTTTCGACTGGTGCAAAACAAGTCCTTGTCGAAAAAAGAAAAAAGGAATTTTATCAAAGCTACATCGTCCCATTAAAAAAAGAAGCCGAAACACTAAATATATCAATCCATGAACTCAGGGACCTCATCTTAAAGGAGGAAAGCGAATGAACATTTCAATTAAAAAGCTAACAAAAACATACGGTAAGAAAACAAGTTTGACGGATCTCTCCTTTCAATTAGAAGAACATAAAATATATGGACTCCTAGGCCGAAATGGCGCCGGAAAAACGACGCTGATGCATATCATTGCTGGTCATATTCTTCCAACAACTGGAACAGTAAAATTAAACAACGAAAACCCTTTTAATAATCGAAAATTGCTTGAAAATATTTGTCTTATCAATGAAACGGATAATTTCCCAACTACATTAAAAGTGAAGGAAGTGTTGAAAACAGCCTCCCTCTTTTATCCGAACTGGTGTGCCCGAACGTCACAATCTCTTCTCAAGGAATTCAAGCTTGATGAAACTGTAAAAGTAAAAGCACTCTCAAAAGGAATGGTCTCAAGTCTAGGAATTATCATCGGGTTAGCAAGTCGTGCTGCGATCACTATTTTCGACGAACCCTATATTGGCCTGGACGCTGCAATGAGGGCTCGCTTTTATGAAATTCTTCTCGAAGAATATGAAGCACATCCACGTACAATCATTTTATCCACCCATTTAATTGATGAGGTAAGCAACTTATTCGAAGAAGTGCTGATCCTGCAAGAAGGAGAACTCGTCCTCCAAATGACAACCGATGAGTTAAAGGAACGAAGCATGATGATTCATGGCAAAAGTGAGGATGTCAGGACATTTACTCAAGGTAAAAACGTCCTTTCAGAAAAAGAGTTTATGGGTCAATTAACTGCCGTTTTATATGGAGAAAACTATAATTTCGCAGATGCAAAAAGACTAGGCTTATCAGTGGAACAAGTTCACATTCAGGATTTAATGATTCATTTAACATCAAACAAAGGAGGCGTTGTAGCATGACAAGAGAAATAAAAGCAAATCTGTATTTCTTTTTTATTGATATTAAAAGTTCGGTGCTTATCTTTTGGTCGATTTTTATGGCGTCTGTGGTTGCTCTGTTGATCATCGCTAACCTATTTGAGACACACGTTATCATCTCACCACTAATGGCAGTATGTATTTATTGTTCAATTGTCGGATTTTTTTTCACAAAAAAGACCATGCCCTATTGCATTAAGTTCGGTGCAACTCGAACAACTTTTCATCTTTCGGCAAGCATCTTTCTCGTTCTTTTTGCAATCAGTATGGCTCTCATTAACTTTGGAATAGATATCATCGTTGAGTATTTAACAACTACATTTCAAATCGAGGCAATTCAATTACTTGCTCCAACAGACGCTTTGCTTACCTCTTCTAGCTGGATACAGACAATTGGTTCAGACAGTATTTTAATATTCTTCTTCTTCTGTTCTTCTTATTTGACTGGCTCTATCGTTTACAGGTTTGGACAAATTGGAGGATACATCCCAATCGCGATGCTGCTTATAGCCGTTTTAATGCCGGGAACTCAGGAGATTCTGTTTACTTTTATTAGGAACTTTTCAACCCAGTTTACTTATAACATGACCATGATTAGCCTTACCGCAATCTTGTTATTGTCAATCAGCTGGTTGTTTTTAGTAAGAGCTTCTAGTCGGCCTGCCTAAATGCCAAAAAAAGCCCCATCCATTGGATGAGGTTTTTTCTTATAACCAAGCAGCGCCGACGATGATTAATAGGATGAAAAGTACAACGATAAGCGCGAATGCACTTCCTCCGCCACCATAGCCACCGTATCCGTATCCACCACAACCATGTCCATAACCGTAACCGTGCATGAATGAATCACTCCTTGTATTTAATGTTGCTAACACCCAACAAGATATAAGACAAAACATTTGTCCCATTGTAGGAGTTCTATTGACTCCTTTTTGTTGTACTATTACCCTATGTAAGGTGCCTTGCTTTCGTATGGGCGGTTGCACAGGAAAGTGAAAAAAGTTGGGAAAATCCTAGATTGTAGGATTTTTTGGTGGGGTGATAGGCGGAGTGTGGGTTGAGAGCGTATGGGCTGGTGGGCGGAGTTTGATGTGTTTCAGCTACTGAATAACCGTAAAACTCAACTTCCCCAACACAAAAACCCCCCTCAAAAGAGAAGGGGCTTTTACAAATTACCCTAACGAATCTGTCCATCACCTGTCATTAGGAACTTAATCGTGGTTAAAGCTGGTAAGCCCATTGGACCGCGGGCGTGTAGTTTTTGAGTGGATATTCCAATTTCGGCGCCGAATCCGAGTGCTCCTCCATCGGTAAAACGTGTTGAGGCATTGTGATAAATTGCAGATGCATCAACGAGATTCATAAATTGACGAGCCGTAGCTTTGTTTTCGGTAATAATCGCTTCAGAATGCTTTGTTCCATATTGGTCTATGTGCTGAATTGCTTCATCCACACTTTCGACGACCTTCACTGCGATATCTAAGCTTAAATATTCATTCGCCCAATCTTCTTCATTTGCAACTTGTGCGTTTGGAATGTGGCGCACCGCGTACTCATCACCGTGAGCTGTAATTCCATTGTCTGCAAATGTCTTGATTAAAGCATCACGATTTATATCGAACCAAGCTTTGTGCACAATCACTGTTTCCGCTGCATTACAAACAGCTGGTCGATCGGTTTTAGCATTGACGAGAACTTTCAATGCTTTCTCTATATCCGCTTCTTTATCAATGTAAATGTGACAATTTCCAACACCTGTCTCGAGGACTGGCACCGTAGCATTATTTACAACGGCATTTATCAGAGATGCCCCACCGCGTGGAATTAACACATCAATATGCTCTTTCATTGTAAACAATGCTTGAGTAGCCTCACGGTCAGTGCTGGCAATGAATTGCACAGCTTCTTTCGGTATTGCAGTCTTTTCCAAGGCACGATGAATCACAGCTACGATAGCTTTATTTGAAAATAACGCAGAAGAGCCCCCTTTTAAAACGATTGCGTTCCCTGATTTTAAAGCCAAACCTGTCGCATCCGCGGTTACATTTGGACGAGCTTCATAAATCATCCCAATTACCCCAAGTGGAACGGTCACTTTCTCTACATGAAGACCATTTTCGAGCGTCCAGCTTGATTGAATATCGCCAATTGGGTCTTCTAGTTTTGCAACCTGTCGTAACCCCTCAGCGAAGTCAAAAATTCGTTCCTTTGTGAGCGCGAGACGATCAATGTAAGCTGCTTCATATCCTTGTTCGCGTCCTTTTTCTAGATCAGCTTCGTTAGCTGCTAAAATGGTTTGATATTCTGCCTCAAGTGTTTCCGCTACAATAAGTAATGCTTCATTTTTCTTTTCTGTTGAAAGCAAGCTAAGTGTTTTTGCTGCCTTTTTTGCCTCAATGGCTTGTTTTTCTACATTGACAGTTTCTCTGATTATCATATAAGTCCTCCCCTTAAATCGACCCTACGTGTAAATTACAAACCGACTGGAATTGACAGCTCTAGATGACAAACAAGGTAATCGATATTAACGACAATTTTATCATTTTCATGCGCATCTGTACTAAGAGTTTTTAATTTTTCAGATGAATAATTGATCACACCGCGTCCAATTTCCTCTCCAGCTGTATCCTTTATAATAATAACAGCACCTTTTCTAAAATACCCTTTTACATCATGAATGCCTGATGGAAGTATACTTTGTTTGTGTTTTAGGAGAGAAGTTTTCGCTTCTGAATTAATAATTAATTCGCCTTCTGTACCAGAATTGAATGCAATCCATTGTTTTTTATGATTTAAATTGAGTGTATTTTTTTCAGTTTCAAAATATGTCCCCTTTGCCGTATGGTTTACAGCATCAATTAAAATATTAGGGACACCTGCTTTTCCTAAAAAGGTCGAAATACCTGATGCCATTGCGATTTTCGCTGCATCAATTTTAGATTTCATTCCACCTGTTCCGACCGTACTTCCAGAACCACCAGCAGCCGCTTCAATTTCCGGGGTAATTTCTCTCACTTTTTGAAGTAGTTTTGCTTGTTTATTATCGTTTGGATTTGAGTCATAAAGTCCATCAATATCTGACAAGACAATTAGTTTATCTGCTTCGATTAGACCTGCTACTTTTGCTGATAACGTGTCATTGTCTCCAAACTTCAAGCGATCTACTGTAACTGTGTCATTTTCATTGACGATCGGTATAATTCCACGTTCTAACAACACATTTAGGGTGTTTCGAACATTATTATAACGATTTTCGTCTGAAAAATCACTTCTCGTGATAAGGATTTGTGAAGCAACATATCCGTGTGATAAAAAAAGTTCAGAATACGCTTCGATCAATAATCCTTGACCAATTGATGCTGCTGCTTGTTTTTCTGGCAATGTGGTAGGTCGTTCTAAACAGCCTAGTTTTCGGTACCCAGCTGCAACCGCTCCTGAGGATACAAAAACAACCTCGTAGCCCTCATCTTTTAAAAGGACGATTTCGTCTGCTAACTTTTCAAGTTTTCTACGGCTTATTTCTCCTTGTCGACTTGTTAAAGAACTACTTCCTACTTTAATGACAACCCGTTTTTTCTTGTCTTGGGTCACTTGCATCACTCCTGAGTTAGTTAATGATTGAATTCTGTTGCTATTTTCCCAGTTTTTTTAGATTGCTTTAAGTTTCTTTTCTTCTGGTTTTAATAAGGTTTTCTGTAATTGAGAGCTAATTTCCTGCGAGCGTTTTGAGGCATGCTTAACTGCTTGAGAAATTGCTTCGCCTCCGCCAAAATTGTCTAGCGCATCTAACCCAGCTGCAGTTGTTCCGTTTGGAGATGTCACATTTTCTCTTAATTCAGTTGGTGTTTCATCTTGCTCTTGAATCATTTTCGCTGCACCAACAATGGTTTGAGCGATAATTTGTCGGGTTGTTTCTGTATCAAGACCTGCTTTTTGCCCCTCTTTTTCCATATGCTCCATTAAATAATAAAAATACGCTGGACCACTTCCCGCAAGTCCTGTGAAAATATCCATTTTTTCTTCATTAATTAGATAGACTTCTCCAATACAGCGGAGTATATCTGTTGCAAGCTTTACATTATTACGAGTTGTTTGCTTACCTGGTGATAGTGCTGTCGCAGATTCACCTATCATGCTAGATGTATTCGGCATCACACGAATCACTTGCTGTCCCGCGCGCAGGTTCTGCTCCATATATGAAGTTGAAATGCCAGCTAAAACGGACAAAATAAGTTGATCAGGTTTTACATCGTCATAAATTGATTGTAGAGCACGCTCCACATCTTTCGGCTTCATGGCTAAAATAAACACATCAACTTCCTCAAATAGAAGATCGTCTCTTTTTACCCCTCTAATTCCATAAATCCCCTCTAATTCATTAAGTCGGTCTTGATTGCTTCGATTTGTTACAATAATTTGGTTTGCTGGAACGATCCCGGCTTTTACTAGCCCTGAAATCATCGCTTCAGCCATTGATCCTGCACCTAAAAACGCAATTGTTTTTTTTGTGTAGCATGCTATCTCTCCAATGCTGTTCGTATTTTCGTTCGTATTTTTTGCTCAACGACTCTATACTAACACGCTCATTTTCATAATCAATGGTCTAAAGGGAAGTCATAAGGATAAGGGTCAAATAGGGAGTGTAAGCGGTACCATTAACATCTAATTGGAAGTAACTCTGCCTCAAGGCGAGAAGAACGCTCTCAGGGATTAATATGGAAAAATTTATTAAGAGGCTTCAAAAATCGCCAAGGTACATTTACTAATTGTTTCGTAGGGATCCAGTTCATTTGTTTTATTAAAAGAGAATAATAGGTTGAACTAGAAACTGTTCTCACTTCAGAAATGTTGTTTGCATGTGAGGACGCATTTAGTAGGAATCTAAAAGACTCATGGCTTTAAAAACAGGATGCATCTCTCCATCTTCAAGGATGTCTATTTTTGCTTTGTAGTCACCAAGTGGATTTCCTTGTATCAAGTCACCATTGTCAAATAGTAAAGTATTTTTGGATTCTTTTCTAGCGTTTTTAATGAGAGTAGCTGTTTTAGCTAGTCCAAATTCAATCGTCTCTGAGGTTTTGTAATAGTCATAGTTAAAACTGTGGGTATGAATATCTGACGTACCAAGAATACGTAAATTCACTTCATGTGTAAAAAAAATAAAAGGCTAGCAAAGTGCTAGCCCACTTGTGAAACTTATAACCAAGCTGCTCCAACAATAATTAACAAGATGAACAAGACAACGATTAATACAAATGTGCTTCCATATCTACAGTCTGCAACTGGTGCTGCATAACCGTAATGGCATCCGTGATCATAAGCTGGGCTCAATTGCATATTGTTCATTCCGTGTGGATAATTCATTAAATATCTCTCCTCTTAAAAATAAGTTAGTTTGTGATTTTCAGTGAAACTTAGTAACAATTGCCAACGTAAGCAGCGCCTACAATGATAAGCAAAATGAATAACACAACGATTAAAGCAAAGCCTGAACCATAACCTTCAGCACCCATTTTGGGGCACCTCCTTTTCTCTCTTTCTACTCTTACACTATGCTAAGGTTTCAAATAGGTAAGGGCATTCGCCCGAGAGACAAGTTAAACCCCACCAATTTTTTTGGCAGGGCCTAAAGAAGGAGTTATGAATGAAGCATTTAACTTTGTGATACATCTTATGTTACATGCGGGAATTGGATTGTACAAATGCCTGTTTTGAAGGGGTTTTGTGCGGATTTTTTATAGATTTAGCTAAATTAGCAATCGTCATCTCCACTCCCATTTTCAACCATTCTCCGCCATATCCCTTTCATTTTCCCATCAAGTGGTGTACAATTTCCACTAAGTGATTTTTTAGTAATTAAAGAGAGGGGAATACTTTTTGATGAAAAAATGGATGTATACGATAATGATTGGACTTATGGCTGTAGCACTAGCCGCGTGTAACGGTGATGACGAAGCGAAAGAACCAAAAGAAGAGGAAAAAACAGAAGAAGGTCAAGCTGCTGAAGAGGGACAACCTTCTGAAGAAGAGCAAGCTGCAGCAATGGAAGAAATGCAAAAAAAGCTTGAAGCACAACAAGTAGAAGATGACAAAGTTGTCGCAATCGTAAATGACCAAGAATTAAAAGGCATCGAGTACAATGGCGCACTTGCTGCAACGCAAATGCAATATCAACAAATGGGACAAGACCCAACAACCGATGAGCTTGCAAAGCAGATCAAAGAAGGAACAATCGAAACACTAATCGGCCAAACTCTTCTATTACAAGAAGCTGATAAAAAGGGCTACAAAGCAACAGATGAAGACATCAACAAAGAAATTGATACATTAAAAGCAAATTATGAAGATGATAAAGCTTTTGAAGAAGCATTAAAAACGAATAAAATTACGCTTGATGAACTTAAAAAGCAAGTTGCTGACAATGTAAAATATACACAATACGTTGAAAAAGACGTAAAAGTTGAAGAAGTAACAGATGAGGAAGCAAAAGAGTTCTACGAACAAATGGCTTCACAAGGTGATGCTGAGCAAACACCTGAATTTGAAGAAGTAAAAGATAATGTAAAACAACAACTTCAAGGTCAAAAAACGCAAGAAAAACTAGCACAAGTTGTTGCTGATTTAAAGAAAAAAGCAAAAATCGATATCAAAATCTAGAACAAAAGCGCAAGCGCCTTGGTCAGCCCCGACAAGCATAAGGCGATTCTAAATAGAAGGCGTTCTTTGCCTTCAATTTAGAAGTGACTTATGACCTCGAGGGGCTAGGCGCTGGCAGTCAAAGACGCGACGTCCTGTCGCATTGACTGCACTAGCACGTCCTGTGCGTCGGAGCTGGATGCAGAAACGTTATCCACAGTTCAAAAATTTTATAATTTCCTTAGCGACTATGTAAGCTACCGGCTCTAACCGGTAGCTTTTTTACTTGTTCCTCATAAACTCGATTGTCTCCCTCAAACCATCATGGTACGAAGTCTGTGGCAATTTGCCAATTAGTGCTTCATACTTCTTCCCACTCAACACTACCGGCTGTTCATTTAAATAAAACATCTCGATCACTTCTCTCATGTTCCCACTAAAAATCCCCAATAATTTAATCATGTTTTTACTAACCGTTGAAACGGGTTTTCGATAGTCAAC
Source organism: Metabacillus herbersteinensis (assembly GCF_042433335.1). Taxonomy (NCBI): domain Bacteria; kingdom Bacillati; phylum Bacillota; class Bacilli; order Caryophanales; family Bacillaceae; genus Metabacillus; species Metabacillus herbersteinensis. The sequence goes on from NZ_JBHLVO010000011.1 coordinate 77,312, forward strand.
AATTTCTCGTATATGCTTTACGATCTCAACTCCTGTAATTACGCCACATCCCGGAATGTTCCAGTTCTGTCCATAGGCATCCTCTCGAAGCGCTAAATTAACAATTGCCTTCGCTCCATCTGGTGTATAAATAAACTCCCTCTTAATATTTTGATCGCCAACATAACTCGCTTTTTTACTTTTCACAACATTTTGGAGCATATAATGCATCAGTGTATTCTCAGCATTCGGGCCGTAAAAATCAGGGAAGTGAGCAATCAATGCGGGAACAGTAGAATTCTTTACAATCCCTTCCACCTGTAAACGGATTTTTCCCTTTTTGGTGTGAGGGTTTTTAGGGGTTATTTCAGTCACCCTTCCACCTTTACTCCGCCCATACGCATAGATATTATCGACAAGTGCCAGCTTCGCGCCTTGAATTTCCGCTACGTTTACAATATTTCCGATAAACGTAGCGAGCTTTTCCTCCCAATCCGTATATGGAATGTTCGCAGATTGGAAGATTACATCTACACCATTTGAGGCAGCGAGAAGATCCTCTGTTTGAAAAATATCACCTGTTACAATCTCAACTTTTGGATCATGCTCAAACAGGTTTTCCAGCTTCTTCCTCGTTCTCGCGAATGCAACAACAGCAATTCCTCTGTTCGATAATTCTTTAACAATTGAATACCCCATTCCACCTGAAGCACCTACTACTAAAGCTTTTTTCATTTAAAATTCCCCTTTCAAAATTTTATTGACCACTGTTCAATAAATAGTAAAAAAAAATTAGCCAACCGCTCTCATTAAAAATTTCACGTGTGCTTTCGCCATATCCTTTACATCTTCATACGTATTTACATGCTGACAATATTGAATCACAAACCCATGCAGTGACAAAAAGATCGACCAAATCTCTTGAATAGTCACCTTGCTATCACATAACGAATTGACACTTTGAGCAAATTTTTCATAACTTTTAATCGGTCCTTGATTAATGAAGTTGCGTACTTCCTCATCTTTTATTAAAAACATTATCTCATAGTGACTTTGATGGGTAAGACCAAACTCAATAAACCCTAACAACACTTGTTGAAGCTTTTCTTTAGACGGCAGTTCTTGTTTCATAATCGCATCTAAAATCTCATCCAGCATATGAAAATACTTCTGTACCAACGCATAAAATAATTCTGCTTTATTTTTGAAATGATAGTAAATTGAACCATGGCTATAACCTAGCACTTTGGCAATTTGTCTCATCGAAACGTTTTGATAGCCATTTTGTGCAAATAAATCCCTTGCTGCGTCCATTATCATATCTCGTGTTAATTCATGTTGTACAGATTTTCTAGGTGACATGTTATTCTCCTTTTTGACCACTGTTCAATTAAAGACTAATGGATTTTTTTCCAGATGTCAATGCTCGAATTTTATTGTCTAAGCTGTATTGTTTAAAACACATTATTTTCGGCTAAACAGTTAATAAGAGTCTCCTTTTACACATATACTTTCTTATCCATGCGAAGGAGCAGATACAATGAAAGATAAAATTAGAGTTACTTTATCCAAGCAAGAAAAGCTTTTGTATTATGGGTATATTTCTAAAATCGACTCCGCTAACTCCTTAATTGAAGTTGAAACATACTATCATTTAGCAAAGGATATTATTGAAAAGTCTATTTTATTTCATAAAAATAGTTAACCAAAATACACTAGTTTTCATCCTATCTTTGGATTATACTAGTAACATAACAATGACCTGGATGGGATAAAATGGAGTTATTTGAGGCAATCTTGATAGGGACAGGCTTTGGACTAGTAGGAGGTATTACAAAAACTGCTCTAGTTGGTGGTCGCTTTACTACACCGAGAAAGTTCACTGACCACAATGGTGACACACATTTTCTCTATGGAAGTATGTCTGAGTTATTTCTCGGCATCGTCGCAGGTGCAGCTGCAGTATTACCTTATTATTCACAACTCTCTCTTGGATACGCAATGTATATTTCCTTTGTTAGCGGTGTTGGAGGAAGTAGCTTTATTAACTCTATGATGAACAAACGTTTAGCTGATAAAAAGCAGGATGTAAAAGAAAAACTTAATCAGTACGACGTACAATAGGAAGGAGTGTTCAAAGATGACAGCTGTACTAGATCATAAAAAAAGTGAAAAAAATAAGATTCAAGTCAATTTAACAAAAAATGAAAAAAAGAAATTTAAAGAATTACAAACTCTTCTGGATCATGCAAGATCGGTTATTGAACTTGAGACTTATGAACATCAAATAATGCAGATTATTCATAAGGCCTTAGGTCGACAAGAAAATAAATTACAGTAAAAAGCACTTTAATCCATTAAGATGATTAAAGTGCTTTTGCTTTTCTGCATACCGATACGAAGCAACACCATTACTTGTTAAAAAAAGTGTTACAGCGATTACCGCGTACCGACGAGGTTTTTCGTTTAGAATCCACTCGATCGCAATATGTGCACTGTTTCCCTCCATTTATAGCAAGTATTTCGAGTTGGTTGGGAGGAAATTACCAAGAGGAAAGACTTAGTAAAGAAAATATCGGAATACGTTATGTACGCATGTAATAACTCAAACTCAATATTTTCCTCTCATAATGTTACAATAAACCTAATCCCATTCTCGAAAGGAGCACCCCCAATGACAAACAAAAAATACATAGGCTACATCGGCACCTACACAAAAGGTGAAAGCAAAGGAATTTACAGCTTCACATTAGACACAACAGCTAAAAAACTCAGCGACGTTAAGAGTGTTGCTGAACTGGACAACCCTACATATGTAACTCTTAGTGAAGATAATAAAAATCTTTATGCAGTTGTAAAAAAAGGACAATTAGGTGGAGTTGCCTCATATACAGTAAACAGTGAGACTGGAGATCTTCAGGCGGTTAATTCACAAGTCGTAGAAGGTGCATCTCCATGTCATGTGAGCGTGGATCGTGGAAATCGCAATGTTTTATCAGCAAATTACCACAATGGAACGGCTGAATCCTACTTAGTAGAAAATGGTTCCATTCAACCTGCAGCATCAACTATTCAGCTAACAGGTTCCGGTCCAAACAAAGAAAGACAAGAAAAACCACATACTCATTATGCTGGATTTACTCCTGATGAAAAGTATGTTGTTGTTGTAGATTTGGGAATTGATAAGGTGATCACATATGAAGTGAACGATGGCAAACTAACAGAAGTAAGCAACTTGTCTGTAAAAGCTGGAAGTGGTCCACGTCACATCGCATGGCACCCAAATGGAAAATTCGCATATGTCATGACTGAGTTAAGTAATGAAGTTCTTGTGTTAAACTATCATCCTGAAAATGGGAGCTTTACAGAGCTGCAATACATCCCAACTATTCCAGCGGACTTTACAGAAAACAGCCAAGGAAGCGCAATTCACTTATCTTCTGACGGTCGTTTTGTCTACGCTGGAAATCGCGGCCATGATAGCATCGCTGTTTTTAGCGTCAATAAGGACTCCGGTGAGCTTGCGTTTGTTGAATACACCTCAACAGAAGGAAAATGGCCACGCGATTTTGTATTAGATCCATCTGAAAAGTTTCTTATTGCGTCTAATCAAGAAAGCAGTAATTTAGTCTTGTTTGCTAGAGACGAGGAGACTGGTAAACTTACTTTGTTGCAGTCTGATGTTGTAGTGCCAGATCCGGTTTGTGTGAAGTTTTTGAATGTGTAAAATAGGAAAAGAAAAAGGACCGGCAACTTATTTTATGTAGTTCCGATATGTGAAGAAACATTATTAATAGCATAAGAAATCGAGTGTAAATCGCATAGGATTTATACTCGATTTTTTTATTAATAAGCGTTTATCAACTTTTAGAAGAATAAATAACATTCATTTACGAAATTGGTTCCTCTTTGATTCATTGACAAAATAGACTGCAATGCTTTTTTATAAAAAGCAATTGCAGCCTACTATGTTCATCTACTTAATTAGCATTTGTATCTCAAAAACTACTTTCATAATAGCAGCACACTTCTATTGTAAAACGCTTTCACAAACTAGTAAATATTATAATTTTTGGTTAATTCGTTTAAACAAAGATTGCAGTAAAAAAAGTAAGTCCCCTTTTTTATCCTATATAGGTAAGTTTTCCTCACTAGTATGTAAACTAAGAATGCATAATTTATACAATCTAGATAAAAATCAGACGCATTAATAGTATCGCTCCAGGAGATACTTACTGCAAGGGAGGTATTATATGTATAAAGAAATAGAAAGCATAACCAGTACATTACATCAAATGGAAATGGATTATTGGATTAACCATGATTTGTTCAGTTTTCATTGGTGGGTTATCCTCATCATGAATGCGATCTTCCTCATATTATTTCTTTTCTTTATAGATCGACAAAGGATTTTACTGATCACACTTGCATTTATGGTCGCTTATGTAATCAATACTATTTTTGATGATATCGGAGAGTACTTCCAATTATGGAGTCATCCTCATCAGTTAGTTCAGTTTCTTACACCGATCGCTACAGTAGAATTTATTGTTGTTCCTAGTATTATGGCCTTAATGTATCAAGTATTTAGTAGGTGGAAGTTTTTTATTATTGCCGATTTTATTGTTGCAAGTATAATCTCTTTTATTGTCCAGCCGATCTTTGTTTATCTTGATCTCTATAAATTACACAATTGGACTTACTTTTACTCATTTGTTGTTTTGCTCGTGATTGGAATTATTGTAAAGATCGTAATGGACTTTATTAAAGGGAAGCAACTTAACCATTAAAAAGAGACTATTTCAATTTTGCATAATCACAGGTATCAGTAAGGTTCTTTCCATCAACAGATAGGTCCTTTAGCGGAGGTGGAGTCCTAATGATATATCGCTTAATAATTCTCGTATTCCTTTCAATCCTACTGATTATTGGTTTCTCTCATCATGGTGCAAAGAATGAGCGAAGTTCTCCAATAGTTTTGCAAACAAAGGACTCTGCTTCTCCTAAAGTTGTCCTGCTTGTTATTGATTCATTAATGGACAAACCTTTAAAAAAAGCCATCCAGGAGGATAAAGCCCCGGCCCTAGAATTTTTTCTAAAGCATGGTCTATATAGTAAGGAATTGGTAAGTTCCTATCCAACAATGTCAGTTACCATTGACAGTACTTTAATAACAGGTACTAATCCTGACAAACATAAGATCCCTGGTCTAGTCTGGTTTAAGGAAGACGAACAACGTATTATTAGTTACGGAAACGGATTTTTTGAAACCTTGAAGTATGGAGTTCCCGAGTTTGCTCAAAACAGCCTATTTCAATTTAATAATGTGGATCTCGATTCAAATGTTAAAACCATACATGAAGAATTAGACAACAACGGGGTACAAACTGCTTCTATAAATGCTTTAATATACAGGGGAAATTATAAACATACCCTAAAAATTCCGAAGTTCTTAGCAAAAACGACTCCCTTACCTGATCAATATCAGACAAAAGGACCAAAGATATTGTCTTTCGGAGATTTAATCAGACTGGACCCGAAAAATAATCATGTAATAAATCGATTGGGGCTTAACGATGCATTTGCTGCTCAAGAATTAAAGTATCTTTTAAAGAACGATGTACTTCCTGAATTTACAATTTTGTACATGCCAGAAAATGATCATGCAGTTCATAGAAAGGGCCCTATGACAACAAAAGGGATTGAGAAACTTGATAAACATCTACAGGAAGTATTAAATGCTTATCCAAAGTGGGAAAACGCTCTTGATACTATCATTTGGATCATTATTGGGGACGGCAATCAATCGGCAGTTAAAAAGAACAAAAAGGAAGCTTTAATTGACTTAAGAGAGGCACTATCTGATTATAATGTTTTAAAGCTGGGGGAGCCTGTTCGAAATAAGGATGAAGTTGTCATTACAGCAAATGAACGAATGGCATATGTATATAAAATCAATAATGATTTTTCTATAAAAGATATAGCTAATAAATTGCAGACAGATTCACGGATTGCCTGGATTGCCTGGAAAAAAAACGATATGGTTCAAGTAATTTCGGGACGCCACAAGGGCACTTTTCAATTTAAACCTGGCGGATCTTATAAAGATGTTTATGATCAAACTTGGGATATAAAAGGAAATCGTGCAATTTTAGATTTAAAAATAGATGGTAATCATCATATTAGCTACAGAAATTACCCTGATGGATTAGCAAGATTATATGGCGCATTACATTCACAAAAAGGAGATTTTCTAATAGTGGATGCTAAACCCGGCTACGAATTTATAGGAGAAAGTTCTCCTGAACATGCTGGTGGAGGTGCTCACGGTTCTATGCATAAAGATGATTCACTTACACCTATGATAGTTACAGGGACCGATAAAAGCATTGATCATTTACGGATTGTTGATTTAAAAAGGTGGATATTAGATGTCTTAGAAGGAGATATAAAACAAATTAATTAATTCATTAAAACCTATTAATTCAACTAACTTATCTGATCCCTATGCTCTTTTTTACCATTTTCTATAGCTAAAGACAGAGACACGTTTACAGGAATTTCCTTAGCTTGGGTTTGTCAAATTGAGGGCGGGATCCCTATAGATATGTAAAAAGACACCTTTTAATCATACTAATGGTGTCTTTTTATTTTATAATCCTTTTCTATATGAGTGATGCTGACCTTCTGTACTACCACCTTAAAGTTAATCTTCCCTGTTACTAAATCAACGATTAAATCTGCTGCTATACTTTCTTTCATTAAACATATATGACAAATTATATGGTTCATCAAAGCTCTACCAGTTTTTAAATCTTTTACAATGCTTAATGAAAAGATGATGATTTGTAAATAGAACTAATTACGAAACGTTTTACTATACAACGTAACATCATCAATTCTTTTTATATTTGGCACAAAACCTATTCCAGCACTTTCTGGTACATAAATATAGCCGTCTTTCATTTCGACCTCTGGTTCAATAATGTCTTGTTTCCAATAATGGGAAGATGGAGCTGTGTCTCCAGGTAAGGTGAAATTCGCTAGAGTTGTAATGGCGATGTTGTGAGCTCTGCCGATTCCTGCTTCAAGCATTCCACCACACCAAACAGGAATATCGTGTTTTTCACATAGGTCATGTATTTTTTTAGATTCGGTTAATCCACCAACACGACCAATTTTAAGATTGATGATTTTACAGCTTCCTAGTTCGATTGCTTTTCGTGCATCTTCAACTGTATGAATGCTTTCGTCAAGGCAGATCGGGGTCTTGAGCTCCGCTTGTAACTTGGCATGGTCGATGATGTCATCACAATCAAAGGGCTGTTCAATCATCGTTAAATGAAATGCATCTAATTCTTTAAGATGTTCGATATCATTCAAATTGTAAGCACAATTGGCATCTGCCATCAATTGAATAGAAGGAAACTCTTGACGGATTGCCTTTAAGATATGAACATCCCAACTTGGTTTAATTTTTACTTTTATTCGTTTATATCCCTCGTTTAGATATCCTTCAATTTGCTGAAGCATTTTTCGTTCAGACTCTTGAATTCCAACACTAATCCCTACTTCAACCTTATCCTTTACACCACCTAATGCCTTCGCTAAAGAAAGATTCTTTTCCCTTGCATAAAGATCCCAAATGGCACATTCAAGTGCGGCTTTTGCATTATAATTGCCGCGAATCGGCTTAAAACGGTCAGAAACTTCGTTCGGATGTTTCATTGAGTCTTGGAATAACAGTGGAATTAAGTAATCACTCATCATATGCCAATTCGTTTTCACCGTTTCTTCATTATAAATGGGTTCATTGATTGAAACAGATTCTGCCCACCCAGATAATCCACTTTTTGATTTTACTTCAACAAGGATAATATCTTTATCAAATTCTGTCCCAACACTTGTTGTAAATGGGTACAACAGGTCCATCTTTATATGCCTCAAAGTGATGCTCTTAATCTCCATAGTTAAAATCTCCTTGTGATTCTTTGCTTATTTTTTTTCTAAGAGATAGAGATATTGATTAGGAATTTCATTATCTCTTATTAAATCAGTGACGACCCATCCATGATTTAAATAATGAGTAAAAACTTGGCGTGACTTTTCTCGCCACATTACCGCAAGTAGAAAATTGTCTGTTTTTAATTCTTGAAAGTTACTAGGGACTGGAACAAATAACCTATGATTCTCTAATGTTAGATCCGTTTGTTCTGGGATTAAATCGTTTTGTTGAGTGCTGGTTTTTATCGTTAAATAACGGTCACTAACAGAAAAAATATTCTCAGATTTAGTCGAATGATTAATCCACCACTCTACTAATAAGCGGTCCGTCGGAATTCCAGCATTCAAGTTATCAGCCATTTCACCATATGCATTTTCCATATACGTTGTACTGGTACCCCTTAGCTTATGGAAATTAAGATGCGCATTGACCGTTTCTAACGGATCGAATGTCCAAGTAATAAGATCATACCCTTTTTGAAGCGCAGTTTCTTTTTGAGCAATCTTCAACTTTTCACCAATTCCAAATTTACGATAATCAGGAGAAATCCCTAAGCTATGAGAACAAAGATAGATTTTCTTTCCGTCAAAGCCTGGAAAGCTATATTGAAAGCCAATTAGCTCTCCATTTAAAAATGCACCTAATACAAAACCGCCATTTTTAACAGCAGCGATCGTTTGGTTAAGAGGTACCGAATCTTCCATACTCCAAATGATGGCTTCTAAGTTGCGGACTGATTCTAGCTCCTCTACAGTTTGAAGGTTCCGAATTAAAATAGATGATAAAACTTTTTGTATCAAACGTTCTCCTCCTCCACGTACGGTCGAACTCCTACCATTGCTTCGTATCTGCTAGTAGTAATAGCTTAGTTAAAATTTTTGATCCGTATATCAAGGCTTCTTGATTAAATTGCATGTTCGGGTGATGTAATCCAGGTGTTAAATCACAGCCTAATCCGATCATTGTTGCTGCTAAGTCTGGATTTTTCAATGTATAAAAGTGAAAGTCCTCTGCACCTGGAGACACACAGGGTGATTCTACATTTTCTTCTTCAAGAATGTCAGCGATCGCATGTTGAGCTAAACCCATTGCTCTTGGATGCTTTACCGCAGCTGGTGAATACTCCTCAATGCTGTATTTAATTTCTGTCTCAGTTAACTCAGCGATCGTACCAATAGTATGTTGGGCCATGTCAATAAGTTTTTCCATCGTTCCATTCGATTCTGACCTAAGATCCAATGTAAAACGAGCGGTTTCTGGAATGGAATTAGACGATTCACCACTATGCAGCTCCGTCATTTTTATAGAGTATCGACCGTTCTCCCTTAGACGAATCTGACTGACTGCTTGTATTAATAGGCTCGCTGCTTCAATCGGATTATTTCCTTCTTCAGGTCGTGCTGCATGCGCTGGTATCCCTTTGATCACGCCTTTTACGCTTGCAGTTGATCCATGTAGAATGACTGGTGCTGCTTTTTCAAAAGGAACCTCAATCGATGGGCGTAAGTGAATACCTCCAAGAAACTTAACATTTGTTAGAGCACCATCTTCCATCATTTGCTGGGCCCCTGCTGCCTTTTCCTCTGCAGGCTGAAAAATAAACCGTATGGTATGAGTAAATGGTTGATTCCTTTGTGCTAAAGCAAGCGCCGTAACTAAAACCATCGTACTATGTGCATCATGACCACATGAATGGTTAGCTTTTACGACTCCGTCTACTTCTTGAACTAATGCATCCATATCCGCACGAATCGCAATCACGTCTTGCTTTTCTCCTTCGATTTCAGCGACCAAGCCAAAATGACCATCATAGGTCTGAACACTTACACCTGCCTGTAGAAGCTTCTCTCGAATATAAGTCGAGGTTTTTTCTTCCTTCCAACTTGGTTCAGCGAGTAGATGAAGCTCTTGATAGGTTTGTAAAATATGTTGTCGCTGCTCATGAATAAACTGAATAGGGTCAATCAATTTGAGTACCTCCTAGCTAATACTAAACTCCCTCACGGTTAAAAAATCAGATGAGCAATTGCCACCACGATTGGCAATGTAATGCATGTACGTAATAAAAAGATGAGGATTAAATCTTTTATACTGATTGGTAACTTAGATCCAAGGAGTAATCCACCCATTTCAGACATGTACACAAGTTGAGTGACCGACACACACGCAATGACAAACCGTGTTAACTCACTTTCAATTCCACTACCAATAACAGCTGGTAAAAACATATCTGCAAACCCAACAACGAGCGTTTGAGCAGCTTCATTTGCTTCAGGAACTTGTAATAACGTAAGAATTGGCTCGAACGGCATTCCAAGAATCTTGAAAACCGGTGTGAATTCAGCAACCACTAATGAAATCGTCCCAATTGCCATGACAATTGGAAGCACACCTACCCACATATCTAACACATTTTGAAACCCTTCTTTTAAAATAGAAGTGGCTGAGTTATTTTTTTTAGCTTTATTTACCGCTTGATTTATCCCCCATTTAACAGTTGAAATATCAGAAGGAATATTTGTTTCGACTTGTAAATCGGTATGTTCATAGCCAGAATTCGATTTTCTAGACAGTGGTGGAATACGAGGCATGATTAGGGCAGCAACAAGTCCTGCAAAAATAATCGTTAAATAGTAGTGAATGAAATATTGCTCTAATTTCAAGTAAGTGATTACGACGATCGAGAATGTAATCGATACAACCGAAAACGTAGTCGCAATAACGGCTGCTTCTCGTTTCGTATAATATCCTTCCTCATATTGTTTCGTTGTTAATAAAACGCCAATCGTTCCATCTCCAACCCAAGAAGCTAAGCAATCTAGTGACGAACGCCCAGGCAATGTAAAGACGGGTCTCATCACTTTCATTAATAAGGCCCCAAAAAATTCAAGTAATCCAAAGTTTAATAGAAGGGGCAATAATAAACCCGCTAATAGAAACGTAGAAAAAAGAATCGGAATTAAATCATACATTAATAATCCACCCGTATTCTCTGAATAAATCCATTCCAGTCCCATTTCGTAAAGAGTAATTATTGCAAAAAGCATCCCTAGAAAACGTGCAGATAGCCAAAACTTACTCACGTTCAACAATTTATTTAAAAATAAACTCTCTGTGATAAAACGAGGTTTAAAGAACACTGCTATAAAAGAACCAATAACGGAAAGAGTAATGATAAACATTGTTATCATTGGGATAAGATCACCCAAAAATGTGTTAATTTGATTTGCTAGAAAGGCAACAGGAATTGTGATTCCGTCTTCAGATGTGATCGGTACGATAAACAATAGAATTCCTACTAATGATGGAATTAAAAATTTCAAATAATCTTTCATGGAAAACATATTTACCTGTACTTTATCATTTGTTTTTGGTAGCCCATTCATCTCATTTCCCCCTTTTGTTTCTTGTGTTTTTCTTCCGTACTACTCTAAAAACAATTCTTGATCTGTGTAAAGAAGTTCTAATTTTTGCTGCCGAATACTAATTCTTTCACGATCGCGTATATGTATTCCAGCAATAATGACCTCCAGAAGACTGACAACAGATGCAATCGAATGGTGGCCAGATTCCATCTGTTCTTCTGTTGTTAACGTAATATCTGCTAGTTGGCCAATCGGTGAAAGCTGTCTGTTTGTAATAGCAACGATTATAGCTTTTTGTTTTTTTGCGAAGTTAGCTAGCTTATGAGTTTCCCTCCTATAACGAGGGAATGAAAAAATCACCACAGCCGATTTTTCAGTCAATTCACAGATATCCTCTAGTAAAAATCCGGTTGGACTGGAGAGAAACACATTTTCTCTTAGTTGCTTTAATGTGTAATAAAACCAATAAGCAGCAGCGTACGAACTTCCTAATCCACCGATATAGACTCGGTCTGCTTTAACTAATTCATCAACAGCTTTCCAAATCTCATCCGGACTTAATTGATTCAATAACTGCTGCAAAATTAGTCGTTCTTGATCAATCACATCGCTAAATAAATGTTCTTCATCACGGTCTTCTTTTCGTGGATAATTTCCTTCATCACTAACTGAGTGTTGGTTTGCAAGCCAATCTTTACGAACCATCTCCTGCATCCCAGAATAACCACTAAATCCGAGTGCATACGCTAACCGAATCACCGTGGTCTCACTTACTCCAACCTGCTGACCAATCTGAAAAGCAGTAAGCAACGCCCCTTCATTCATATGGTGTAGTAAAAACTCAGCGACTTTTTTCTGACCTGGAGATAATGTAAGAAAGCTTTCTTTAATGATTTGTGGAAACGTTTTCTGATTCATAATTACTCCTTTCATACGTTATGAAGGAAAAACTTCTTTTTTTCATTGTAATGTATTAAATACTTCATATACAAGTTATTTTTTTAATTATTCTAATTATTAACAATAACCTACTCGAAACTGCTTAATCTGTACGTCTATTAAACTCGCTACCATTTCGCAGAAAATTTGCCATCATTTCCGAGTTATACGAAGAACTTTAAACTTCCTATAAAAATATAACTAAATTATCTAAATAGATTGACATCCTCTTTTCGCTCTGCTATTATCCTTTAATACGTAAAATCATTGAAAAAAAGAGCTAGCGAAAAATTCTGTTCTCCATCCTATCGGCGCTAAGCGAGTGCTGATGTTCAGGAGAGCTTTTTATTTTTTTCAATAAAGGAGAAACTACAGTGAAGAAATTAGACACCTTATTTATTGGAATGATGTTATTTTCGATGTTTTTTGGAGCGGGAAACCTAATATTCCCTGCCTTTTTAGGAGCTCAGTCAGGTACATCCTACTGGATGGCCATGTTAGGATTTATTCTAACTGGTGTTGGATTACCGATTGCCGTGTTGTTTGCTGTTTCTCTTGTTAAAGATGGTGCTCAAACGATTGGGAATCGTGTTCACCCTTTATTCAGTAAAGTCTTTATGGTGATCATCTATTTGTCGATTGGTCCATTTCTCGCCATTCCGAGAAATGCTAGTGTTTCGTATGAAATGGGTGTTAAACCTTTCATTAATGATTCGTGGAACTCATCTATGATTCTATTTTTCTATTCGGCTGTATTCTTTGCAATTGTTTATATTATTAGCTTGGACCCTTCTAAAATGGAAAAGTATATGGGCCGCTGGATCACTCCTATTTTGCTTTTATCCATCGTAATCTTGTGTGCTGTCGGTTTTGTAAAATTGGATGCACCGCTCCAATCACCAGCAGTTACCTATGAAAGTGGAGCCTTTTTCAAAGGATTCATTGAAGGATATTCAACAATGGATGCCCTTGGTGCACTAGCGTTTGGAATCGTCATCCTTACATCGATTCAACAAAGAGGTGTAACAGGCAGAAAGAAATTAATAAACTATACATTGAGATCAGGTGTGATTGCCGGAATATTGCTCACTTTAGTCTATGTAAGTTTGGGATTAATAGGAGGCAAAATGGCATCGAGTGGTTCATTTGAAAATGGCACGGATATCCTGACTGCTGCCTCAACACTTTTATTAGGACAAAGCGGAAAAATCCTACTAGGGTTCATCTTTACATTAGCCTGTTTTACAACAGTAGTTGGCTTAACAACAGCCTGTGGGCAATATTTTTCAAACCTTATTCCGAGGGCTAGTTACAAGTTAGTTGTATTAGCGGTCACCCTGATTGGATTTACTCTATCCAACTTGGGTTTAGCAGGAATACTTAAAGTTTCGGTACCATTCCTTGTTACTGCTTATCCTTTGACGATTGTTTTAATTACACTTACCTTTTTTAACCGTTATTTTAAAAACTCAAAACTAGTGTACAGAAGTGCTATATTATTTACTGGAGTATTTGCAGTGATTGGAGGATTAAAAGCATTTGGTTTGAACGATGGTCCGCTTCTAACGTTTACAAACTATCTTCCACTTTCCTCTGTTGGGTTAGAATGGGTCGTACCGGCACTTGTTGGTACGGGTATAGGGATCGCTTTGAGTGAACACAGTTCACAGCGAATGATCGTAGAGCATATAGATGTGAAAGCTTCGTAGGTTAGGTTAATAGAAAAAAGTGTCAATTCTCTAGGGCTACCATGAGGACTGACACTTTTTTAGTTAAAGAGAAGGTTCTTATCGTTATAAATTTATCTTAACCGGCTCCCCGCTCTCCGCTGACTTCAATGCAGCAACCGCAACTTCCTGTGTGCGAAATGCATCATAATAATTAGAAAGAACTCTTGAAGAATCCCCCGTTCGCACTGCATGAAGAAAGGCCTCATTCTCAAGCAAATAAGGATCCACCGTATCTTGGTGAACAGACTTTAAACCACCGATACTTTTCTCCAAACGATCATGATTGATATGTAAAATTCCTTTATCACTGTAATAATCCAATCCTACTTTAGAGTCACCATCTGGAAGAATGCAAGTATTCGACAGATTAGCGATTACACCACTCTTCATTTTGAGTGTGACCGTCCCAATATCAGGAACTGTTACAAAATCATATGTTTTATGTAACGATCTACTACCAAAAACCGCGTAGACTTCTTCCACTTCACCTGCTGAATACCTTAAAAGGTCGACTAAATGAGTTGTCTGTTCAACAAATTGTCCACCTGATGTTTCCTGGTTCCGCCACCAAGAAACGGTAGGCATAGACCCCATCCAACCTCCTGTAACCATGCCAAGAGTGCTATTTTCTAATTCATTTTTTAAGAATTTTACTGAATCGCGGTACCTAAAATGATAGCCAACCGAAGTAATTAAAGGATTTCGTTGTAGTTTTGAGATTACCTGTTTAGGAACTTCAAGATCTACACTAAGGGGCTTCTCGACTAGAAAAGGGATTCCTCTTTCTATTAATTGCAACTCTAATTCTCCGTGTGCAAATGGTGGCACACAAATATAAACGGCATCTAGTTTCTCACAATCTAGCATCTCAACAAAGTTTCCATACCCTTTCGCGTGATCAAATTCATAAGCAAACTCATCAGCTTTTTGTTTAGTTGTTCCCAATACCGCCTTTATTTGGACGCCTTCCATGGTCGAAAGGATTTTCCCATGTACTCCACTAAACCATCCTGTGCCTACAATTCCGATTTTTAGCATTGGGTAATATCCTCCTCTTATCGATTTTCTTAATTTTAACATGAATAAAAAAAAAGCCTGCAAACTGATCTAAATTATTTAGACTCAGTCTACAAGCTGCGATTTACAATTCCATCGCTTCTATTATTGGTTTAAGAACTGTATTGTTCCTAGCACCATAATCATCACTATCTTTCAATACTCCGTTCATACACATTATAGAACATTCTGAATTCCTGCAGTTCGCGTATTTTACTTTTTAGAGAAAACTCCCATTTTATTATCTGCATAAAGTGTAATTGTTGGCAGGTATTAAACTACTCGCTTACACACCTGAGTATGCCATAAACCCACCATCAACAGGTACAGTAATCCCGGTAACAAATCCAGAACAAGATTCATCAACTAACCAGAGTAGTGTACCGAGAAGGTCTTCAGGCTTTCCAAAGCGTTTCATCGGTGTATTTGTGATAATTTTATTCGATCTTGGTGTTAGTGTTCCATCTTCATTTACCAATAAATCACGGTTTTGCTTCGTTAAGAAGAAGCCAGGTGAAATACTATTCACTCGTAATCCTGTTTCTGCAAAGTGGACGGCCATCCACATTGTGAAATTATTGATCGCACTTTTTGCTGCACTATAAGCAGGAACCTTTGTCATCGGAGAGTATGAACTCATAGAAGACATATTAATGATGACCGGTGATTCTTGTTCCAACAGCTTTTCACCGAAGACTTGGCTCGCCAAAAATGTCCCTGTGAAATTACTTGCAAATACTTGTGAAAATCCTGTCTCATCTAAATCAAAAAATGATTTTCCTTCCACAGCTTCTCCATATGTTTCCGGTGAAGTTATGGCGTCTGGGTGATTTCCACCTGCCCCATTTATTAATATATCTACTCTTCCAAATCGGGCGACTACTTGATCTCTCGCCTGTTCTAATGAAGCCCGGTCAAGCACATCGGCAGCTATGGCAATAGCCGTTCCACCTTGTAGATGGATTTCTTCAGCTACCGCTTCACCTTTCTCAACCGTACGATTTAATATCGCTATATTCACGCCATGTCTTGCAAGTTCCCGACACATTTCCGAACATAGTACTCCGCTTCCTCCTGTTACCACAGCGACTCGTCCTGATAAATGATCATGTATAGGAATCATGACAACTCCTCCTTTATAATTTCATGAAAAGCATCCAATTGACCGAACACACCTTCTTCTGCATTCTTCCCCCGAATCACAGCAACGACTTTCATTGTCTCTAACGATTTCAGTACTTCCAACTTTTTTATCACGTGTTTTCCTCCTACTAAAACACAATAAGTGCTTTTCTGACGATGTCTGGATTTTCTTCAACGAATGTGAAAGCTTCTTGTACATCTTTTAAAGCAAATTTATGGGTAATCAACCCATTCGATTGAAGTTTGTTTTCATTTAATAAAGTAACAATTTTCTTAAATTGATCGGTTTGCAGACGAGAGCCTACTATCGTCAACTCTTTCTTCGTTATCGGTAATTGTGAAATAGCTGCTGTTCGCTCATCAAATCCTAAAACAACAACCGTACCTGCAATAGAAGCTACTTTTAGCCCTAATTCAAATGTAGAAGGTAGACACACTGCGTCAATGACTACATTAGCTCCTTCACCTTCCGTAAATTCCATAACTCTCTCTTCAATAGCCTCATTTGCTGCATGAATGACTAGATCTGCTCCATTTTCTTTCGCAAAATCTAGGCGTTCTTCTTTTAGATCACTCATCATGACGGTTGCACCTGCAAGCTTCGCCATTTTCAAAATGCAAATGCCTATTGGGCCGCAACCTTGGATGAAAACGGTGTCTCCTTCTCTAACATTCCCTCTCCACACTGCTTGAGCACCGATTGTATATGGCTCTGCAAAAACAATTTCGTCCCAATCAAGCGATGGATTGACAGCATGTAATTGTTTTTCAGGAAGGACGATAAACTCTCGCATCCCTCCATCTTCATGTACGCCAAATACAGATAGTGATTCACATAC
The DNA here is from genome assembly GCF_042433335.1 of Metabacillus herbersteinensis. Classification (NCBI taxonomy): domain Bacteria; kingdom Bacillati; phylum Bacillota; class Bacilli; order Caryophanales; family Bacillaceae; genus Metabacillus; species Metabacillus herbersteinensis. The sequence continues at coordinate 94,368 of NZ_JBHLVO010000011.1, forward strand.
ATTCGGACGGCCTTTGCGGCAGGCATAACATTCACCACAATAACGAATCGGTTCGACTACTACATGGTCTCCAGGTTTCAAAATTGACACACTTTCTCCAACTGCGACAACTTCTCCAGCAACTTCATGACCCGCCACTCGAGGATATGTAGCAAGAGGATTTGTTCCGTGATAAATATGCATATCAGATCCGCAAATGCCCACTCGTTTAACTTTTACAATCACTTCATGTGCTTCGTTAATAACTGGTTTCTCAACATCCAATGAAACTAACTCCATCGGGTTTGTAATTCGAACAGCTTTCATCTTGACACTCCCTTATTCAAATAAATTTGGTAAGAACAAAGTAACTTGTGGTACAAAAGCAACGATTAATAATACGATCAAACTAACACCAATAAATGGAATAAGTTCCCTTGTAGTTGTCCCAATTGATACTTTTCCAATCTGGGAGGCAACGAATAAACAAACACCGACTGGTGGAGTGACTAGACCAATAACTAAAGTTAACACCATCATGACACCGAATTGGATAGGATCCATTCCTATTGTCATAGCGACAGGTAATAAAACTGGGAACAAAATGACCAATGCTGCAATTGTTTCCATAAAAGTACCAACAAATAGAAGTAACACTATGATTAAAAGGATAACGACAACAGAATTAGTTGAAATTCCTAAAATAAGATCAGCTACCATTTGCGGAATTTGTTCGCTAACCATAATCCATCCAAACAGATTGGCAAACCCTACGAGCAACATAATAGAAGCAGTAGAAGTCATGGTAGAAAGCATAATTTCCGGAATTTTTTTAATTGGTAATTCTTTATAAATAAATATTCCAACAATTAAAGCATAAATGACGGAAACAATGGATGCTTCAGTTGGTGTAAAATACCCTCCTAAAATTCCATACAAAATAATGACGGTCATTAATAGTGCCCAAAACGCACCAGTGAAGCTTTTCCAAATTTCTGTTAAAGATTTTCGTTCACCTTTTGGGTAGTTTCTTTTGACTGAAATGAGATAGGTTGGGATCATTAAGCCTAAACCAAGCAAAATCCCTGGTATTGCACCAGCTAAAAATAAATCTCCAATTGAAAGGGAAGCTAGTGTACCGACTATAATCATTGGAAGGGATGGTGGAATAATCGGTCCTACCGTTGAAGAGGATGCTGTAACCGCAGCAGAGAAACCTGCACCATAACCTTCCTTTTTCATGGCTGGGATAAGAATAGCCCCGATACTCGCTGTATCTGCGAGGGCTGTCCCTGAAATACCAGCAAAACCCATTGAAGCACCAACATTAGCTAATCCCAATCCACCGCGAATACGGCCAAGAAGATTGTTAGCAAACTGAATAATCCTATCTGTTATTCCACCTGCATTCATTAAGTTACCAGCAAGAATAAAGCCTGGTATACAAAGTAAAACGAATGAATTTAAACCACTGAACATCTTTTGTGGAATAATGTTTAGTGGAATATCAGCTACAATTAAATAAATGAGGGATGAAAGACCTAAACCAAAAGCTACCGGTACGCCTAGAAAGATTAAAATGATAAACGAGACGAACAATAAAAGGGCCATTAGATTTCTCCACCTCCATCTACTTCATAAGGATTCTTTTTATTACGAATTAAGAAGCCAATTTTGATCAATGAAAAGATCAATAAGAAAATACTCATGATAAATATGGATGCATGTATAACAGACATTTGAAATGGCATCGTAGCAGAAGATTGATTATTTCCCAATTGCATAAAGGCATATCCTTCTTTCACCATGATTGCACTTAATAGTAGTATTGTTAAATAGATACCAATCTCGTAATATCTTTTCACTGTCCCTGAAAATCTGCCTATAATTAGGTCCACATTAATAAATTCATTTCGAAGTAATGCAAGTGGTGCTCCAAAACAAATTGCATATAAGAAAAAATAACGCGTTAACTCTTCAGTCCAAATGAAGGAATACGGGAAATAGCGGGACAATATTTGAATCGTAACTATAATAATAACTCCTGCAAAACTTACAATCGTTAAAAACGATAGTATACGAGTTACCCATTTTAAAAGATTCATTTTTCAGTTGACTCCTTTCTAAAGGAAAGGCACTGTTGACTTATCTATTGTCAACGGTGCCTATTTATTTTTTTACTCTGATCCTAAAATTCTTTCATATAATTCGAATTGTTCTTCTGAAAGAGATGATTGTATTGCAGGGGTCATCGCTTCTCGGAAAGCATCTTGATCCACTTCAACAAATTCCATGCCCTCTTCTTTCAATTCGTTTTCAATAGCACCAATTTCTTCATCATATAATTTTTCTCCAAAAGCTTGAGCTTCTTGAGCCGCTTCAAAAACAGCTTCACGTTGCTCATCTGTTAAAGATTCTAATTGCTTATTTCCTACTAAAATATAAATCCAAGAGTATACATGTTCTGTTTTATTCACATAATCTTGAACTTCATATAAACCACCACTTTGAATTAAATCGACAGGATTCTCTTGCCCATCAATAACACCTTGTTGTATTCCAGTAAACACTTCATTAAAATCCATTACTTGAGGTTTTGCACCTGCTGCTTCCCATGCATCCAAGAATAAAGGAACGTTCGGAACACGCATACTAAATCCTTCTAGATCTTCTGGAGACTTAATTGGCTCAGAAGAGGTTAAGTTACGTGGTGCACGAGTATGGTAATAGAGAGATGTTAATTGAGCTTTCTCTTTAATTTCCTCTTCAATTTCGTCTCCAATTTCACCTTCAACAACCGTTTTAACATGTTCTAAATTTTTGAACGCATACGGAGTTGCCATTAAAGCAGCTTTTGGAGCCCAGTTCTGCAATGTTTCACCTGAAACGACAAGATCGGCGGTTCCTGCTTGAATCGCATTAATTGTATCTGTTTCCCCACCTAATGAGTTATTTGGGTATAGTGTAATTTCAATTTGTCCTTCTGATTTTTCTTTAACTAAATTCGCAAACTCTGTAGCTGTTTTATGCCAAATATGATTTTCATCAGCCAAATGTCCAAGCTTCCACTTAATTACTTCACCTTCTTGTGCATTTCCACCGACATCCCCACCTGAACTACAAGCTCCTAAAAGTAACATAACTGCAAGAATTGCTGATAATAAACTTATTTTTTTCATTCTTAAATCCCCCTTATATTTTCATTATTTCATTGATACTCCTATCAGTTATTTTTCTACCACGCATCACCCCTTTCCTAAAGATCTCAGATTAGCTGGTAGAACCTGATTTTTAAGATCGATTAAGTTTAGGTTGTTAAATAGTGATAAACCGTTGATGCGATGGAAATGCCATGTTCAAGATTCAATTCTTCATTGCTTTGTTCGATGTCCCCAGGAACAAATACTTGTGAAAAGCCAGGTGCTGGAGGTGCATTTCGAAGCTCATCCATCATTTGATCCATTTGCTCTAAAAATACATCTGTATTCGTAAAGTACGAAGGGTTAATGGCACAGAAATAATGACCCAACTTCCTTTTTTTGTCTAAATCGCCATACATTTTAGAAATATGGGGACCAAATGCCGCACCCGCTAACAGTCCCGAGAAAATATCAACGATAAGTGATAGTCCATAGCCTTTCGGACCTCCAAATGGGGAAAGAGACACTACTTTAGTTGGGTCCGTGACCGTTTCACCATTTTCATCCACTCCCCAATCAGATGGGATTTCTTTTCCTTCTTCTTTATATTGGAGAATTTTACCGAGAGCGGCATTTGAAGTTGCCATATCCAAAATAAACGGCTTATTCTTTTTAGCTGGAACTCCAAATGCCATTGGATTTGTTCCTAAAAATGATTCTTTTCCACCAAATGGAACAACAATTTTATCTGTGTGAGACATCGCCATTCCAATTAAATTTTGTTCTGCTGCTTTTTGAACAAAATAACTAAGAGCACCGCAATGACTGCTATTCTTTACTGTTACCATTCCTATTCCATTTTCTTTTGCCATGTCGATTGCGTGCTGCATGGCAATGTCACCAATGACATGACCAAAACCGTCATCACCATCGGCCACACCAGTCACTGGACCTGTTTTATGAAAAGAAATAGACGGGTTTGGGTTAATGCCACCAGCTTGTAAACGATTAACATAATGCTCGGTACGGAGCACCCCATGTGAATTCACATTGCGCAAATCAGCATGTACAAGAACTTCAGCTACTTTCTTGGCATGTTCACTGTTTAAACCAGCATTCGTTAGTTTTTGTATGACAAGTTTTTTAGCTTCTTGATGTGAAATCACAATACTAGGCATATTGATCCTCCTACTCTATATTCTCATGCTTGTTTTTCATCTCTTCGTGTGAAGTTGATTTCCTATACTATCAATAATAGCTGCATCTATAATAGGACTTGTGCTGCTTGGTCAAACTGATTTACTAATGGCTGTATCGTTTGAAGGCTTCCTAGCTTGTGGTTACCTTCTGCTTAGATGCAGTTACCCCCTGCTTAGCTTTTTCGTAAGCATCCCATAAACCCCATAAATACATAATTCCAAGAGCTCTATCATAAAGCCCATATCCAGGCCTGCATTCCTCATCCCAAATATGTCTGCCATGATCAGGTCTTGCATACCCTGTAAAACCATTCTCGTGGTAGGCCTTCACAATGTCACAAATGTCTACCGAACCATCACAAGTTCTATGAGATGTCTCAATAAAATCGCCATTTTCATAGATTTTCACATTTCGAATATGAGCAAAGGGAATTCGATCTGCAAATTCTCTTACCATCTCTGCAACATTGTTATCAGGATTTGCACCTAAAGAACCACTACACAGAGTGACGCAGTTGAATGGGCTATCAACAAGGTTTAACAATCTTTTAATGTTCTCTTTGTTCGTCATAATTCTTGGCAGTCCGAAAACAGGCCATGGCGGATCATCAGGATGAATCGCCATTTTAATATCGTTTATCTCAGCGATTGGAATAATTTGTTCTAAAAAGTATTGAAGGTTATTCCATAAGTCTTCTTCCGTGACGTTTTTATACGCTTCAAAAAGTTTAGAAAGATGTGCTAGTCTCTCAGGTTCCCAACCAGGCATTGTAAACTCTGGATTTTTAGATAATTTTCCCACTAGCTCGATAGGATCCATGCTGTCGACCTTCGCCTTTTCATAGAATAGAGCTGTTGAACCATCTTCTAGTTCTTTATGTAAATCCGTTCTGATCCAATCGAATACAGGCATAAAGTTATAGCAAATTACTTTTACTCCAACCTTAGCTAACTTCTCAATGGTACGTTTATAATTTTCAATATAATGATCTCTAGTTGCAAGCCCAAGCTTTATATCTTCGTGAATATTCACACTTTCGACAACCTCTATGTTTAAACCATACTTGTCACCTAGTTTTTTAACTTCAACAATCTTCTCCATTGGCCACTCTGTACCCGCAGAAATATCATGGAGCGCCCAAACAATTCCCTCTACACCTGGGATTTGTTTAATCTGATCAAGTGTAACGCTATCATTATCCTCGCCGTACCATCTAAATACCATTCTCATCGCTTAACCCCTCCAAATATCTTTTCTTACTTGTTTATTCAATAATTTTCGAGACCTTCAATGTTTGAGAAATCTCCCTTACTCTTAAATAAAAATAATTTTAATATCTTAATACACTCTTTTTCACTTGTAAATATAGCTTTTAATATTAATAAAGGTAGCGCTTACAAAAATGATAGAATTGAATATATTTATTAGAATATTCAATTTTCTAATTCATTCTTTTTTAAAGTTTTACTTAAAATAACTAGGATACTCTTCTTTTAGTTTTTCTTTATCAAAAACAACCATTGTTAAGTGTTCTTGTATAACCTTTACAGCCACTTCTGGTTTTTTATTTTTAATGGCCTCTACAATCATTAAGTGTTGATGATAAATGTTATCCCAATTAAAATCAGCTACTAACCTTAACACACGGATTCGATTAAAGGGCATGTTCATTTGTTGAATTGTAAACCAAATATTGCTTTTTTTACATTCTTCAAAAATCGTCTGATGAAGTTCTTCATCAAGTTGGAATAACTGTTCGTAATTTCTTTCTTTCATACACATTTCTTGCATTTTTAAATTCATCTCTAGTGAAAAAAGTTTTTCCTGTGAAAAATTTTCGCAAGCTAACTTAATAACAGCAATCTCTAAGTGCTCTCTCATGAACCTTGCCTCTTCCACAAGATTTAAATCAATTAGCGAAACGCATGTCCCTTTTTGAGGATAAATATCTAATAACCCTTCTTTTGATAGCTGAAGAAAAGACTCTCTAACAGGTGTTCGACTTACTTTAAATTTCTCTGAGATTTCTTTTTCGGAAATTTGATCACCTGGCAAAAGAATTAATTTCAAAATGTCTTCTTTTAAGAGAGAATAGATATGACCTCTTGTTGACAGCGTTTTCATTTTAGAATCTATATTCAAATTACCCACCCTCTTTGCTTAATACACTACCATACAAGTATGGTAGCATATTAGTATTCATTTGAAAAGTTAAAATATTTAGTTTTATTAAAATATTGTGTTTTGATTCTGGTGCAAAAATATAAAAAGAGCGCAAGCGCCTTGGTCAGCCCCGACAAGCATAAGGCGATTCTAAATAGAAGGCGTTCTTTGCCTTCAATTTAGAATTGACTTATGACCTCGAGGGGCTAGGCGCTGGAGCTGGATTCAGAAACGCAGACTTAGTATCAAATTTTATACTTTCTTATATGTTAAAAAGAGCTGGAATGAACCCAGCCCTTCTTTGAAATACATTCATTATTTTTTCTTAATATGTCCTTTATCACTAGCAAGTGACGATTTGGCGATTTCAAACTTATCAAAATATGGTGCATACTGCTTTTAAGTGTGTGGTCAGTCACCTTTGAAATAGGGTCAGACCCCTATTTTTGATCCACTATTCATAAACTGCGGTAACCAATCGCCATGTGCTTCAATTAACTCATCACACATCGCGATAATATCATCCATTGATAACTCTGCACTCGTATGTGGATCAAGCATTGCTGCTTGGTAGACATGCTCTCGTTTGCCAGTCACAGCAGCTTGAATTGTTAGAAGCTGTGTATTAATATTTGTTCTGTTTAGTGCTGCTAATTGTTCCGGTAGATCCCCAATATACGTTGGCATAATGCCATTGCGGTCGACAACACATGGTACTTCGACTACTGTATTTTCTGGAAGATTACTAATTAAACGACCTGTATTTAAAACATTTCCGCCAAATTTGAACGGTACATTTGTTTCCATTGCTTCAATAATTCTTGATCCATATTCATGTGAGCGAGTATGTGTAAGCTGACTGTTATTCACCATGTCTTCCCGCATTGTCTCCCAACTCTCAAGTTGATTAACACAACGACGTGGGTACTCATCAAGTGGAATATTGAAACGTTCAATTAGCTCAGGATAGTTTCTTTTGATAAAATATGGGTGGTATTCTGCATTATGTTCGGAAGACTCTGTGATATAGTATCCGAACTTATCCATTAATTCATAGCGAACCATATCATCATGCTTTGTTTTTTGTTTTTCCTTTGCACGGCGTTTAATTTCTGGATACAAATCCTTGCCATCCCGTTTTACTTCAAGCAACCACGCCATATGGTTAATACCAGCAATTCTTTCTTCGATTCCGTCGTGGTCCATTTCTAAGTCTCTGAACAAATGCTCTGTGCAAATTTGAACACTATGGCATAAACCAATCGTTTTCACGTTTGTGTAGCGTAGCATTGCCCCTGTTAGACTTGCCATCGGATTTGTGTAATTTAAGAAAAGCGCATCTGGACAAACCTCTTCAATATCCTTTGCGAAATCCAACATAACCGGAATTGTACGGAGGGCTCTGAAGATCCCACCAATACCTGTCGTATCAGCAATGGTTTGCTGAAGGCCGTACTTTTTAGGAATCTCAAAGTCTATTACTGTACTAGGCTTGTACCCACCAACTTGAATCGCATTGATGACGTACTTGGCTCCACGTAACGCTTCTTTTCGATCAGAATATGATTTGATCAGTACATTACTATCAATGTTATTCTTTAAATTATTTAACATGTTCTCTGAATCTTTTAAACGTTGCTCATCAATATCGAACAAAGCAAATTCAAAGCCTGATAGTGCGGGTACAAACATGCAATCTCCTAGAACATTTTTCGCAAACACTGTACTTCCTGCACCCATAAACGTAATTTTAGACATTTTCATCTTCCTTCCTAAAGTTGTTATAAATTAACCTTTTACAGATCCAGATGATAGACCCGCAATAAAATACTTTTGTAAAAATAAGAACAGAACAGTCATTGGTAGCATTGCAATAATCGCAGCTGCTGCAACTAAATTTAGATTATTTTGATTTTGCCCAAAGAAGCTCGCTAATGAAACAGTTATTGTGTGCATCGCACTATCTTGTAAAAAGAAAATAGCAAATTGATAGTCATTCCAAATAAATACACACGCAATAATTAGAATCGAAGCAGTTACTGGCTTTAACAAAGGAAAAACAATTCGGAAAAAGATCACTAATGTACTCGCACCGTCTATCTTGGCCGCTTCTTCTAATTCCCTTGGAATAGTGGAACGAATAAATCCTGCATATAAAAAGATCGTGAGCGGCATATATGCTGCCACATTGTTTAAAATGGCTACCTCATACGTATTCATCATCCCCATATTAACAACCATTTTGTACAAAGGCACTAACGCTGTTAATGGTGGTATAATCATGATCGCGATAAACAAGATATAGAAAAATTTATTTAATTTTGTTTGACGCCGTGCCATTGGATATGCTGCCATTGATCCTAAAAAAATTAATAAGACAGCTGAAGCAACTGTGATAATGGTTGTATTCATAAATGAAGGACCTAAGTTAGCGATTTTCCATGCATCCGTAAAATTCTGAAAGCTAATTTGCTCAGGAAACGCCCATTTCGAACTAAAATCACCTTTTGCTTTCAAGGCAGTTGTTACCAAAATATAGAAAGGCATAATATGAAATACCATGACACAAAAAGCAAGTATAGTTAACACTCGGTTTCTTTTTTTATTGTAATGATTCATTATGCCTCGATCTCCTTTCGTTTAAAGTAAACGAGGGCAGATAAGCTTAAGACGAGGATCACAAAAGCCATAAAAACACCTTGTGTTGCTGCATAACCTGCATCCTGCCTCTTAAAATAGAGATCATACATAAAAGTTGACATGGACTGGGAAGCGTTACCCGGTCCCCCTCCTGTAAGGGCAATAATGACATCAAACAATTTCAATCCACCAATAATATTTAAGACGATATTGATCGTGATCGATGGCATTAATAAGGGAAGTGTGACGTTTTTAAACTGTTGAATAGCAGATGCACCATCAAGCTGAGATGCTTCGTAGTAATCCTTTGAAATACTTTGTAAACCAGCTAAATAAATGATCATCGCAATTCCTACATACTGGTACGTATTCACAAATACGATAATCCAAGAGTTTAATCCAGGATTTCCTAACGCATTAACTTTTTCAAATCCTAAAAAAAGCAAAAGATCATTCAGTGCCCCACCTTGAAAAGCAAAGAAAAAGTACCAAATGTACCCCATAATCAATGGGCTAATAATAACGGGAAGATAAATAATCGTACGAGTAATAGCTTTCATTCTTATACTCTGGTTTAACAGTAGAGCGTAAGCTAAGCCTAGAACATTTTGTAAAATTGTACTTCCAATTCCGTAGAGTAAGGTATTTTTCAGAACAAGCCATGTCGTTGGATCAGTGAATAATCTAGAATATTGTTCAAAACCTACAAAGTCATAGTCCTGAGAAAAACCGTTCCAATTTGTAAAGGATAACTGGATTCCGTTTAAGAACGGATACAAAATAAATAGGAAAACAACAACTAAGCTTGGGAAGTACATCCACCAAAGTGATGATTCCTTTTTGCTTTTGAGTTTTGGCGCCTTTTTAGATAGTGAAAAAACTTTTTTTGTTACTAACTCGCTCATCGATTCAACTCCTCATTTTGACATTGAGAGTTCGCTTGGAGAGGAGGAGATAATGAAGATTTACTCCTCCCTTATCCAAATAACTGATATTAACAATGCTATTGCTTTCTTAATCGCTTGTATTCTTCTCCCATTTTTTCGGAAAGCTGTTCAGGTGTTAGGGTGTCGGCTAGCAATTCTTGTCCTGTAGTTGCCATAACATCCCACATTCCGCTTGGTAAATACACACGGTCAAAATAAGGTTGCACATTGATGTCTTCGTATTCGCTATAAAACTCTGAATAGTAGTTTGTTGCTTCTGTATTCGTTAGAGCAGCTGGTGACGATGTTCCTTCAGCTATTAACTTTACATTTTCAGGTTGGGAGACGAAATCGATAAAACGTTTGGCTTCTTCTAGATTTTCTGAATCCTTCCAAGCCGCAAGTGTAAAGCGTTCTCCCCCTATCCAGCTTTGCACATCACCTTCATGAATGGCAGGGACTGGCATCGTACCAACCTTCACTTCTGGGTTTAACTCAGTTGCATCCGGTCCTAGTGAGCCGCCGACAAACGTGAAAGCAATCTTATCTTGAGCCATTAACTCAGCCGCTTGCGTGAATTTTGCTGTTAATACGTCTTCATTTAATAATTCTTTTTCTTGCATTTCTTTCATTTTTTCAGCAAACAGTGTGTAATTCGACCAATCAAATGATCCGTCTTTTAACTGATCTCCATAACTGTTCTCTTCTTCAGTAATTAATAATGGAGTAGCCATCTGATCAAATATTTGCGCGATTGTCCAGTTATCTCCACCAGGAATCCATAAAGGCACAACATCGCCTTTGCTTTTTTCTTTGATTGTCTCCAATGCAGCTATAAATTCATCTAGTGTTGTTGGTGGTTCTATGCCATACTCTTCAAGAATATTTGCATTGTAACTGATTCCATCTTTTGCTTGATTTAAAGGATATGCGTATACTTTTCCTTCCTCATCCTTTAAAATTTGGTCTAAAGCTGGATCAAGATTCTGCACCCAATCCATCTCTTTTAAGTCCGCTACATATTCGCCATATCGAAGCTTTGCCCAGCCATGAGTATCGAATAAATCAGGCATATCATTTGCTGCCATTTTTACTCGAAGCATATCCTCATAGCCTCCACCAGGTAGATTTACTTCGATGTTAATATCGGGATTTTCTTCTTCAAATTTCGATACAACCGTTTCAATTGCTTTTTTTTCACCCTCGTTTGACATCGTTAAGAAAAGTGACAACGTTACCCCACTTTCATCCGAATTACTAGATGCTCCCTTGTTTGAGCAACCAGACGCAAAAAGTGTGAATGCGATTACAAAAATAAGTCCACTAATAAATTTCCTCATGTTCTTCTTCCCCCTCATTTCATTTTCTTAATGAAACTCCAATTCTAGTTGGAAAAGTTGTAATCAATCAAAATTTTTGCTATTAAATGATTCCTATTTTATAATTAGTGTCTATATCATTTTCCTTATTCATTTGGGAGCTAAGGAGATTAAAAGAGTCATAGGTACCAATTCTATGTAAAGTTGATTCTGCCAAATCAAACTTCTTGGAATTCCTTTGACTTTTTGATCTCTTTTTCACATTTCCTCCTTTCGTTAACTATGTAAAACCATTAAATTTCTTCTTCAATCCATCACCTCCTTAAAATTAGCGTACGATCACAATTTTCAACTCCTAATTTTCTCGTTATCTACTATTGACTCCACAGCTTTCTCTAATCACTAGTCTTGTTGGGACTGTTACTTTAAGAGGTATCTCTCTTCCATTAATTCGGTCTAACAATAATTGCACGCCAAACCGTCCCATTTGTTCAGTGTGGACTTTAACAGTCGTTAAGGGAGTACTTGCAAATTTCGCCATTTGCACATCATTAAAACTGACAATCGCTACATCTTCAGGAACTCTTAGATTGGATTCCCGCAAAGCACGCATTGCCCCAATTGACATTGAATCACTACCGATAAAAAATGCTTGCGGTAGATTACCCTTTTTTATCAATTTCTTCATTAATTCATATCCTTGCGCCATCGTATACTCTCCAATAAGAACATGATCCTCATGATAGATTTCTTTTGATTTCATCATTGTTTCAAACGTTGTTTGTCGCTTATCCTCAATGATCAAATTTTTTCCAGAATCTTGTTCTCTCTCTTTTCCACCTATGTATCCAATGCGAGTGTATCCAAGAGAAAACATGTGCTCCAAAGCGTTTTTTGTTGCTTTTTCAAAGTCAACTACTACCGAATCATACTTATCCTCTTCTTGTGAATGATTGATAAAAACAATGTTGTCTAAGTGACCACATAATTGGTTGATGGCATTAAGACTAATTCCACCAATAATAATTAATCCATCTAGATCACCTACAATCTGTTTTTGATTATTCTCAGATAACCGAAAAACCTTGTTCGTAAATACCCCGCGATTTAAACATTCACTTTCAACACCTTGCCTAATCGAAGTAAAATATGGATCATCAACTCCATCTATTTCTTCTTCAAGTGTGTGTGCTAGAAAGATCCCAATTCGAGGATTATTTAAATTAGCCAAGTTTTGTACATTCCGGCGATTTCTTACCGTTGTATAACCTAGCTCTTTAGAAATTTCTAAAATCCGATGACGCGTTTCCTCTGTAACCTTTAGAGTTAGGTCATCATTTAATACTCTCGATACTGTCGAACTTGAGACATTTGCTTTTGCTGCAATATCTTTGATAGTTATCATAAAATACCTCACTAAATTTATTTACTACAAAACCATAAAGTTTCCTTTTTTATCACTAAATATTTACTTCTTGATATGAGATTATCACACAAATTAAGCGCTTACAATATTTTTTTATTATTCTGTAAATTAGAAGTAGCTTGTAATTGAAATTAATTTATATCAATATACCGTTAATTAAAGCTAGTTTTCACTAATCTTTTAGCAATAGATTACAAAAAAAGGCAGGGTATAGCTACTCTACAGAGGTACTATTTTACTAAATATTTACTAGAATAGAACCAAATAAATCGTAAAAGGAGATAATTCTATTTTAATAAAGGAGATTTATTAGAAATTTTTTTTGTAAAAAAGAAATTCAGAATTCTTACTTAGAAAAAAAGACTATATGTCTAATCGTTTTTCATTTACCTACTACCTCACTACACTAAATATTTACTGGATATTTTCAGTCAAACTGGATTTTAAAATGTAAAAAACGGCATTGCTATAGCAGCAACACCGTTTTTTTCGATATACACTTTTTATAGCTGAAAACTTGAGGAGCCCTTTTACACAAATACCTTATCCAGTTTCAACTCAAATCCTTCTAATATATGAACTGAAATGGCTTCCTCTTTTGTAAAGACACCAACAAACTCATACTGTTTGTTCTTTAAAATGTAAACCTCAATTGACTCGTTCGTTACATCAACGATCCAATATTCCTTCACTCCCGCAGCTTCGTAGAGTTGATACTTTTTCCATCGATCGATCTTAACGGTATAGAATTTCCACAATCATATCTGGCGCACCCTTACAGCCCTTTTCATCTAGCTTACCTTTATCGCACACTACAGTTAAATCTGGTTGAACAATATTGAATGTTTCATCATCCGATTTATCATCTGCAAGCAGCCGAACATCAAAAGGCGCAAAAAACACTTCACATTCTTTATCTCTAAGGTAAAGCGTCATTTCAGTAGACAATTCTCTTAGTACTTGTTGATGCTTTCGAGATGGGACAGGTGACATGTTAAACACATCTCCATTAATAATCTCAATTCGTTCTCCCTCATCCCAAGCTAGATAATCGGTATATGAGTATTTAGGTTGTTCATTCGGAATGGACATTGGATCATTCCTCTCGTAAAAAATTATTGAATTACCCATATTGTACTAAAAATAGCAGTAGATGAACATATCACCTTATTTTCTCTTCAGAAAGTAGTGCTGCAAGAAATTACCAACTTATCGATAAGCTCCTCCCCAGACAAAAGATTCTCTCCCCCACCTTGAGCAAAGCTTTCACTTCCTCCACCTTTTCCGTTAATGATCGGTAAGATTTTCTCAAGAATAGGTTTCATGTTTACATCAGAGGCTGAACCACGAGCACAGACAAACTGTAACTTGTCCTCATTTTCCGCTACAAGGAAAATAACTACATTACTAACTTCTGCAATAATACTGCGAGCAAGGCTTTGAAGCTCTGCGATGGGACGGTTTTGGAAAACAGTTTTTATTATTTTACGACCACTAATAGTCTCAACTTGAGAAGCAAAGCTCTTCGCCTCGTATTGAATCAGTTCTTCCTTTACTTCCTTTATCGCTTTGTCCTGATTCTTACTTTGTTCAAGAAGTCTTTTCACAGCTTCGACCATACCTTGCTCTGGAGCATTTAATAGCCCAGTTAATTGAGTTAGCACAGCTTGCTTTTGATGAAGCTGTTTGAGAACACGATTTCCACATACAAAAGAAATACGAATCTGCTTTCTTTGCTTTTCCCAGCTTAAAATCTTAAGAGTACTTACCTCTCCAGTCGTTTCTGGATGCGTGCCTCCACACCCGTTATAATCAAAGTCTGGGACAATGACGAGTCGGATATTTTCAGTGACTGCTAGTTTTTTCCTAAGAGGGTATTGGGATAATTCTTGTTCATTGACCCATTTTGCTTCAATAGGTCGGTTCTCACGTATCACACGATTGACTGTATTCTCTACTTCGACTGCTTCTTTTTCAGTTAAATCTTTAATTGCTAAATCAATCGTTGAAATCTCTTTTCCAAGATGAAAGCTAACCGTTTTATAGGAAAATAACTCTTCAAACGCAGCTGATAAAAGGTGTTGCCCTGCATGCTGCTGCATGTGGTCAAAACGGCGATTCCAGTCAATTTCACCATGAATTACTGCGTTGCTATCAGGTAATGGGCTCTCAAGATAGTGGCGAATTTCACTGTCGACTTCCTGTACGTCCACGACGCTGATACCATTTAAATTCCCCGTGTCATGAGGCTGGCCCCCACCTGTTGGATAAAAAGCTGTTCCCTCTAGTACAACGAACCAGTTTCCAGCTTCATCCTTAGCTTGCTTCGTTACGGGTGTTGAAAAGGATTCTGTATATGGACTTTGATAATATAGTTTTGTTGTCATAGTTCACACTCCAAATAATCATTTGCTATCCTTTCTATATTATAGTATCAACAGGACTCTGATAACATCTACTTCTCTGGTCTTAGGAGCAGTTAAAATTGTAGCTCGTCATCCTTTTTATTAATATTATTACCTAGAATCCCTCTAATACCTCAGCGTGCTGATTCAGTAACCACTCTCATAACCTTCATAACCTCAGCAGGGTTCTTCTTCAATAAAAACATATTGTATAAGCTTACGGAACGATGAGGCATACGGTTCTCCCACATGTGTCTCCTTCCAAAATTCATAACAAATTTTCTAATGCTTCATAATTTAGTTCTTCGAGAGACTCTATTGTTATATCTGCTAATGATAAATCCATTGGGATTCTCTTATGTTTTACACCAACCTTTTTCATTCCTGCACGAGTGGCTGCGGTCAATCCATAAATGGAATCTTCAATAACGATACATTCTTCTGGTTCAATACCTAATTTTTTGGCAGTATGAAGGAAAATATCAGGGTGAGGCTTGCTTTCTTCAAACTCATGGCCGCTTACGATTTCATCAAAGTATTTTACTAAATCACAAGAACTCAATACGCTATTGATACGCTCTCTATCAGAAGAAGATGCTAAAGCTAATTTAATCCCTTTACCTTTTAGAAGTTCTAATAAGGGAAGGGTTCCTGGGAATAAAATGTCCTTAAAATTAACGGACTTATCTCCAAAAAACCTTCGTTGATTTAGGACTAGTTCCTCAATCGATTCAGTTATTCCGCAATGCTCTTTTATTAGGTGCCATTTACGCTTGGGGCTAATGCCTACGAATTGTGATCGGATTTGTACCGGAACCGTAATATTTAATTCTTCAAATAATTGATGATTCCAGTTTTGATACATAGGTTCACTATCAACAATGACCCCATCCATATCAAAGATGACGGCAAAATTTTGCATACTTATTCAATCCTCCTCTATAGGAAAAAGGAGCTTTCATGAAAAGCTCCTTTAGGTTAATAATTTAGTTCCATTCCATAGCTAGTAATTGCTTGATCTTTTCTACTTCTGTTTCTCCAGTTTTCTTATCAATTAAGGATGTATATAAGTGAGGAATGACCGTTTCTGCACCGTTATCTAGGCATGTTTGCACAATGCGATGGACGTTTTCCACATCGATACCGCCTGTTGGTTCGAAAATTTTCAAGCCAGCCTTTACTGATGCCATAACCATGGCCGCTACTTCACCTAAACGTTTCTCCCCATCAATTGGATAGAATTTCACTGAATGAACACCGATTTCGGCAAGCATTGCTGCAGCCATATCACATGATACTTTTACCTTGTAGTCAGAACTCTTAGGACCTGTTGAAATATATACTTCTCCTGGTGTACCCGATGGCTCTATCAAAGAATTTACAATGATATTTGTCGCATTTAACTGCGTCATACGTCCTAACGTATAACCGGCTGCAGGAAACACCTGATTTATGTGCACAGGTAAGGTTTTAGCAGAAACGTCAGCAACCTTCTTCCACATTGTAGGATCTCCTGCCCCAAGACCCACTGAGACAGGAATATCATTGTCTTTATATAATTCAACTTGCTCAATTACCGCTTCTTCAGTTGGAAAGTTTTTCACCATAATACCTACTAACACACGGTCTCCGGCTTCATGAAAAAGCTCTTTCGCGTTGTCTACATCTTTGGCCAATACATTAAAAATAACCTTTTGATTCAATTAAGTTACCCCTCCCTCAATATGCTCTTGATTGTATTTGCGATAATAGCTTCTTGTCCTTTTAACAATGGACGAGGGTCAACAGATAATATACCTATATTCACATAATGGTGTCGTAAAAAGATAGCCGGATTTCCTGTTTCAAGGCGATTAAGTAGCTCTTGCGCACTCATTCCTGTTTTATCTGCGTTAACTTCAATTTGTGCACGATAAATGGCTCTACCAGCTTCATCTTGCTTAATGGAACATGTAAGTCCTTCCACCTCTTCTAGTGATTGATTAAGTTGTGTCATTCGTTCAATCTGGTCTTCTGCATTATCTTCCAAAGAAGCATACTGTTTTAAAGCTGTAAGAAGACCAGCGACTCCTTCTTTTCCAACTTTCATCGGACGCCCTATTCCTTTATATTGCTTACGGCAGGCTTCCATCAATTCTTTTTTTCCACAAATAAAACCAGATGTTGGACCTTCTAGTGCTTTACCACCGCTGTATATAACAATATCGGCACCTATTTTTATATACATTTTAAAATCTTCTTCTGCAGCTGCATCAATGATGAATGGTATATTGTGTTTTTGGGCAATATTCATCATGGTTTCAATCGTCTGCATCCCTTTTTGGACAGCATGATGGGACTTGACATATAGAAGAGCGGCCGTTTTATCGGTTATTGCTTGCTCGATATGATCAGCTTCCACTTTATTGGCACTGCCCACTTCAATAACTTTACCTCCACCTATGCGGACCATTTGTCCAATGTTAGCACCAAAGTGGACTTGATGGCCTTTTTGAATAATTATTTCGTTTCTTAATCCTTCAGAATCGGGCATTCTTTCTATTAAGGTCAGGTTTTTCCCGGTAATAATAGCTGCGGTAGAGATGGCAATTCCTGCAGCGGCACCACATGTTGGACAGCCATCCTCTGCACCTGTATATTCAGCAATTGCTTTCCCAGAGTATTCCATCATTTCTTCTATATCGACATAATCTTGAGAGGCTTGCTTTAAAGCTTCTGCCACCTCATTGCTCACGGCTGAAGCGCCTAAAGCAGTCATTTTACCGCTTGCATTAATCACTTTACGTAACCCAAATGATTCAAATATACTCATTTTCTCTCACCTCATTCTAAAGGAATTGGGAATATAGCCCCTAAAAGCATCGCACCAAGGATGGCACCACCTGCTACTGGTTTTTTCCATACGTAGAATATCGTTGCACCAATAATGGAACCGAAACCGATTGGAATAGACGCACTACAAGCAGAAATAACAATAAGCGGACCAAGGAAACGGCCTGATGCGTTACCTGCACCCATCATAATGTCTGCTCCAAAAGTTGAGTTTGACTGTCCCACTGTAAATTTTCTAATCCCAATAATTAAATATCCAACAATAATCCCTAAAAAAGCCCCAGTAATTAATGATAGAATAAAGTTTTCTAATGGTGCTGTAATACCTGATGCTAGCAATACGGCTGGAATACCGATTCCTATTCCCGTTTGAAGCGCTCCCCCAATATCAAGAATACCTACTAGTGAGCCTTCTAATATACGTGCAAATAAGAAGCTTGCTCCAAAAGCAGCAGCGGCACCATAACCTGCGCCTTGCATTCCAGCTTCTAACATGGCTACAATGGCTACATCATTGAAGGCACCAATTTTATAAACATAATACATGTGGGTTCCTGCAAAGATACCAGCTGAAAGGAGAGCTACAAAAATAGGGAAAGACCAATCAGCATACCAAAAGTTTTTACTATAATCTTTTTCATTTACGATTCCTGAAGTTTGTGAACTCAATTTACTTCACCTCTAATCCCAATAGTTTGTGTAAGTTTAGGAGCCATTCTGGTGCATTTATTTGCATACTCTCAAGCATTTGAATGTCGAAACCGCGGAAGAAAGCACTTAAGACAAATAGGAGAATAACAGATGTAATCAATGTTCTAGTTACTTTATTCCAACCGCTATCATCTACACCTTTACCGATCAAAATCCCTAACACAACTCCAGGTACGGCATTTCCCATGATTAAGTGCGCAGCTCCCCCGAAAATTGTTCCCCACATCCCTGAACGCTTGCCTGCATCTAATGCTGCCAGCCAGAAAATAACTGGCATAACCGGGTTAATTAAAAGGTTTGCTGCTGGCACTAGCACCATTACAGCAGTAGCTTGCAGTGATTCTGGAACCGCTGAAGCTGTAAGATTTAGGAATGCAACCACAATAACGCCAATAATTCCGCCAGCGATAGCCATTTTCTTCGGATTATGTAGCGTGTCCTCAGGGCTACTTCCCTTACGCATCAATACAGCTGCTGCCCAGTTAGGAATAACACGGTGGTCAACATCCTGTGTAAAAGCACCCGCTCCCACAGCAGATGCCCAAGCGTTAAAGAAGAAACCTAACCCAAATGAAAAGTGAGACGCTCTATCTCCTGCACAAGCATTTAGCTCTCCCAGTGTACGGAAAGCTCCCATTCCTTGAACTTTAGGTGCATGAAACATTCTGGCCGCACCTGCCCCAACACCTATACCTACAAGGGCACCAATAATAATTGATTTTATCGCTACCTCCAATACCTCCATGGTTCCACCCTCCTTATTTGCTTTCTATATGTTCATTACGGAGAATACGCTTAATGACTCCACTCGTATCTTCAATTTTTCTGAATTCAATTTCATCGATTTTTAATAGAATAATATTTACATCGACATCTAAAACGACCTTATAGTTGTGTCTTTTTCTGGGAAAGAAAAACAGCAAGAAGCGTTCGGTATAGGTCTGTTCAATTGCCTCAATGACCTCTGTTCCCAAAGGTTCTATTCGAAGTATCATCGCCTTATACTCATCCATTACTTTCCTTTGGATTTTTCCTAACGCCATGTTGAGGGCCTGCTCCCTTGATTTCCCAGTTCCTTCCACTCTTACTTTACGATTAATAGTCGTTTCCATGTACTTAAGCCTTAGCTTTCAATAATGCTTCTGTAATTCTCTTTCCAAGTTCTTCAACATCATTAAAACCAAAGCCCAAAACGCGTTTCCCTTCATTAATTGCAGTAACACCTTCATCAATTGAGCGCATTCCATAGTGTGCTTGGTAACCGTACTTTGTTTGGGCAGTAATGGCTCCAGCGCCACCGCTTCCACAGAAAGAAATACCTAAATCCGCATTTTCTGCCTTCATCACGTCACCTAAACGCATATCTGCACCTACACCTGCAATGACTATAGCCTTTCCGCCTGCAGATTCCACACCCTTTGCAACATTTTGGCCTTTTCCTAAGCGATCCCCAATTACAACAACAACTTGACTCATCTTTATTTCCCCCTTTAAATTAATAGAATATTTTCATAGATCGGATATTAAATTGAAAAGCGAACCTTTTTCGGATTTGAACTATTAATATTCTCAGGTAAGTGAAATTAACAATCCTAAGTTTGACACAATCGTTTTTCGGTTCAGTTTCATATATTGTGCAATTTACTCAATTAGTTATTTTTGCAGATTCAAAATGTATAGATAGTAAATACTTTTCATCCTCGTGTAGATCAGGCATCCTACCACATACTTTATTTGCCATTTCAATAGATTCGTTTGATACTTCCTCAAATAGGGTCTTATCAATAGGTTGAATCATTTCTTTATGGTTAGAGCGGTAGACCATTGCTGTGACATGTGATAGTAATGACAACTTCTGAGCATTTGTCATTTGAATTTTTGCTCGTTTCAAAAGCTCATCCATGAATAACATTAGTGCCTTACACAAACCAGGATCTTCACTCTTCTGATATAATTCTTCCATTTGCACTTCCATCCTACTTCATGTATGCCACCTTTCCATTACGAAGAGTAATATATGGCTTTAGAACTTGATCATATACCAGTTCTTCTCCTTCTGAATCAATAAGCGGCGTGTCATTTTCTTCGAGGCCAAAGATTGTCACATCGGCTCTTGTTCCTTGCCTGAATGTACCTTGTTCTACTAGATTTAGAGTTTCTGCAGCTTGTATTGTTACCGCTTTCACTACTTCTGTTAATGAGTAGCCTAATGCAAGAAGCTTCGTCATCGTAATCATTAGACTGCCAACTGGATGAAGATAGTTTCTATTGTAGATGTCCGTGCTTATAGTGAACGAAAAATCATAGTGCTCCTTCATCATTTTCATCTTTTTATAACTAAAGCTTGAAGTTCCGTGACCAACATCAAACCGCACTCCTCGGTTTAAGGCATCAACTGCTTCAGGCAGCATATCCCCCGTTTCATTAATCACACCATGTTTCTTACCGTGAAAAGCATGTGTGACAATGTCTCCTTCTTGAAGAAGGGGAAAAATCTCTTGTAAATTCGGAGGCGGATTTCCAATATGAACCATAATGGGAACCTGAAGTTCATTCGCGAGGTTCCTAGCATGTTCAAGAGGCTTTATACCACTGTCTTTTACAACAGATTTACTCATACGTGCTTTAAGGCCAACGACGCTTCCCTCTTGATGGAATATTTCTATTCCTTCCTCAAGGGTCATCAAATCTTCTAAATTAGCAAGCTCGGAAAGTCCATTACATAACCCATTCCTAGAGATATTGAGAAACGATAATATTTCGGTTTGACTTTTCTCAATAATCGTTTCCTTGAATAAATGATAGTTGTCATATCCTGAGCTACCCGCGTCTACAATTGTCGTAACCCCCTGTTTCACACCAACAAGGTCTGCTTCGATTCCCAAATCTGTATATTCCTTAAAAATATGTGCATGTAAATCTATAAAACCAGGAGCAATATAATAACCTGAAGCATCTATATATTTAATCATGTCCCCTGCTAGATTCCGCACTTCCTCAATTGGAGCAAATACTCCATTTAAAATACCTACATCTTTCTTTTCAATTGTGGCGGTCTCAGGATCGATAACCAAGCCATCTTGAATGATGATGCTTCCACCCATCAAATCACTTCCATTTTTTAAAGTATTGTAAGAGGGTAATGATTTCGGCCTCGTGAACATGCATATCCTTATCCTTCAAAATGCTTTGTACTTTATTAATAATTTCCTCGTCATTTTCCTCGATCTGATAGGTCGTATAGAGATATTGATCGTATTGTTTATCGAAATGATAACGATGAACCATTAGGAAAACGTGCATCATGAAAGCATTCTTCCAATTTTCTTTTGTTGCTAATGGAAAGACTTCCAATAAATCATGAATGACTTCAAAGCCTTTTAGAATAATCTCCTGACTAATGGTTTCACTATCTTCACTAACTAGATTTAATTCACTGCCTTCTAACAACTGATTGGATACTGGGGCTTCGATGCCGATGAGTAATTTAACCATGTCACGGAGTTCTTCAATATCGCTTTTAGTTGGGAGCGCCTCCACAACTACGACAGGTATACTCGTTTCTACAGGAAACACACTAACAATCAAATCTACTTCTTTATGCTGACAAATATCTTCTACTTCCAACAAGGAACAATACGCTACAATCTCTATAGTAGGAATCTCTTTTTCAACCCTATTTTTTATCAGACGCGCGACACCTCTTCCTGTCGAGCATACGTATAGTACCTTCACCTTTGTTTTCTTTTTAAACGTATTTTCATATGATACGAGAAAATGAAGAACAATATAAGAGATAAAAGAGTCTTGTGTTATAAAAGCGTGTTGTTTTATGAATTTGCGGCATGCATCTTGAACATTTCTGAACAATTCGCCATGATTTCGTTTAATCTCATTTGCAATTGGATTCATTTCATTTAAATATAATGTTCCATTTTGAAACCGTAGCGACAAATGGGCGAGTAAATTACTGAAGAGTTTAGGATCTTTTTGATAATCAAGACACTCCAGCTCACCTACATAGTTAATCATTTTTTCTGTTATATCGATTAAATCCATATGTCCTGTTTCTAGATCCATACCGCCTGATATATATAGGTATTCTTCTTCTAAAAGCGGAAGCTGCATATCAGAATGGATCTTTTCCATCACAGAGAACACGAACAAGGATACCTGATCCGTATGTTGGTTCTGGTCCAAAACCCTATAGCTACCTATGGTATGGCCTAAGTTTAACCTTGTAACCGAAAAGGTGAGCCGAAGCTGTATTTTCAATAAATCTGATAAACGTAACCTTTGAGTTAAGGAAGGTTCAAATAAATCACTCATACAGTTTTCTACTATTCTATAGACCCTCTTTAAAGGTTCATTTAACACAGTACCCGGTTCAAAATTTGTTTCTCCTTTTGTAATCCGTGTTGTCATTTTATAAATTTCATAATCATCTAAATCATTGTAGATAATGTGTTCAAGCATAAAGCGGAGCTGAAGTTCATTTCCTATTAGTCGATATCCCGTTCTGTGCTTTCTTTCAAGCTTGATTGCCCAAGATTCAAGAAACTCATCAACCAGGTTTAAATCGCTTAAAATTGTGTTTCTGCTCACATTAAGATCCACTGCAAGATCTGATGCCGTTACATAATTGTTAGTTAATAGCAATAACATAACAATTCTTCTTCCTCGCACGGTTTGATTAGGGTATATGTTGGTGCTTTCGGATTGCGTTAGGATATTTCTAAGTTCCATGCGCTCACTATCATTGCAATCAATCCATATTCCTTTATTCGTTTGAGAAATTACATTTGTCTCCTGGCTTTTATACCATCCTCTAACATTTTCTAAGTCATACTTTATCGTTCTAGTGCTTACTCCGAACTCTACCGATAAATCCTTGATTCTTATTGGTAATTTAGAATTCAGTAACTTTTTAGAAATCTCAAGCTCTCTTGCAGTCAACATATACTCACCGCTCTACTAGTAGTTGTTTACTTGCAACCGATTACATTAATTATATGATTCACTTAATAAAGTTTACAGACCAAATCTTTTCACCTTTATTGGTGAAGTCAAATTCATATGAATATTCAATAAACTAATATTGAAGACCAACCCCCACTCGTTTAATACAATATGGTAACGTATTGTCCACCAAGTTGCTAGATTAAGGGCAAAATCGAATATATTAATATTAAAATGAAACTACACCAACTAGGTATCAAAAAAATTCATGTACGAAAAAAACCACGACCTTTTAGGTCACGGCTTCTAGTTTCCACTATTACTTTGCTAATTCCATAAGCTCTTTTAATTCGTTTGTGACCTAAAAAACGTTCTTTATTGTTAATGCGTTTACCTAAGCATACCTTGGATTAACACTTGAAAAATCTCCAAGAAATACTCCGTACACTTCTTTAAAGCAATTCGGCTGAAACAAATTCGCAGCATGACCAGCATGCTTCAACTCACTGTATACAACATGAGGAATGACCTGATCCAAATCTCTTAAACTAGATTTATACAACGAATCATGATCCCCCATCACCCAAAGAACCGGCAACGTCAAACTCGCAAGATCACTACGCAAATCATAATTTAAACGATGTTCAAGTGCATCTCTTAAAATGTCTTTATGCAGCTCGAGACCATATTTGTAGTAAACTTTATTAGAAACAATTGAATACGGATCAATCAAACCGTCCTTCGGATAAATCGCATGAGAATATTTCTTTAGCCACAGAGGATACGGTTCATTCCGACAGTCCCAGTACTGTTGAAAAATATCCCTTAAAGGTGAAGGTGAGTTGTAATGGCCCCCAATAAAACAAAGACTTAATACTTTATCCTGCCACTTGTTCGCAAAAATTGTACTAGGATAGCACCCATAGCTCAATGAACAAATATGTGCACGTTCAATTCCTTTTTCCTCAAAAAAATCCTCTAGCTGCTTCACCAAGTTTTTCAAGGTAAAATCGACCGCTTTTCCCCGATCTTCACCGTGCCCTAGTAAATCATAAACGTATGTATTGTAGCTATCAGCTAAATATGCAATTTGTTTACGAAATGCTTGTTTACTCCCTGTTAATCCGTGTATAAATACGATCGTTTCTCTCATGATTCCTCCAGTTAAAGGGTTCGTATTTAATCGAAGTGCATTATCTATACAACTAGAATAGCAAGTAATTGTAAATATTTTTTAGTTAAATCATTAAGATTTTGTAAGAATTTTAACTTTTAAAAATTAATCCTCCACGTGCCCGAGACTCCAAAAGTTCTCCTTCATATCCTGATAATAAAGCTGATCCAACAACTCATTTAACACGCCATTGTAGTAACCAAAAATGTTCTGAATTGTTTTTTTCTTGGTTGCTTGAAACGAAATCTTTATTGCTTGTACAGCAATTTGAAGGAGCGTCCCAGCATGATAGACGTTTTTGATACATTTAATTTGCGCTAAATAAATGCCATACAGTCGACTGACGGTCCGCTGTTCGTTCGTAAAGCAATGGCACATCTCCTGAAATTTCTCATAGGCAGAACGAATTGGACTCCAATACGTATGATCTTGATCTTTAGGATTGCTTAAAGAAGAATGGTTTTTTGGTGTGACATTTTGAGGCTTGTCTTGTGTGACATTTGCTGTTTCAACAAGCATTTCTTCCTCTTTTATAAACTTCTGAATGACAATCGCATTCGACGTTTGCTGCTGATCACTGTTACGTTTTGTGGCATACTGCTTAATGATGCCCAGCTCCTCTAACTCATGACAAATCCGAATAACCGTCCGCCTACTCTTCCCGATACTCTCACCAATTCGCTGCTTAGTTAAAAAAGACACTCCTAAATATTTCACACTGTAACGACCAATTAATTTTAAAATTTCAACGGTCGTTTTCGATAAAGTAGCCTTGTGTTTTGAAAGGTGAGCGTATACAGATTCATTTAATTCTTCTATTGAATGAAAAGCAACTAGCTGCTGATACGTTTGTTGACACGCGATAAATGTGATTGCTTTTTTACTCATAATGATCCCCCCTATATTCCTTCACTTTCTATATAGGGAAATTAGGGTGGTTGGGTAGCATGGAAATTGAAATTTTTTTTGAGGAATGGGAATGTTAGTGTCGAATGAACACCGTTGACATAAAAGTAACCACTGGTTACAATATAACCAACGGTTACTAACCATCGGTTATATTGTAGGAGTGATAGTCAGAATGGCCAGAAAACAAGAACAAAGATCAGAGGAAACGAGAAAAAGCATCCTGCATGCAGCCGGAAAACTTTTTAGAGAACAAGGCTACAGCAATGTAACGATAAGAGAAATTGCGAAGGATGCGGGATGCTCACATACAGCTATCTACATTTATTTTAATGATAAAGAGACACTGCTTCACGAGCTGGCAATGCCCTTATTACAAGAGTTAAAAGTCAATTTGGAACAACTTTCCCTGCAAGCGGACTTGTCTTCTTCAGAAAAACTAAAAGCCATAAGCTTTGAGTTTATCCATTTTTCGCTTTTAAACCAAAGCATGTATACAACCCTAATCAATGCGAATGCCTCCAGAGTGGATATAAAGGATCCTGACCTTGAAATAAATAAACTCCGAAACGCGCTTTTTGGTTTATGGATGGAGGTGATTCAGTCTTCTCTTCCCAAAACCGAAAGCAAAGATCTATTAGCCTTCACACGCATTTTTTTCTACACCATTCATGGCATTGTGACTACCTACCTCAACCATGAGGAGGTACTATCAGAATTGCTCGAAAGGCTCTCACCTACATTCGATACTGCCGTCGATGTCCTTCTATTAGGCTTTAACGAAAAATCAGAATTAAAAAGGGAGAAATAAGATGAAAACGCTACAGATTTCAAATCACATTTGGAGTTTAAAAACTTGGTTCATCATTCCCGTTCATGTTTGGGTGGTTGTCGAGCATGACGGAGTCACACTTGTGGACGCCGGGCTACCCATGATGACGAAAGGAATACTGAATTTTATTGAGGAATTGCATGCGGGACCGCTAAAAAGAATTGTACTGACACACGGACACTCGGATCATGTTGGCTCCATTTCTTCCGCTTTAAAGCTAAGAGAAGTTCCGGTTTATGCGCACAGTATTGAAATCCCCTATATGGAGGGAGAGCTACCCTATCCGCGTCGGAAGAAGGCGGCTGTGACTGTTTCTAAAAACATCACTCAAGCCCTACCTAAAGACGGTGAAGGAAGCTGGTATTAATGGCAGGATTAACGCCTTACCACACACCTGGACACTCGCCTGGGCATGTCGTTTACTACCATGAGCAAGACCAAGTTATGTTGGCTGGTGATCTATTTACCTCTAAAAAAGGCAATCTCCAGAAACCTATGTCAATGTTTACGGCTGATATGAAGGAAGCTATAAACAGCAGCTCTATTGTTACCCAGTTGAAACCCCTTCGTTTAGAGGTTTGCCATGGAAATTCTGTTTTCAATCCGGCTGATCAAATGGAAGAATACTTACGTAATTCGGAACTATAATAGATCGCCAAAGAACAAAAGCGCGGGGCGCCTTGAACAGCCTTAGGCATAGCATAAGGCGATTATAAATAGAAGGTGTTCTTTGCCTTCAATTTATAATTGACTTATGACCTCGAGGCAGTCAAAAACGCGACATCCTGTCCCATTGACTGCACTAGCACGTCCTGTGCGTCGGGGCTAGGCGCTGGAGCTGGATGCAGAAACGTTATCCACAGTACAAGAATTTTATAATTTCCTAAACAACAAGGAAAAGAGGTGAGTTTCTATTGTTTATTTTTGAAGCAGCCATTATTTCGCTGTTTTTTCTCTTGGAGCTTTTTGCTCTCGCCTCCTGGTCCTTATGGGGATTCCGCGCAAGCACAAGTTTGCCTGTTAAAGTTATCCTAGGTATTGGCTCCCCTCTCCTTGTAGCATTTATTTGGGGGACATTCATTTCACCGAAAGCAACCGTCCCTGTCCCGTTATTTTTACGGATTATTCTTCAGCTGAGCGTATTCCTTTCTGCCGCCATTGCTTTGCATCTATCAGGGCACAGAAAGCTCGCTATGATTTTCATAGCTGTAGCTATCATTGAAACGGCTATCTTGCATCTGTTAAAACTATAACATTGCGGTTCCTAAAAAGAAGAAACATCTTCCTCCAGACAAATGGAGACTTCTCTGTATCTTTGCCCGTTACGGAAATTGTAACTCTATGAATGTGTATTGATATTAAAAAAACTGAGAATGTGTCTCTACCATCGTAGTACAAAATACGCCTTTTTATTAATACGCATGATACTTACATAATCAACTTGTCTATCAATTTCATTAACTATACTGATCGAATGAATTGAGGTGATGACTATGAGTAATGTATCAATTCCAAGACCCCCTGACGTCGTTACAATTCTTTGGGAAAGAAACCCGCTAAAACGAAGAGCTCCACGTACAATTGTCGAGGCAACAGTTATTGGCAATGCCGATCCATGTGACCGCTTTTTAGAAAATGGAGAACAATTGGTTTGTGCAGAGGATTGTCTACTAGACAATGGATTCAAAAAAGTATTTGAAGAGAGATTGGGAGTTTTCGGACTTTCAGTGTTTGTACGGGAAAGCTAGTATCCGAAAAGACAAAGTATGCCTTTTCGGATACTTTGTCTATACATACTACCTATTATTTATAACTATTGTCACTATTTACTAGTAACTTCTTGCTTTCAATAAGATCCTTGTACCAATAAGCTGATTTCTTTAATTTGCGATTTCTACCTTCTTCTAAATTAATTTCAACAAGTCCATACCTGTTTTTAAAAGCATTCATCGGTGAAACATTGTCGGTGAATGCCCAAACCATGTAACCTTTACAGTTTGCGCCTTTTTCTACAGCTTTCAGTAACCACTTTAAATGCTCACCAATGAACTCAATCCGGTAATCATCTTGAATTGTATTTTCTTCATTTTTAAATAGATATTCATTTTCTACCCCCATTCCGTTTTCAGCAATAAACCATTCTATATTTCCGTACTCATTCTTCATACGCATAGCTATGTCAAACATAATCGGAGGGTATATTTCCCAGCCACGGTGAGGGTTCATTTTTCTGCCTGGAAGTTCAAACATCTCATAGTAATAAGAAGGGTGGAAAGGAGTATTTTCATTCCAAGCAGTTGACCGTGATTTTACTCGATGCGGAAAATAGAGATTCAATCCAACTAGATCGACTGTATTCTCTTTAATCGTTTGTAATTCTTCTTCCGTAGACTCAAACATAATGTTATGCGTATTCATTAGGTCGAAGAGTTCCCTTGGATATTCTCCTTTTATAGAGGGATCTAAAAATATTCGATTGAAAAATAAGTCATATATTCTCGCAGCATCCAAATCATGTTCGGCTGTTGACCTAGCATACGTAACTTCAGGGTTTAAAATCACGCCAATTTTTGAACCATATTTTTCTTTATACCCTTTTTCTTTAAATAACTGAACGACTTTGGCAGTAGCTAATGCTTTGTTATAGTTCCACTGCATCCATTTCTTTGTATTTTGTTCAAACGGATAACGTATGGCATCTAAGTAAACGCGAGTTTGGAGAACAATTGGCTCATTAAATGTAAACCAATTTATGACACGGTCACCAAACCGGTCTAGTACTTTTTCTGCATACTTCACAAATAATTCCACAACGTGCTTTGATCCCCATCCACCATACTCTTCAAAAAGATTGGCAGGTACTTCGTAGTGTTCGAGACAAATCATAGGCTCTATACCATTCTCAATAAGTTCATTAATCACATTATTTATGTAACTTGCATATTCTTCATCGACTACTACATTCTCATAGTCTAGTAGAAAACGAGACCAATTAATTGATGTTCTAAAATGAGTTAACCCAATTTCTTTCATTAAACGGATATCTTCCTTGTATCTGTTATAAAAATCAGTTGCAACTGTAGGTCCATATCCATTATGCCAAACATGATGATTATTTTTATACCAAAGATCTAAATAAGAGTCTTGCAAATCTTTCTTGCCAGACCAACCCTCTGTTTGCCATGCTGAAGCAGCTGCCCCAATAATAAAGTCATCCGGAACCATCATCGTCTTTTTGTTCATTTTATTTCCCCGTCCTTTCAATTCTTTTCTATTAGCCGTTAAGCATTAGGCTGGATTACTATGGTAACGCTTACATTTATTGAGTCTGTAAGTAATGATAGAGTGCTCCAATTAGATTAGAATCATTTTCAAATGCACATTTTTCAACGGTGACATGTAAACGAGATTTATCATCTTTCATCAAACTAAGTTCCTGGTTAATTTTTTCAATCAAATCCTCTCGTTTACTTATAGCACCTCCAATTAAGATTTTCTCTGGATCTATAACGTATTGGACGTTATAAATACCAACTGCTAAACGTTTAATAAAAGTATTAATCTCTGCTTGCGCATCCGCGTCCCCTTGGTCGCTCATTTCAAATACAGTTTTGCCATCTAGAACACGACTATCCGCTCCTTTTCGTTTTGCCACATAGCGTACCAAACCAGCCGTCGACGCTACTTGACTCCAGTTCCTTCCGAGGGGATGTTCGAGATAACCTTCCATCAACATATAACCAAACTCTCCTGCATGTAGGTTTTTTCCGTGGCGAAGCCTTTTATCAAGAACGATTGCACCACCAATTCCAGTGCCTATGACGATGCAGACATAATCATTGACATCTCGCGCTGCCCCCATCCACCCTTCAGCTAAACCAGCACAATTTGCGTCATTTTCTAGCTCAACTCTTACTCCAGTTTTTTCTTGCACTAGTTCTTTTATATTCTGACCATGAATATACGGGATGGCACTACCGCCACCAATGTAACCCGTCTTCACGTCAACTGCACCAGGCATACTAAGTGCTATCCCTTCAATAGAGTATTTCTCTTTAAACTGCTCGACTATTTGATTAATCGTTTTAACAAATGAGTCGATTCCTTCCATTGGGGTTTTCACTGAACCCTTCTTTAGAAACGTAGTCATTTCGTCCATCAAAGCATATTTAATGGCCGATCCTCCTACATCAAAGACTGCATAGTAACTCATGTGTAGGACCTCCAATTGCTTATTTATAAGAGGGTTTTGCATTCTATTTCATGTCCTTCAAAAGAAGATGGCCAAATTGGCCATCTTACTTAAAAACCGTTATTCTCTGAAACTTTCTTAAACCAGTGCCCACTCTTTTTAATCGAGCGCTCTGAATCTTTTTCAAGATCAACGGAGACAAAACCATATCGGTTTTTATACGCATTTGTCCATGACCAATTATCCATAAAGGTCCACAAGTGATATCCTTTTACATTTGCACCTTCCTGGATTGCTTTATGAACCCATTTTAAATGTTCTCCAATGAACTCAATTCGATAATCATCTTGAATCATTCCATTTTCATCACGGAAACGCTCTTCTCCTTCTACACCCATTCCATTTTCTGAAATAAAACATTCAATATTACCGTAATTTTCTTTTACATTCATTAGGATATCGTAGACACCTTTTTCGTAAATTTCCCAACCTCTGTGAGGATTCATTTTCCGTCCAGGCATCACATAATTGTCAAAATAACGATCGGGCATAAATGGTGCCTCAGGATTAGGAAGATTTTCTTTTGCTTTAACCCTTCTTGGCTGATAATAATTCACACCTAGGAGATCGACTGTATTGGCTTTAATAATATCCATGTCTCCTTCTTCAATCATTGGCATGTAACCTTCTTCTTTTAATATAGATACAAGTTCAGCAGGAAACCCGCCTTTTACAGATGGATCAAGAAAGGAGCGATTAAAAATGGCATCTGCAAGTTGAGAAGCCTTTACATCAGCAGGGTGTTGACTTCGTGGATATGAAGGAGTCAAGTTAAGGATAATACCTATCTTGCCATCTTGTTCCAATTCCTTGTATACTTTGATGGCCTTTGCACTTGATAAAAGGGTATGATAGCCAACTTGAATCGCTTTTCCAAAGTCTACTTCGTTTGGATAATGAAAGTCGTACATATAACCGCCTTCGACTGGAACAATAGGTTCGTTATGTGTAAACCACTTTTTAACACGGTCACCAAACAACCTAAAGCACACTGTTGCATAGTCTACAAAAGCATCAACTACTACACGATTCGTCCACCCACCTATTTCTTGCATCGCCATAGGCATGTCAAAATGATAGAGATTCACAAACGGTTCCACATCAGTCGCAACCAATTCGTCAATTACGCTATTATAGAAGTCTACCGCCTTGTCATTTACTTCTCCTTTACCGTTTGGAAACATTCTCGACCAGGAAATCGATAAACGGAAGGAATTATGGCCAATTTCCTTCATTAATGCAATGTCTTCTTTATAACGGTAATAGAATTGAGACGTGACTACTGGACCAACTTTGTTAAAGAAACGATTGGGCTCTTGTTCGTACCAATAATCCCAAATGTTTTGTCCTTTTCCATCAAGATTTGCAGCACCCTCAGTTTGGGTTGCCGATGCAGAAGATCCCCACCAAAACCCTTCCGGAAAGCGATAGTGCAAATCTTTTTGTACTTCGTCAAGCGTTTTCATTTTCGTTCCCCCCATTGTAAAGAATCAAACTCTTAGCTTCTGACTGTTTATACAATTAAGTATCCGATCCCTCCATTTTCATTTTTCAAATGCCAACATTTATCTACTTCACTATTATTTTAGGAACTTGTTAATGATCAATATTGATAATAAACCGCTTTGAGATCAGTAAAGAATTCACTATTTGACTTCCCAATCGAAAATGAACCAAAGCCAGATTGTTTCCATCCTCCAAATGACATATGGGCAGCACTTGCCGTTCCATGGTTAACATGAACCATTCCAACTTCAGCATCCTGAACAAATTGATGAGCAGCCCCGAATTGATCAGTAAAAATTGAAGCAGCTAAACCATAGCTTACTGAGTTTGCAATCTGAAATGCTGATTCTACATCCTCTGCTTCAATTACACATAAAACAGGACCAAAAATTTCTTCGGTTGCGACTCTCATTTGAGGGGTAACGGAATCTAATAAAGCTGGTTGCATGTATGCTCCATCAGCAAATATCCCTGTCGAGAGAATTTCACCACCATACCGGAGTCGTACACCTTCATTGATGCCAATTTTAAGATATTCTTGTACGGAATCTAGTTGTTGTTGATTCACTAGAGGGCCCATGGAAATGTTACTTTCCCAAGCAGGTCCTACCTTCATTTGTTTTATTTCCTGTAGTAATGCATCTGTAAGTTCTTGTTTTTTATCTTTTACAACAATAACCCGGCTTATAGAAGTACATCTTTGCCCACTGCAAGCAAATGCAGCCGAAACAATTTGTTTTGCAACATATTCTACATTGTCGTAATCCAAAACAACTGCTGGGTTTTTACCCCCTAGCTCAAGTTGGGTTTTTGCCAACCGTCTTGCTGCCTTTTCATTAATTTCGATACCTAACTTCGTTGATCCAGTAAAACTAATTCCTCTCACTAAAGGATGTTCAACTAACGGATTACCAACTTTAGATCCACCGCCAACAACTAAATTCACGACCCCTTTTGGCACTTTAGCTTCTGTAAGTAATTCCATTATTCGTGCTGAAGTCCATGGTGTTGCTGATGCAGGCTTATAAACGACTGTACACCCATATGCTAGGGCAGGTGCGATTTTTCTGACAGGTGTTACAACAGGGAAATTCCAAGGTGCAATCGCCGCAATTACCCCTATTGGTTGTCTGATCGTTGAACTATATAGATTTTCTCTTTCTCCAGGTAAAGTATCACCTTCTATTCGGAATGCTTCGCCTGCACAAAAACGTGCTTCCTTTGCTGCACGAAGGACTTCTCCTTTTGATTCTGCGATTGATTTTCCTTGCTCTGCTGAAAGCATGTAGCTTAATTCATCAACATTCTTCTCAAGTAAATCTGCAAATCGATAGATAATAACTCCTCTATCTGGACCAGGTACCTTTGCCCAACTTTTAAATGCTTGATGTGCTGCTTCGACAGCAAGTTCAACATCTTTTTCGTTTGAATCCTGGAAAAAGCCTAGTATTTGATTTTTTTTTGCAGCATTGTAAATCGGAAATGTTTTTCCACTGCTACTCTCAGTCCATTCACCGTTTATAAAGTTTCCATATGACTTCTCTACATTTTTATCTAACCATGCTAACATGTCTGTATTTATCATTGAAATCATCTACTCTCCCACCTCCTAAAAAATTTAACCGATCGCAACTTTTTCTTTGTTCTTTTTTTTCATAACAGCCCTACAAATATTTTTTAAATCTTCTTTTGTTGGTTTGACAGGGTTTACCGGCACATTTCCTGAAGCAATAGCTTCTTCAACGATTAAATCAAGATGCTCTTCCTCTACTCCATAGTCTGTTAAGACCTGAGTGATTCCTACATCTTTATTTAGCCTACGAACAGCAGTTACAGCAAGCTCAGCAGCCTCTCTGGTTGTAAGATGATCCGTTTTTTCACCAAGAATTTTGGCTATCTCAGCGAATTTTTCTGTATTTCCGATAATATTAAATTGCATAACCTCAGGTAGTAAAATTGCATTTACAACACCATGTGGAATTTTAAAATGTGCCCCTAATGGAATAGCTAACGCGTGTGCTAAACCGAGCCGGGTTGTATTAAAAGCCATCGCTGCAAGGGTGCTAGCCATTAGCATGTCATGACGTGCATCAATATTTTCTCCTTGGATGACAGCTAATCTAAGACTCTTTGAAATTAGTTTCATAGATTGAATGGACAAACCCTCTGATATTGGTTGTGTTGCCTTATTTACATATGATTCTAGTGCATGTGTCAGTGCATCCATACCTGTTGCGGCTGTAATATGTGGTGGTAAAGAAGTCGTTAACTCTGGATCACATAGAGCTAAAGTTGGGCAAATATACATGCTTCCTACACTTAATTTTGCCTTTGCTTCTTTATCGGATAGTACCGCAAATCGAGTCATCTCACTCCCAGTACCAGCTGTAGTAGGGATCGCAATAACAGGTGCACCAGGTCCTGGGACTTTATCTAATCCCACGTAATCTCTTATATCCCCGGCATTCTTTAACATGATTCCAATCGATTTTGCCGTATCAAGGGCACTCCCTCCACCAACGCCAACTACAAGATCACATCCTGTTGTTAAAGCGAGCTCTATTCCACGGTCTACTGAATCTATAGATGCTTCTACACCTACTTCTGTAAATGTAATAAAAGGAATTCCCGATTTTTCAAGAGGCTCTTCGACACGTCGTACAATTCCCGCTTCAAGGACACCTGGATCTCCAACGATCAATGCTTTCTTGCCACCTAATGCTTTTACATGCTTATCTAGCTCATGAACAATTCCTTGGCCAAATTCAACAATAGTTGGGATTTCATAACGAAAAGTGGTTGAAGTTAACATTCTTTAAGTGCCTCCCTATGTTCATTTTCCTGTGAAATGGTAGCATTCAGCAGATCTAAATGATAACGCTTTCCTATCTCTATCAATTCTTCTACCACTTTGCTTGGCAATTCAATTCCATTTTTCTTTCGTTCGATTTCTTTAAGAGTCTCTATTTCCCCTGGGATATATATTTCTTCAACTCCGTTAGCTTTTGGTTCGCCTTTTATTTCTTTCAAATAAAGATCCATACGCAGCTTAAATGTCTCAATTGGCATGAATCGATTGATATCAATTGCTAGAAAAAAGTGACCGACGTTTTGTGGTTCATCCCAATTTTCATACATATTGTTGACATATTTACCAAACCCTGCACCCGTTAATACACCTGCTAAAATATCAATAAACATAGATATTCCATATCCTTTAGCGCCACCGACAGGTAATACAGAACCTTCTAGAGCATCTCTAGCGTCAGTTGTTGGATTCCCATCCTTGTCTATTGCCCAACCTAAAGGAATATTTTCCCCTTTTTGGTCAGCGACAATAATCTTCCCTCTAGAAACAACACTTGTTGCCATATCTAATATGAAAGGCTCTTCTTCACCAGCGGGTACGCCTATTGCTAAAGGGTTCGTTCCAATAAATGGTCTTATCCCTCCTGTTGGTGGCATTGTTTGTGAAGCATTTGATAACACCAATAAAATCATGTTTTTCTCTATGGCTTTTAGTACATAAAATGCACCTGTTCCAAAATGGTTTGAACCTTTTACACCTACAATTGCAGCACCTTTTTCTTGTGCTTTATGTAAAGCAATATCAAGAGCTTTCGTACCGACTACTGCCCCAAAATGATTATTTCCATTCACTAAAACAATGGCATCATCTTCTGCTTCAATTAAAATTTCAGCTGATGGGTTGATCATATTCTTTTCAATTCTATTTAAATAAATGGCCGTTCTGACCACACCATGTGAGTCCACACCTCTCAAATCTGCTTGAATTAAAGAAGCTGCTACAATATCAGCACTGTCTCTCATGACCCCAGCATTTACAAAAACATCAGAGCAAAATTGTTGTAATTTTTCCCAATCAAACCTTTTGGGAACTGTCATTAAATTCACAACCTCTCTGCTTCAGCGTTTCATCAACCCAACTCCGATCAATGGTACCGTTTTCGATAGATTCTAAGATTTCTAGTTCCTTGACTTCCTGTGCTTTTATTTTAATTAACAATTCCTCAGCATCTTCTCCAGGAATTACTGCAAGACCATCTTCATCACCAATTAAGAGATCACCAGGATTTACACACATACCATCAATTGAAATAGGTACATTAATCTCACCTGGACCATCTTTATAAGGTCCTCGATGAGTCACTCCAACAGCATATACTGGAAAATCGCCCTCCATAAACGCTTTTGTATCTCTAATAGCACCATCTATTACAAAACCAACAATTCCATTCCGTCTTGCAATCCGAAGCATTATTTCTCCAACGATTGCGTTTGTTGTATCTCCTCCAGCATCTACGACAATGACATCACCTGGTTGGGCAATATCGATTGCTTTATGAACGACTAAATTATCACCAGGTCTTGTTTTAACCGTTATAGCAGTTCCTATTAATTTCCCTTCTTTATGATAAGGACGAAGCTTGGATCCAATCGCATGCATCCGATTCAAATTATCACTAATATGAGGTGTAACGACATTTCTATATTCCTCTATGATTTTTTTGTCAACTTTCCGGTTAATAGGTAAAATACGAAATCCGCTATTATTCAATACAAACCCTCCTAATTTTTGTGTTGAAGTTTGCTTCCACAAGACTCACGTATAATTAAACTAGGCTCAAGTGAAACGACCTTTGGAATCTCACTCTCTACTCCCTTTGCCTCGATTAGATGAATTAACTTTTTAGCTGCTAGACTCCCCATTTCATACGCAGGTTGGTTAACAGTTGTGAGCGGGGGATTCAGATGCTTTGCCCAAATTGTTTCATCATACCCAACAAGCGTAATATCCTCTGGTACCTTTAATTGTTGATTCTTTATCCCCTCTAAAATTTCTAGAGTCATCATGTTATTCGTTGAAAAAATGGCATCTGGTCGGTCAGAAGAATGAAGCAACTTTTTCACCGCATCTTCTACTTCCCCCTTACCTTCTCCAACTATTTGAATAAGAGATTGGCTAACTTTAAGCCCATTGCTTTGAAGAGCCTGCTTATAACCTTCTAATCTCTCTAATCTAGGACTTATTCCATCAGGGGGATATAAAAATATGGAAATTCTTGTTTTTCCTGAATCGATTAGATGCTGTATAGCCACTTTGGCACCATTTATATTGTTTACGGTAACCATATGAACATCTAGATCATACATTTTCCGATTGATTGCTATAAAAGGAAATTGATCTTCTGATAGCTTCTTATAGAGGTGCGGATTCTTTAATGTTGGATTAATAATCAATCCATCAAGCTGATGCATTTGAAATGAACGAATATGATCTTCCTCAAGCTGTGCTTCTTCATTGGAGTTACAAATCATTAAATTGTAGCCAGAATTCCTACATGTATCTTCAACACCTTCTAAAACACTTGACCAAAACTGATTTTGGAGCTTTGATAAGATAATTCCAATTACATTTGTTTTTGTTGATTTTAAGCTTCTCGCTAATGCATTTGGCTTATAATCTAATTCATCTATTACTTTTAATACTCGTTGAATTGTTCCTTCCGTGTTTTGTTCAAGGTTTCCATTCATTATTCTCGAAACAGTAGATTTAGAAACACCAGCCATTTTTGCAACATCCGAAATTGTCACCTTCATTTTAATTAACCTCTTTTCTCGTAAAACAATTACATAGCCACCCTAAATTTTACATTCAAAGATATTCTTACCCTTTTACCCCACCAGTTGTTATCCCTTCGATTAAATACTTTTGAAAGAAAATGAAGATGATAAACAATGGAATAAGTGAAAGTGTTGACATTGCGAACAATGCTCCCCAAGAATTCTGACCGGTCGCATCTAAAAACATTCTCAATCCTAATGCAACTGTATAAAGTTTAATGTCACTTATATACAGGAGCTGACTAAAGAAATCATTCCACGTCCAAATGAATGTAAAGATAATCGTTGTGATGACAGCTGGTAATGCAAGAGGCATGATCAGCGAATAATACATTCTGATCGGCCCACACCCATCTATTTTTGCAGCTTCATCTAATTCACGTGGGATAGAGCGAATAAATTGAACCATTAAGAAAATAAAGAACCCATCCACCGCTAAAAATTTCGGTAATATTAACGGTATATACGTGTTAATCCACTCAAGTTTATTAAACATAATGTATTGCGGAATAACAGTGACATGAAATGGAAGCATCATTGTGACCAGCATGATCGCAAACAGAACCTTTTTTAAAGAGAAGTCGAGCCTTGCGAAAGCGTAAGCCGCCATTGAACAAGAAATAACATTCCCAATAATACAGAAGAAAACTAATGTAAATGTGTTTAAAAAGAATCTACTAAATTGAATACCAGATAGCCCTGCCCATCCTTGCAAATAATTTTCGAAAGTTACTTTAGTGGGCAGAAACGAAACATTTTTAAAGATCTCAGTTCCTTCTTTAAATGAACTGCTTACCATCCATAAAAGCGGATAGAGCATGATTATCCCTATGCCAATAATAAGAACATGAAGAACAATATTTTTAGGGTTTACTTTCTTTTTATTCACTTGAAAGTTTTGGTTCAAAGCTGTTACATGATGAAGAGATTCTGTCGATTTACTTGTTTCCATATCATCACCTCTATTCTTGGTAGTACACCCATTTTTTTGAGGAAACGAAAACGAGTGCCGTAACGAATGAAATACAGATTAATAAAAACCAAGCCATCGCGGATGCATATCCCATTTGAAATTGCGTAAAGCCCTTTTGATAGAGATATAGAGTGTAAAATAAAGTAGAATCAATGGGTCCACCACTGCCACCACTGACAATATAGGCAGGAGTAAATGCCTGGAATGCGTTAATGATCTGCATAACTAGATTAAAAAAGATAATAGGGGTAATTAATGGAAGGGTAATGCTGAAAAACTGTCTAATTGGTCCAGCACCATCGATCTTAGAAGATTCATATAATTCTATAGGTACTTGCTTTAATCCCGCCAAGAAGATAACCATAGGTGCACCGAATTGCCAGACTGTCAAAAGAATGAGTGTATATAGTGCTGTATCTGGTGAAGAAATCCAGTTCTTTCCTTCAAGACCAATCGTCGCTAGTAAACCATTCAATAATCCATCACCACCGAATAATTGGCGCCAAAGTAAGGCAACCGCAACACTTCCACCAAATAACGATGGTACATAATAAATAGCTCGATAGATTCGGAGTCCTCTTAAACCTCGATTTAATAAAACAGCTACACCAAGGGCAAATCCTAATTGTAACGGAACACCGATAAATACATAGGTAAGGGTAACCTTAACGCTATTAAGCCACTTACCATCCTGAAACATTTCAATATAGTTTTCGATACCAATCCACTTTGGTGCAGAAAACATATCATAGCTAGTAAAAGAAAAATAGAGAGAAGCTGCCATTGGAATGACACTTAGTCCCAGTAAGCCAATTAACCATGGTGTTAAGAAGAAATATCCTACCCAATTCTTCTGCCAACTTTGTTTTAGAGTTTTCATCCTAAACCCTCCATATTTAATGAGGATGACTCGTAAGCGCCTGATTATTCAACATCAAGTTCAGGTGGATTGTTTGTTTTCTTATCCATCTGAAGGAATCCGGCACTTAACTACTGAGTCACCCTCATCACTACTAAGAATAGTGTCAGTTAATAATCTAGACTATTTTAAAATACTTTCTGCAGACTCGATAAAATCTTCTGCAGCTTGTTCTACTGACTTCTCTCCAAATGAAATTGCAGTTGCATTATCTTTAAATGCTTGCTCTACTTCATTAATTCCAAGCGGAGCATATGCAGCAGGTTTTGCATCTTCAACTGTTTGTTGAATGAAGTCGACTGCTCGTTGTTGAGCAGGATCTAAAAGTGGTTTAACATATTCTTGCATTTCTTTAGAACCTGGAGCACCTTGTTCAACTTTGAATAATTCAAGGGATTTTTCTGCATTCACAAAGAAATCGATGAACATTGCTGCTTCCTTAGGATGTTTCGATTTTTCTGTAATGCTTAAATAAGCACCTTCAATGTATTCTCCGTTTTCTCCACCTTCAACTTCTGGCATTCTTACTATCTGAATTTCACCTTCTTGGAATTGCTGTTGGTATAGATAAATTTGATTAGCTGGTAGCTGCTGAACCGCAGTTTTCCCCGTTACGAATAGATTTTGTTCTAATGAAGCACCTTCGTACTCAGTAGAGGTTGCAGCATCGGGAATCGCACCTTCTTTACGTAATTCATCCCACATTGTCCACCACTCAACAACATCCTCTTTCGTAAAGGATAAATTCCCTTCATCATCAAATAGATCCTTACCTTTTTGTCTTAGGAAGTAGCGGATATTAGGTTGTAGTTGTCCGCCACTCATATCAGCAGATCCCCATATTTCCCCATTAGAAGCTTTGTTTAATTCCTTCATTTTTGCGACAAAATCGTCCCATGTCCAGTTCATATCTGGGTACTCTACTCCAAGCTCATCGAACAATGCTGTATTATAAACCCAGCCTGACATTGTTACTCCTTTTGCAACCATATACAGATCCTCACCGACTTTACCACTATCAATCGTTGTATCAGGGAAATTCTCTAAATTGATCGTTCCTGAATCTGCAAACTCACCTAAATTCAGCAAGGCATCTCGACGTGCGTAATCTGCAACATAAAATTGATGCATACTAACAACATCAGGTGCATTTCCACCAGCCGTTTGAGTCGCTAGTCGATCCCAATAATCTGTCCAACCACCAAACTCACGTTCAACTGTAATATTTGGGTGCTCTTCTTCAAAACGATCTACAATTGCGTTATACACTTCGTTTCGCTTCGTATCTCCCCACCAAGAAAAACGGATTTCAACCTTTTCATCCTTTGAGCCTTCACCCTTAGACCCTTCATCAGTACTAGTCGTTTCTCCACCTGAACAGCCAGCTAAACCAATGATAAGAAAAACGGAGAATACCAAAATTATAAGCGCTCTCATTTTACCCACTTCATTCACCCCATCCATAAATTTGGCTACCCTTTGTTCAACATTCGTCCCTGTTATGAATAGTCGAAATAGCTAGCTACTGTAGGTAGTTTAATAGTAAAATATTCTCTCTCTAGTAATCCCTGTCCACAAATTAACTCCCGCTGCATACTTCCACAACAGCCTTCATAGTAGTTACTACTAACTCACTATGTAGAAAGCGATGATTTACCAATAGCTGAAAAATCCTCTTCACCAGATTCTTTTTCTGATTGTTTAAAGAGCTCAAGAACATAATTTGCGAGTGGTAGTTGTTTATCTACCCCTTCATTCACTGCGATTTGGATATCTTTCTTCATTAAATTTAATTTAAAGCCTGGCGTAAAGTCTCGCTTTACGAGGCCATCCATTTTATTTGCTAACATCCATGAAGCCCCTGAGCTGTTACCCACAACTTCCTTAAGCTTATCCATATCGATTTCAAGCTTTTCTGCTAAAGCAACAGCTTCTGCTGATGCAACCATATGAATACCTGCTAACATTTGATTAATGGCCTTTATTGCTTTTCCAGCTCCAACAGAGCCAACTAAGTAAATATTTTTCGCCATTGCTTCAAGTACTGGCCTTGTTCTTTCAAGTACATCAGGATCACCACCAACCATGACAGTTAACGTTCCATTCTCTGCACCAATCGTACCGCCACTTACAGGTCCATCCAATACGGGAATTCCCTTCAGCTGATAAGCGTCATGAACCTTTTTCATCATTTCTGGAGAACCTGATGTCATTTCAATTAGAACACTATCAGGGTTTATCGCATCTAGTACTTGTTGATTTAGAAGGACGCTCTCCATTTCTTTATCAGTTGGGAGGATACTAATAATACAATCACATTGTGAGAAAATATCTGCTACTGATTTATGCTCAGTAGCACCTTGTGCTGTTAATTCATCGACAGGTTCACGATTTCTATGTGCAATAACATGTAACTCATAATCATTTTTCAGAAGGTTCTTTGCCATCGGAAATCCCATAGCTCCAAGTCCGATAAAGCCAATGCGTTTGAAACCCATTTAACATAATCCCTCCAATTAGAGGACTGACACAACCTAGTCAGCCCTTTGACTTTTAAGTATAAGTATTTTTCCGATATTAAGAGAAAAGTTAAGATATTATAGTACTGTGTTATCTAACTCCAACCCTAATCTTTCGTAATGTCTTCTTCTACCTTCTTTATCACCCTTTAATTCTTGGTGAGCATATTTTGCTACTTCTCTTGCTAGTTTACGAGGAACAACTACAACGCCGTCACCATCCGCAACAACTACATCTCCTGGGTAAATTGCTACTCCACCAATGGCAATTGGGATGTCTTTTTCATGGTAACGAATTCGCGCTTGATCCATCCCTTGAGAAACAAACTTAGACCAGACAGGTATTCCTTGAAGAATAACTTCATCTGTATCCCTAATTCCTCCGCCGTTTGTTAAATAGCCTCTTGCACCTTTTCCTTTAAAGTCGAGCGTATTATTTGAGCCCAGTAGACCTACATCAATACCAGCTATATCAAGGCAAACGAAATCTCCTTCTTCGATATCTTTCCCCCAAGGATCTGTACAAACCTCCTTATAATACCAATTGGACCAAGTTGTATATTCGTCACCAGTTACTTTTGGATATGGACCTTCAAATGGTAAATAACGCGCTGTACGAGCAATCCCGATTACTTTTGTACGGAATAATGGCTTAATTTCATAATGGACAGTTCCAAACCCATTCATGCCAATCCAATCCATACCATCACGAACATCTGTTACACGCAAATCTTTATACAACTCTAGGATTTCTTTACGATCATCTGTTACCTCTTTAGTTTTTACTGTTTCATTTACTGACATTTATATCTCTCCCTTTTTTGTATAGTTCAAATCAGTTCACTTTAGAAAACGGCTTTGGTCCTATTAGAAGTAGTACTTAGGTATCGGAAATAGATTCACCTCCTTAAAATGAAAGCGCTTTAATTTTCAAATATAAAAACAGCGCTTTATCTTTCAGTCATCAGTACTTTCAAGATTGTGAATGTCGTGAGGAAAAAGAAGATATAGTGGTTTTTGGATCAAATACTAAAGGTGTAAGTCTTAAAAGCAACTTTGGAAATCGATTTTGGAAACCGTTCCCCTTACAATTAAAACCTTACAACGTTGGGTTTTTAAAGTCAACACACTTTTTGGAATATTTAAAATCTTTAGATACTTAAAACTCTTAATCAATTCTTCTACTAAAATAAAATTCAGTATAACTAATTTTGAGATGTATTATTCCATGTTGATTTGAAAATAATCTAGATACTTATTTTCTGGATTTCAACAAGCTTTATATTTAATCGTTAAGCAAAATATGACCATAGTTGTTTCGTTTATATGTAGACAAATTATTTTATTAATAAAAGGAAAAAAGGAACATTTATTAAAAGAAAAAAATAATCGCGTTACATTCTCTTACATGTTGTGTGACAAGAAAGTGATCGCTTGTTATTCTAAAAATACCAAAGTAAGGTTAAAAATTCTTGAAATTAATGGGGGGGTATCGTGATGAAGGAAAGTATTGGTTTGTTTTCATTTTTAGCGTTAGTTGGAAAGGTCATCTTCACATACTAAAATGTCAGCATGTAATAATATGTGTTCGTCAAAAAATATGGATACTCAAAATTCGGGGTTAATTAAAAGCATGAGTTTAAACGATAAGTGGGTAAAGCTATTTCGAGGACGTTCCATATCTATTAAGTTATCAATTCCTTTATCCTCCTTCTAAGCCCTAGATTTATTAATTTCACCTTAAGAAAATATCAAATATGATAGACTAAATGATAAAAAGTTTAATAATCTTTTTTGACAAATTTACTCTCACGTGGTAAGTTTTAGTCAATTAAATAGGAAGTCCACTGGGGGTGCCGTTTTGGCTGAGATAAGATTATTCTTAATCCCTTTGAACCTGATCTAGTTCGTACTAGCGTAGGGAAGTGGAGTCGGCATAAATGTTTGTCTAATCTTAATGTCAGATTTATTATGAATCTAGTTGATTAAGAATAAGACTATTTATTAAAAAGTCGCTCCATTCCGGAGCGGCTTTTTTTATTGAATTAGATCACTCCCCGCAGTTCGGATTTCCTTTTAATAAAAAAGCGCAAGCGCCTTGTTAGAGGAAGAAAAGCTAAGTTCGCAACGTCCTGTTGCAACGCCTTTCTGACCTGCATCCTGCAGGCCTCCGACAAGCATAAGATGATTCTAAATAGAAGGCGTTCTTTGCCTTCAATTTAGAATTGACTTATGACCTCGAGGGGCTAGGCGCTGGCAGTCAAAAGCGCGACGTCCTGTCGCATTGACTGCACTTGCACGTCCTGTGCGTCGGAGCTGGACTTGCGAAACGCATTTTGAGTTTATAATTCATATAAATTCTGATGCTAATAAAAAAGGAGGAATTTTAATGAGCTTTTCAGAACAATTGCGTAAAGAAGCGGATCACATTTTCGAGGCATGCTACAATCACCCATTTGTCAGG
This sequence comes from Metabacillus herbersteinensis, assembly GCF_042433335.1. NCBI lineage: Bacteria > Bacillati > Bacillota > Bacilli > Caryophanales > Bacillaceae > Metabacillus > Metabacillus herbersteinensis. Next base: position 139,259 of record NZ_JBHLVO010000011.1, read on the forward strand.
GGGATTGCAGACGGTACACTTGGTAAGGAGCAATTAATTCATTATGTGAAACAGGATTTTGAATACTTAAATGCAATTATCCAGGCGTATGCATTGGGTATCTCAAAATGTACAAATCGTGAAGATATGGTCATGTTTAATACGAGCATTTCCTTTGTATTAAATAGTGAAGTACACCCACATAATAACTTTTGTCATGTAGCGGGAGTTAAGTTTGAAGATCTGCAAGGATTCCCATTAGCACCAACTGCACAGCATTATACGAGACATATGCTAAATGTTGGTCGCTCTGGAACGCTAGGTGAAACAATTGCTGTCGTTCTACCTTGTCCATATATTTATTTATACATTGGAGATCGGATCATTGAAGAATTCCAACCAGATCAGTCTCATCCTTTTTATGACTGGATTACGTTTTATGGTGGCCAAGAAGATCCACGAATGAATCTCTACCTAAAGAGGCTTGATCAACTAGCTGAAGAGGCTTCTGAACAAGAAAGAACCAAAATGAAGGAGCACTTCATGCTAAGCTGTCAGCTTGAATATCTATTTTTTGATATGGCCTATACCTTGCAAGACTGGCCTGTACAAAAAGAACGTGTTGCTGTTGTAGAGTAAAGATTCTTTTCTAATAGAAAAGTTGATGTTTGTGAAAGTAATATTGCAATCGGTTTGTAGCCGATTGCTTTCACTCTTATATCTGAGTAATCGTTTTATTTCAATACTACAAAGTTAGCAAAAATGGCTTTTCAAAAGGAGATCCACATGAAAAATTCAAAGTCTTTAAATTTAAGAGAAATTGTTGTGATTGCTTCAATTTCGGTTGTTTTTGGTATTCTGTATCTTGCTTGGATTTTCTTTGGCCAGTTTATACAAGGCGTATTTGGGCCAATTGGCTTTGGATTGATTACTGGGTTTTGGATTATGGCACCGATCGTTTGTGCTTACATTATTCGAAAGCCTGGAGTTGCTTTAATTGCCGAAATGATTGCTGCTGGAACTGAAATTCTTGTCGGTTCAGTCAGTGCAGGTGCTGTACTTATTCTCGGTTTTACTCAAGGACTTGGGGCCGAACTAGCTCTAGCTTTATTTTTATATCGAAGCTACCGTTTACCTAACTTAATGTTAGCTGGTATGTTTGGCATTGTGGCTAACTTTATCACGATTTACTATCTGTATGGGTATAGTCAATACTCTTCATTCATTATCGGTTTGATGATCGTGTCAATGCTCATTAGCGGTGCCTTACTAGCTGGATGGGGAAGCAAACGTATCGCTGATGCCTTATGTCGTACAGGTGTACTAGATAATTTTGCATTAGGAAAAATCTATCGTCAGCAGAAAGTGGATCATGATGAGCTATCTCGACATTTGTGATTTAACAGTAAGCTATCCCTTTCAACTCAAAAAGGTGTTGCAAGGGATTAATTTAAAAATCAATAAAGGGGAAAAGGTACTGATTCTTGGTCCTAGCGGTGGCGGAAAAAGCACGTTAGCACTTACGCTAAACGGGATAATCCCAAGATCTATAGAAGCTGAGATGACTGGCTCAGTATCGGTAGATGGATACTCTCCAATCGAATTAAGTTTCCGTGAAATAAGCGAACGAGTAGGCATCCTGTTTCAAGATCCTGAAACACAATTTTGTATGTTATCTGTTGAAGATGAGGTCCTGTTCGGTTTGGAAAACCTCCGCCTCCATAGAGAGGAAATGGAAAGAAGACTGGAGAAAAGTTTAGAGTTAGTTGGACTTACAAACTGGAGAAAAGCACAATTAAAAGAGCTCTCAGGTGGAATGAAACAAAAACTTGGGCTTGCATGCTTACTTGCGATGGATCCTGAAGTGTTTATTTTAGATGAACCAACAGCAAACCTAGACCCCACCAGCACTGAGGAAATATTTAATTTATTGATTGAGCTCTCTTATAAATTAAACAAAACGTTACTTTTTATTGAGCACAAGCTTGATCATCTATTGCCATACTTAGAAAGAGTGATTGTCCTAGGAAAAGAAGGTGAACTGATCGCAGATGGTGCTCCACGAGACATTTTTAACCACTATTTTTCTGCTATCATTCAGCAAGGTATTTGGGTACCGCAAATATGTAAGTATGCAAAAGAGTTAGAGAGTCAAGGCATGAAATGGAGTCTTTTCCCTCTCACAATGGAAGAGTGGAAAAAAGGATTTACAGGACAACAACTAGATATCCAAACTCTTCAAATGGAGACAAACAAACAAAATAGCAATGAACATTCTGATCGTTCGACGATTCTACAATTCAAAAATATTTCTTTTTCTTATCAAAATCACCCTGTGTTAAAGAACATTAATTTTTCAGTTTCAAGTGGTGATTTTGTCGCCCTCCTTGGTCCAAACGGTGCTGGCAAAAGTACATTGTCACAACTTTTAATTAAACTTTTAAAGCCTGAAAAGGGTGAAATCTTTTTAAATAACGATCCCTTTAGCAAATTAAAAACATCAGAACTTATCCAAAAAATAGGTTATGTTTTTCAAAATCCTGAACACCAATTCATATGTGATACGGTGGAGCAAGAATTGGCATATGGTTTAAAAATACGTGGGTGGAGAAAAGAAGAGTGGCAACCACGTGTTGATGAACTTTTAGAGCAATTTTATTTAACAGAACAAAGACAAAATAATCCTTTTTCATTAAGTCAGGGTCAAAAACGTCGTCTGTCTGTCGCGACCATGCTTATGAATGATCAACAACTTCTCATTCTGGATGAACCGACATTTGGCCAAGATTATGTCAATACGAATACGATTATGAATTTATTAAAAGAATTAAATCAAAGCGGTAAAACCATTTTTATGATTACTCACGATATGGAGCTAGTCTCCGAATACGCGAATAAAGTCATTCTGTTAAATGAAAGTGAAATTACCTATCACGGCGACGTTGTTCCTTTTTTTAAGGAACAAGAATTGCTTGAAAAAGCCTCAATTAAAGTACCCCTTTCCTACTCCTTACAATCGTTAACAAGGGGAGTTAAGGAGGAGGCGTTTCTATGTTAGAGCAGTATCAAAAAGGCAACCATTTTTTACAACAAGTAAACCCAACTTTGAAGCTAATAAGTATTGTTGTCGTAATCTTCTTCATGGTTCCAATTTTTGATCCATGGACTCCTTTTGTCCTGCTCATCTTAACAGTAGGAGCCATCATCATTTTAGGAGGCGTTTCTTTTCGTTTTTTATTACTGATTCTCCTACCTTTTAGTTTATTTGCTTTTAGTTTTATTTGGATAAATGTTGTCTTTCCTAATCAACGGGGGGAAATGATTCTATTTCAGATTGGAAGTATGCCAGTTGCTCTTGAAAATGTCGTAACAGGTATCTCTTTAGGGCTTCGTTCCCTTCTATTTGCTTCCTGGTCATTATTATTTGTGCTCACAACTGAGCCTACAAAGCTTATGCTAAGTCTGATCCAACATTGTAAGCTCCCGCCTCGGTTCGGATATGGAATGATGGCCGCATACCGATTTCTCCCTTTATTTAAACAAGAGTTGAATCAGATCCGTGCAGCACATCGTATCCGTGGATTAGGAGAATCACGTGGATTAACCGAACGTTTTCGAGAAACGAAACGATATATCATCCCTCTTTTAGCCAGCGCGATTCGAAAAGCAGAGAGAGTCGCTATCGCAATGGAGTCAAAAGGCTTCGATGGCAGCCGACAGCGCAGCTTCTACCATGTCGTTCCGTGGACAAAAAAGGATTTGTTTTTTGGGGGAGGTTTGGTTATTTTATATACTGGATTGATTTTCTTAAGAAAAAGATACTTATTTTAATAAACAGGAGGTCATTCAAAATCAGATTTTGAATGACCTCCTGTTTCCATCTATATGAGGATTCTTTAGTTTCAATCACTTCTCTCAATCAGCCACTACTAGAGGTACTATTTTCCCTTCATTTACGTTTATCAATCCATGATCGGTTATTTTTAATGCTGGACTAACAGGAAGTGAAAGTGTGCTGAATGACATGATAACATTGTAATGCTTGTATCCTAATGATTTGAGCGCAGTTGTTAGATGACGAACCTTCCCAGAGATCACTTCCAATGGCTCTTCAGATAAAATCCCACCTACTGGAAGATGGAGTACGGAAAGGATTTTCCCATTTTCTACGCAACAAATTCCACCTTGATTACGTATAACTTCATTAGCAGCAAGCAACATATCCTGCTTATTTTGACCTACTACTAAAAGGTTGTGATTGTCGTGGGAATAGGTAGTAGCGATTGCGCCCCGCTTCAATATATCTCCACCAATTAATCCTTGCGCATAGTTACGGTTTTTTCCATACCGTTCGAATGTTGTAATTAGTCCGTAGGAACTTTCTTCCCAGTAAAGCTTACCGTCTCTCACCTCAAGCACATCATGTATTTCCTCGGTAAAGGTTGAACCGTCCTGAACGTTCATAATGCGGCACTTGTAACGATCATCCTTGAGTGGAAGCTGAACTTCAAAATTGTCTACTTTGAGCTCTTCAAGCTTCACGCTTTGGTAGAATGCCTCAGGAAATTGTCTTTCCTTTACTGACTGCTCATAGGGCATTGCAGAATCATATACAAGCTCACCTTTTTTGTATACCATTTCAATATCAAAGCTTTGCAGATTTGATACAAGCAGAAAATCTGCAACTTTTCCTGGTGCAATTGCTCCCCTGTCGTACATTCTCATGCGCTGTGCTGGTGTATAAGTACATGCATAAATTGCTTTTTCTGGAGACATGCCCATTTGGATCGCTTTCTTTAGGAGTACATTGAGGTGTCCTCTTCTTTGGAAAGAGTCAGCCATGACATCATCCGTGATAAAACAGAAATGCTCATCTACTTGTTTTTCAGTTAAATAATCTATAACCTCTTTAGTCATCGATTTTTCTTGAATCTCAAGAAACATTCCGGCTTCAATCCGAGCTTCCATTCCATCAACAGTTTGATGGGTGTGGTCTGAATTCACTCCCGCATAGACCATTTTTTGCAAGTCTAAATCGAGCAGCTTTGGAACATGCCCCTCTATGATTAACTCCGGATAGTGGGAACGGACATGCGACAAAATTTGATTTGTTTTGCAATCTGGCTCGGAAATAACCTCATAGTAGTTCATGATCTCGCCTAAGCATTTAATGTCTTCTGTTTGAATCAACTCATCTATATCACTAATTTCAATTGTCCCACCTGTTGTTTCCATTGACGTCGCAGGTACAGAGCTTGGAATGGCATAGAACATATCCACAATACATTCCTTGCTAGCCTTAATCATTTCCTTTACACCTGAAATCCCAAACACATTGGCCATCTCGTGCGGTTCCGGGACAATGGTAGTCACACCATTTTTAATTAACCCGTAAGAAAACGTAGAAGGAGTCACCATCGTGCTTTCAATATGCAAGTGAATGTCGATCAAACCTGGGATCAAAAACTTTCCATTACCGTCAATAAACTTCTTAGGCTGGAAGGTTTCTAACTCTCGTTCACCAATATACAAAAACTTCCCATCCTTGATCACTACATTCCCTTTAATAAATGTTTTTAAATAGCTGTTATAGACGTAACTGTCTACTACCAGCAGATCAATCTCCATTGTTTACCCTCCCTATGCTAATCAACAAGCACCATTTGGTTTCTTGGAATTCCCAGGATAACTTCCTGACCAGCACGATAAGGTTCTATCATTTCCTTGTTCACCGTGAAATCTCCTAAACTCGTTTCAACAGCATACTGATAGCTTCTTCCAAGATATGTGCTTACCTTAACTTTGCCATATAACCCGTTTTCTAGAGGAGATTCAAGAGTATCTTTTGCCTGAATCAAGAAATTGTCCGGACGGATAGCACCTGTTTTTCCAGAAGTATTGATCATTTGTGAGTCTTTTTGAATGACAAAGACTTGACCAGACTTACTAAGTTCAATTCTATCCTCATAATCTGACCGTTTATCAAACTTAATAAAGTTTTTAAACCCGATGAAGTCAGCGACAAATTTAGTCCCTGGATATTTGTAGATGGTAGCAGGGTCGTTTAGCTGTTCAATAACGCCATTATTCATTATCGCCACCTGATCAGAGATTGAGAAACACTCCTCCTGGTCATGAGAAACATACACAGTAGTAATGCCTAGCTCTTGCTGGATACGGCGGATCTCTACTCTCATATTCACCCTTAAATTTGCATCGAGATTACTTAAAGGCTCATCAAATAATAGAATATCTGGTTCAATAATAAGTGCCCTTGCGATAGCTACACGCTGCTTTTGTCCTCCGGAAAGCTCCTGAGGATATCTTTTTTCAAATCCTTTTAAATTAACGATGTCTAAAACATTCATGACACGCTTTTCGATTTCACTTTTAGCTATTTTTCGTAACCTAAGGCCGAATGCAATGTTATCGAAAATTGACAAGTGTGGAAATAATGCATAGTTTTGAAATACAAAGCCAAAGTTCCGCTTATTCACAGGTACTTTTGTATAATCCTTATCTTTAAATAAAAACTTTCCATGGTTAGCTTGTAAAAATCCTGCAATTAAACGCAAGGTTGTCGTTTTTCCACAGCCGCTCGGTCCAAGCAGTGAAACAAGCTTCCCTTTTTCAATCTCAAGATTAAAATCTTTCAATATATTTTGTTTGTTGTAAGCAACAGATATGTCTTGTAAAGTAAATAAAGCCATCCATTATTACTCCCTTTATCGTTTTGTAAAATATGACAAACCCATGAGCCTCTCAACCATAAACATGAAGAAGGCGGTAATGAACATGAGCAATACAGAAATAGCTGCAATAGTAGGATCAAAATAATTCTCTACATATGTCAACATCTGAATCGGAAGCGTACTTACCCCAGGACCTGTCATAAAGACTGAAATATCAACATTATTGAAGGATTCTAAAAAGGCGATCATAACAGCCGCTAAAATTCCTGATTTTATATTTGGGAGAACAACTGTAAAAAAGGTTCCTAGCTTACTCGCACCTAGGCTCTCGGCTGCTTCTTCAATTGAAAAGTCAAAGTTTGATAAGCTTGAAGAAATAACTCGTATAATGAAAGGAAGCATAATGATTGTATGTCCAATAAACAGACCCGCATAAATTGGAAGCTGATATATCACCACAATGTAACGCAAAAACGTAAAGCCTAGCACGATTCCCGGGATCAATATGGGAGAAACAAAAAATGCATTCACAATACTTTTACCTTTAAAATCAAACCTGCTTAATGCATAGGCTGCAGGTACACCAATCAATAGTGCTAAAAGATTGCCTGCAAGTGAAACTAGAATAGAAGTATTGAATGTGGTTAAGAACATCTTCACTTCAAAAATATTTTTATACCATTTTAAAGAAAACTGTTCTGGTGGAAATTTTAAAATAGTGCCGCCTTCAAATGATGTTATCGATATGATCAGTAAAGGCCCTAGTAAGAAGATAAACACTAGGAATGTAAACAGGGCCAATCCTCGATTTTTTTCCTGCATACACCTCTACCCCTTTGGATTTAATTTTTTAGCCATTCCATTCATAATCGTAATAATCAAAATTGTGACAACGATCATGATCGTAGCAACAATCGAAGCCAGATTCCAATCATTCAATGTAATGGCATTTTGATAAAGAAACGTTGAAATGACACGCTGCTTTCCACCAAGTAACGCAGGTGTTGTATAAGCAGTAAAGCTCCCTACAAAAACTAGAATGCTTCCAATGACTAAGCCTGGAACACAAAGTGGAATAACTACCTTTGAAAATACAGCCAATCTTGATGCCCCTAAACTTTCCGCTGCTTTTAATAAATCGGATTCGATATTTTCCATTACTCCAACAAGTGTTACGATGATCAACGGTAAAAACAAGTGCACTAATCCGATAATAATGGCCGTTGGCGTGTACAAAATGTCAAGAGGTTCTTCAATCAAGCCCACGCTCATTAACAGATTGTTCAATACTCCATTCCTTCCTATAATGACCATCCAACTAAACGAACGAACAACAGGGCTTGTTAAAAGCGGAAAAATCGTCAGCAAAAGCATGATTGCTTTTTTTCTTGATCCAAGTTTTGAAATATAGTACGCTGCTGGAAACCCTAGCAAAATACAGATAATGGTTGTTATCATACTCACTCTAAGTGTCGTAAGCAGAATTCCAATGAAGTATCGATCTTGGAAAAAATCGATATATCCTTGTATGGTAAAACCACTCTCATTATTAACTGTCGATCCAATCGTTAAGAAGATTGGAATAATCATAAAGATCGTTAAAAAAAGAACTCCTGGCAACAGCAGCAGGTATAGATAATATTTTTTCATCTCCTAAACCCCTGTTCGAATTAAATTATGAGTTGATGATGCGAATAAACAGGTTAAAAAACTCCTTCGCATTTACACCTAGACTAACATTTAAATTTGCAGGCTTCATAAGCCGGTTTTGTAAATCACAAACCATTTGTCCGTCACAAAGCTCGCTTTTTGTTTCCACATCCACATAGTATTTTTCTCTCGTGACAAGATCTTTTTGCAACGCGACCCCCACGGCTAAAGGGTCATGCATGGCACAGGCGAAAACACCGTTCCGTTCAAAATACTTGTTTCTGTAATCAGCAGTACTTTCTTTTATATAATTAGCAAGTGTACGGTTTGTAATCAATTGGATATGCTCGTCAGTCAAAAGAGCCTTTCTTGTGACATCTAGCCCGACTTGTGTTATTGATTCGAACCCAGCATGTAAAACAATTTTTGCTGCTTCAGGATCAACATACGTGTTATACTCCGAAGTTGGTGTCACATTGCCAACTCCTTGTATAACTCCTCCCATGAAGATCACTTCTTTTACATGCTTGGCAATTTGCGGACATTTTTTTACAGCTAATGCTAAATTCGTAAGAGGTCCTGTCATCACCAACGTTACTTTTTTAGAAAAGCCTAAAATGGAATTAATCATAAAGTCTGGAGCAAAACCATCATCATTATGTTGTTTAACATGAACATCCTTTAAGGCACCACCAAGACCGTCTTCACCATGAATTCGATGTTCAAAAAATGTATTCCTGAGGATAGGAGTGTTGGCCCCTTTAATGACTGGAATTGCTTGTTCACCTAAAAGGTCTAGTATTTTGTACGTATTCCGCGTGGCAGAATCAAGTGATACATTCCCGTTAACTGTTGTGATTCCCAATATATCAAATTGACGACTTTTCACAGCAAGAATGATCGCAATTGCATCATCGATTCCAGTATCCACATCGAGAATCAATTTTTCCCTCATTGATCACACCTCGTTTTCTTACTGTACGAGCTCTCTATTCCAACGATCGATCCATGCTTTAGAACTTTCATTGATAAATTTCATATCTAATACTAATAAATCATTAATTACTTCTTCTCCATAGGTTAGGCCTTGTGCCTCTGTTTCAGTAAGCTGAACATCTGTGTTTACTGGAGAATCCACCTTCGCTTTTGCTGATTTCTCCTGAACTTCCTTACTTAAAATGTAATTAATAAATTCCTCAGACAATTCTTTTTGATCGCTTCCTTTAACAACATTCACCGTATTCATTACTGCGTATCCGCCTTCTTCAGGTGACACAAACTTGGCATTTGGAATGGCTTCCTGCAAATCGGCAAAGTACATTTCCATTATAGGGCCTGCAACAATTTCCCCTTGTGCAAACATGTTGACAAACTCAGATGTTTGCCCATATTCCTTTACAACATTTGGCATAATCATTTTCATTTGCTCAAAAGCTTTATCTTCATTAAATTCTTTACTACCACTGACTTTTGAAGCAGCATCTAAAAACATTGGCCCTGTTGTAGAAGTAATCCCAGGAATCGTAATTTTACCTTCTAATTCATTACTCCAAAGATCTTTCCACGAAGCAATCTCCTTACCTACTTCATCTGGATTATAAGCAATACCAAATTGGGCTACTGTATAGGCTGGTCCATAATTTTCGCCAAGTGGAGCTTTAGCCATATCGTATATTTTGTCAATATTCGCAACCTTGCTGCGATCAATTGTTTCAAATAAACCATCATCAATACCCTGCTGTGCATAGTAATCAGACAGGAAGATAACATCCACATCTGAATTTCCTTGACGTACTTTGTTCAAGCGATCGGCATTGTTTCCTGTATCCAGAACAATTTCAACATTGTGCTTATCTTCAAACGGTTTGTAAACTTCATCACGAAAGAAGTCCGCAGCGAACCCCCAAGTGGAAATTACCAATTTCGCTGGCTTTTCCTTTTCACTAGTAGGATTTTCATTTGAAGTACATGCAACTAATACAAACAGAGATAACACTATGAGACAACTAACAATTTTTTTCATCATTTAAACCTCCAATATTTTATTTGTGTTTAGTATTGCCTTTCTTGATTATTTATTAAAAAAAAAAAGACAATCTTAAATAGAATAAAAATTCTACCCAAGATTGTCTTTTCTTTGTAAACAAAGATAAGCCTATCATGTAGTCTCGATATTTTGGCGTTCCTCTTCAGATAAATCCGAGTAGGAAATCCATTATTTTAATTTTCCTTTATTACTATATTCGTAAAAGCACGTTGGGTAGCTGAGTCATAATCTCTTAGAACAGCTTCGATATCCCAACTCGTCTGTTCTTCCATCTTTTTTCTTATTTTCTTCTTAAAAAGAAGTGACATATGAAAGTCGACTTCTTGCTTTAAATTAGGAACCTCACCCTCTAAAGCAGCAGAACGCGGAGCACGACGGTGTATAGCTTGAAACGAAATCACATTCTGCTCAACTGTAACCTTCAGCAGTGTTGTACCGACACCGAACAATTCCTTTGATACCTCATTGTACATATGAGAAAGTAATTTCTTCGCTTCATTAGAGTCCATCGGAAAAATGTGAATCACCTGCCAAACTGTTATTATTAATTATTATACATAAATTTTATCCTTTTACAAGATAACATACGGTTTTTAATGAAAAAAGTGTGTTTATATCAAAATTTATGAAAAATCTTTAGTAATATCCGAACTATCATGGTTTGTCTATGTAGTTCCAAATGCATTTGGCCTCCAACAGGTCCTAACGATCGGCCAATTTCCTTGATAATACGATTAACTAAAATCTCCGTTTCAGCTGCTTCTGTTTCCGTTAAATCTTTGATAGCTAATTCAATCGTTGAAACTTCTGTTCCCAAATAAAAACTGACCGTTTTATAGGAAAAAACTCCTTCAAACGCAGCTGTTAACGTTGTTGTAAATATCTGATAAGATAAAGTAGACATTAAGTTATACTACAAACCCGATACATAGTATCTGTACTATCAATTTCTTAAGTAGTAATGGCAGCCGAAAGGACGTTATACCTTGTTTGAAACATTACTATTGA